>NZ_JBNAGJ010000003.1:0-444623 GCF_049803795.1 Youngimonas ophiurae (nom. illeg.)
ATGACCGCAACTATCATCGACGGTAAGGCGTTTGCCTTGGATGTTCGTGGGCGCGTTGCGCAGCATGTTGCGCGGCTGAAAGAGGAAAACGCGATCACGCCGGGCCTGGCCGTGGTGCTGGTGGGCGAGGATCCTGCCAGCCAGGTTTATGTGCGCTCGAAGGGGAAAATGACCGTCGAAGTGGGCATGAATTCCTATGAGCACAAACTGCCCGCCGACACGTCCGAGGCGGATCTTCTGGCGCTGATTAACCAATTGAACACCGATTCTGAGGTACACGGGATTCTGGTGCAGCTGCCCTTGCCGGCGCATCTGAACGAGGATCTGGTGATCAACGCCATCGACCCGGCCAAGGATGTGGACGGGTTTCATATCTCGAATGTGGGGCTGCTGGGCACCGGGCAAAAGGCGATGGTGCCCTGCACGCCGCTGGGTTGCCTGATGATGCTGCGCGCGCATCATGGCAGCCTGTCGGGGCTGAACGCGGTGGTGATCGGGCGCAGCAATATCGTCGGCAAACCGATGGCGCAGCTGCTGCTGGGCGACAGCTGCACGGTGACGATCGCCCATAGCCGCACGCGCGATCTGCCCGGTGTGGTGCGGGGCGCGGACATCGTGGTGGCGGCGGTGGGCCGTCCCGAAATGGTGCCGGGCGACTGGATCAAACCGGGCGCCACGGTGATTGACGTGGGCATCAATCGGATCCCGGCTCCGGAAAAGGGCGCGGGCAAAACCCGGCTGGTGGGCGACGTGGATTTCGCCAGCTGCGCGGCGGTGGCCGGGGCGATCACCCCGGTACCCGGAGGCGTCGGCCCAATGACCATCGCCTGCCTTCTGGCCAACACCCTGACCGCCTGCTGCCGCGCCAATGGCCTGACAGAGCCAGAGGGGCTGACCGCCTGAACAGGGGCAAAAGGGCCATATCTGCGCTCGGATCAGCCTCCGAACAGGACGCTATGCATGATCCTGCCGGGCAAAACGGTGAAGGCTCCGGCCCCCAGCAAGGCCCCCCAGACCAGGCCCAGCATCGTTTTGCGGTGCCTTGAAACCCGGCGCGCACGGATGCTGTAGATCGCATGGATCAACGCGCCCAGCGTCAGGACAGATAAGGCGTGAATGGGGCTGAAGGGGCCGATCAGACGGATGTGAGCGATCCAGAATGAGGACAGGGCGACCGCCCCCATTCCGACCACCCAGGCCCAGCCCAGCGTTTTATGCAGCCCGCTGCCGCGGGGGATCAGGAAAATCGCCACGGTCAGGGGAATAAGCGCCAGGGCGATCCAGGCGTGAATTTGAATGGCGGCGGGGGCCTGGGCCAGGGGGTGAAAGCTCATCTATGCAACTCCGGTCAGTTTCTCTAGAACGAGAAGCAGCATGAGCGGCCACCCTGGCCAAGCGTGACTGCATGAACTTGCTGGGAATTGCGTGTGTGACCATGAAAAACGGCCCATTGCATTTGGCGCTTCGCCAACGGCCCGAGATCGTAACGCCTTTGGTGTTGTGGATCGCGCTTTCGGTATTAGGAGGGCTGACAGGCCCGTTCGAAACTTATGAATTGCTAAGCGGACCGGCGCGTTTGATGTATTGGGCTTGCGTGGCGGGGGTCTCGATCCTGACGGATCTGGGCTTCCGCAGGCTTCTGGCCGGGCAGGGGCTGTGGCGCAGACTGGCGGCGCGGCTGGGATTCGCCATCGTGCTGGGGGGAATGCTGCATGGGCTGAATGCTCTTGTTTTCGATGGCTGGGGCGGTCTGCGTCAGGGGCTGTGGATGATCGGCGTGGTGTGGATTGTCGCCATGATTGTCGAGGCCGTGGTGGCCCTGATCCATCACTTTCACCTGCCGGCCGTGGTGCAGACGGATGCCGCAGAGCAGCCCGCGGCGGATGCGGTTTTCCAAAAACGGCTGCCTTTAGAACGCCGCGGGGCGCTGATCCGGATCGAATCGCAGGATCACTATTTGAATGTCGTGACAGATGCGGGCGCGGCCCTGATCCTGATGCGTCTGTCGGATGCCGAGAAAGAGCTGGCCGGCTTTGCGGGGCTGCGGGTGCATCGCTCGCATTGGGTGGCGACGGGGCAGGTGCAGCAGGTGTTGCGGCGCAATGGTCAGCTGTTCTTGCGGATGCCCGATGGGGCGCAGGTGCCCGTCAGCCGGACCTATAAACCCCGTGTCGAGGCGGCCGGCCTGCGCCCCTAAACCGGCACGGGCACCATGGTGCCCTGCAAAATCGCGACCAGTTTTTCCTGCTCGCCCACACGGGCATGGACCTGAGCGGTAACGATTATCAGCTTGCGTCCGGGTTTGATCACACGGCCTGTGGCCACCAGCAGGTCGCCGGTTGCGGGGGCCAGCAGGTTTATCTTGATCTCGGCGGTCACCACTTCCTGGCCCTCGGGGATCATGGTCAGGGCCGAATATCCGGCGGCGGAATCTCCGATCGCAAAGGTCAGCGCGGCGTGGGCGTGCCCCTGCTGCTGACGTGCGCCCGGCAGAATCGGAGCTGTGATCTGAACCGATCCCTCTGACACATCCGCCAGCCGCGCGCCCAAAGTGGACATCATGGATTGGCGTTCGAAACTGTGCGAAATGCGCTGAAAAAGACTGTCTGACATGGGGCCTCCTGCCGTTAACCTATTGTTAAGAAGTTAGCCGCGCAACCGAGTGATAGGTTGCAACCCAAAGTGGGTGATGTATAAGGCCATGTAAACTAATGTTTTTGTCTGTGCTTGGTGGGTTGGTGCGGGGCAAATGAGTGCGATGTTGAGTGCTGTTTTTCGATCAGGCCGGGTGGCCTCGGTTCTGTTGGGATGGGCGTTGTTCACGATTGTTGCCGTGATAATGGGCCCGTTCAACACCTTATCCCTTATGGAAACCGGAACGCGCGTGCTGTTTTGGGGCGTCATCGTGGCGGCGGGGCTGATTGCGTCGGGCGCGATGAATCTGGTGTTCAAAAAGCTGCATACCGGCCTGACCGGCTGGCGTTGCGATCTGCTGCGCGTCTGCGGCATAACGCTGGTTCTGTCTCCGGTTTTGTATGTCTGGATTCATTTCATCATCGTGGATCCGTCGGTGATGACGCCGAATCTGTTGCGCATCAGCCTGTGCGTTGCGCTTGTCGGTTTGATCATACAGGTCAGTAAGCGGCTGTTGGTGGGCGATCAGGGGTCGGTTCAGGCGCAGGAAATGCCCGCCGCCGTGCCGTCCGTGCCCCAGGCCCCGCCGCCGCCCGCTCCGCCTGCGCCAAGGCTGATGCGCCGCCTGCCAGCCGAGGCCGAGGGCCCCGTTCTGCGTCTTTCTGCGAATAATCACTTTGTCGAGGTGGTGCTGCCGGGTGAAGCTCACCGTCTGCGGATGCGCTTTACCGATGCAATCGACGAGATGGACAGTGTTGAGGGCCACTGCGCGCACCGCTCTCATTGGGTGGCCGTGGGGGCGATCACGGATGTGCAGCGCGCGGAGGGCCGGATTTTCCTGATTCTGGCGAACGGAGATAAAATCCCCGTCAGCCGCACCTATCGTCCGGGGCTGGAGCAGGCGGGCCTGCTGTAACCTGCGCGGTGCCGGCTGGGGCGCATTTTGGGGCTTGGGCATAGAATTTGCCAATACCCGGTCATGTGGATGTTTCATTGGATGTCCGGTTCGGGCTCTTGCAAGGTGATGCAACGGGGGCATCCCCGTCCAAGGGAGGATAACAACCATGAAAAAGACACTTGCCGCGGCCGTGCTGGCCGCGATCACCCCTCTATTGTCTGCGCCCATCCAGGCCGAGCCGCGCTGGGGCCCCGAAGATCAGATCGGCGCGGCCAACCTGGTGACACAGGCCAGCGTTCTGGCGGCCTCGGGCCTGATCACCACGGGCAAGACCTATGCGCTGGGGATGATCATCGACGATAAAATCCCCGCCTATCCGCCGCGCAAGCTGGGGCTGACCATTGTCCAGCCGAACCAGATCGACAGCAAGGGCCACGGCCCCACCATGTCCAGCTATAACGATGACGTGTTCAGCGGCTGGCTGGGGATCGGCAGCCAGATTGACGGGCTGGGCCATGTGGGCCGTAGCCATGAATACTATAATGGGCACAAGGGGGCCGATTTCGCGCAGCCCGGCGGGCTGACCAAGCTGGGGGTTGAAAATATCCCCCCGATCGTGGCGCGCGGCGTGGTGCTGGATATTGCGGGCCTGAAGGGGAAGCCGGTGATGGACGCCGGTGAGGTGATCACGCCCCAGGATATTCAGGCTGCGGCTGCTGCTCAGAACGTCGAGCTGCGCGAAGGCGACGTGGTGCTGCTGCACACCGGCTGGCTGTCGCTGCTGACCGGAGAAAACACAGACCCCGCCCGCTATGGCCGTGGCGAGCCGGGCATTGATCCGGCCGCCGCCGCCTATCTGGCCGAACTGGGTGCCGTTGCCGTCGGCGCGGATACCTGGGGGGTCGAGGCGGTGCCCTTTGCCCCCGGCGCCGGCGTTTTCGAGGCGCATCAGGTTTTGCTGAAGGATCACGGCGTCTACATTCTGGAAAACATGGTGACAGAAGAGCTGGTTGCCGATGGCGTGGACGAATTTCTGTTCGTGCTGGGCGTTACCCGGTTGCGTGGGGCAGTGCAGATGATGATCAATCCCGTGGCCATCCGCTGACTGCTACACGTTGAAAGGGGGCCGCGCGGGGCCCCCTTTCTTTTTGATGTTGAGGTTTGAGTCTTAGGCCGGGAAGATCTCGAACAGGCCCGCCGCGCCCATCCCGCCAGCAATGCACATCGACACGACCCCGTATTTCGCGCCCCGGCGCTGGCCCTCGATCAGCAGGTGTCCGGCCAGTCGCGCGCCCGTCATCCCAAACGGATGCCCCACAGAAATCGAGCCGCCATTGACGTTCAGTTTCGCCGGGTCAATGCCCAGCGTGTCGGCGCAGTACAGGGCCTGGCTGGCGAAGGCCTCGTTCAGTTCCCACAGGTCGATGTCCTCCAGGCTCAGCCCGGTCTGTTTCAGCAGCTTGGGGATGGCGAAGACGGGGCCGATGCCCATCTCATCGGGTTCACACCCGGCCACGGCAAAGCCCCGCAGCGCCCCCAGGGGGGCCACACCCGCAGCGGCGGCCATGTCGGCCTCCATCACCACGCAGGCCGAGGCCCCATCCGACAGTTGCGAGGCATTCCCCGCGGTGACGAATTTGCCCGGCCCCATCACGGGGTCCAGACCGGCCAGGCTGTCCAGCGTCGTCGAAGGGCGATTGCATTCGTCACGAGTGACGGTGACAGGCTGCATGGAGACCTCTTTGGTCTCGCGGTCTTTCACGGCCATAACCGTGTCCATCGGGACGATTTCAGCATCGAACAGACCGGCCTGCTGCGCGGCGGCGGTGCGGCGCTGGCTTTCGGCGGAAAACGCGTCCTGCGCCTGGCGGGTGATGCCGTAACGCTCGGCCACAATATCCGCCGTGTCGATCATCTGCATGTAGACGGCGGGTTTGTGCTTGGCCAGCCAGGTCTCTTCCAGGTTGGATTTGTTCAGCACCGGCTGCACCAGGGAAATGCTTTCGACGCCGCCCGCCACCACGGCCCCCGCCTGGCCCAGCGTCACCGCGTTCGAGGCCATGGCGATCGCCTGAAGCCCCGAGGCGCAGAACCTGTTCACCGTTTGCGCTGCGCTGCCCACGGGCAGCCCGCCCCGGATCGCCGACTGGCGCGCGATATTCATGCCGGTGGCCGCTTCGGGGAAACCGCAGCCCAGAATCACGTCTTCGATCTGGGCGGGGTCCACGCCTGCGCGCGCGACCGCGTGTTTGATCACATGGCCGCCCATCGTGGCACCATGCGTGGCGTTCAAAGAGCCACGGAAGCTTTTGGCCAGCCCGGTGCGGGCGGTCGAGACAATAACGGCGTCTTTCATCACGCGGATTCCTTGGTTTTGGCGTTTTCGTTTTCTTGCAGCTCGCGCCACAGAACCTTGCCCGAGCCGGACTTGGGCAGCGCGTCCACGACCTCCAGTACGCGCGGCACCTTATAGGCGGCCATCTGGTCATGCGCCCATTTGGACAGCTCTTTTGCGGTCAGGCTGGCACCGGGTTTGAGCACCACAACCGCCTTCACGGTTTCCCCGCGATAATCGTCATGGGTCGAGATGATGCAGGCCTCTTCGATGGCGGGGTGATGATAGAGCTTGGCCTCTACCTCGGTTGGCCAGACCTTGTAGCCGCTGGCGTTGATCATCCGTTTGAGACGATCCACGATATATAGATACCCCTGATCGGTGACGCGCCCCAGATCGCCCGAGCGCAGGAACCGTTGGCCGTTCAACTGTATGAAGGTCTCGGCGTCGGCCTCGGGGTTGTTCCAATAGCCCAGCATGACCTGCGGGCCGGAAATCAGGATCTCGCCCACCTCGCCCGTGGGCATCGGCGACAGCGTGTCCGGATCCACGATGGCGATATCGGTGTTGAAGACCGGAATACCGCCGCATTGCGCCTGTGGCAGATGCGGAGGATTGGCCGTGGTGGGCGCGATGGTTTCCGTCATCCCGTAGCCTTCCAGAAAGGTCAGGCCGGTCATGTCCTGTAGCTTCTGCGCGATGGCCTGGGGCATGGCGATGCCGCCGCCCCACAGGACGCGCAGAGTGGCCAGGTCGTCCTCTTGCAGGTCATCGCGGTTCAGAAAGTCAATCAGCATCGTCGGCACGCAGGGCCAGGCCGAAACACCGAATTCGCGGATCAGACCCGCGGCAATGTCGCGATCCCAGCGGGGCAGGATCACGGCGGTTGCCCCGACCTCGATGGCCGAGTTCAGCCCGGCCTGAAGCCCCACCACATGGAACATCGGCGCGACGGCCAGAAACACATCGTCCCGGCGCAGATCGAACCAGTCGATCATGCAGCGCGTGGCGTGCAGCGTGGTCTGGTGCGTGTGCATACAGCCCTTGCCGCGCCCGGTTGACCCCGAGGTATAGGGCATAAGCACCAGATCTGCGGGGGCGCGATCAAAGGGGGCAGGGGCGGCGGCGGCGGTCAGCATGTCGGCCCAGGCGGTGAAGCCGTCTGGCAGCGCGGCCTTGGGCGCGGTAATCGTGTCGGGGATGCCGGCGGGGGGATCGCTGGGCAGGGCCTCGGAATAGGCGGTGACGATGACGTGATCCAGAAGGCCCGCGTCCAGCAGCGGTTGCAGCGTCTCGATCCGGTCCTGCGCGGTTAGCACGGTGCGGATGCCTGCGTTTTCAAGGATATAGTCGGTTTCCGAGGTCATGTTCATCGGGTTGATCGGCACGGCCACGCCGCCCGCCCGCACAATCCCGTACAGCGCCACCACGAATTGCGGCGAGTTTTGCAGGTAGATCGCCACGCGGTCTCCGGGGCGCACGCCGCAGACCTGTTGCAGATAACCGGCCGTGCGCTCTACCTGATCGCCCAGCTGGGCATAGGTGGTGATGCGGTTATAAAACACCAAAGCGGGTTTATCGGGTGTCGCGGCGACATTGCGGAACAGGTTGTCGTTCAGCGTCCAGTCCGCAATCGGGACATCATGGGGCCGGCCCAGGGGCCAGACCTGATGTTGCAGTCGTTCCATTTTTTCCTCCCTCAAGGTCAGGCGGTGGCACCACCATCCACGGCCAGACATTGCCCGGTGATATGGCGGGCGGCGTCACTGACCAGGAACAGGGCAGGGCCTTTGAGATCCTCCTCGCCGCCAAATCGGTGCAGCGGAATCGAGGGCAGCAGCGTCTGCTCCAGCCGCTCGATCAGCTTCTCGGACATCTTGGACGGGAAAAATCCGGGCGCAAGAGCATTCACATTGATATTGTGGCGTCCCCATTCGGTGGCCAGCGCGCGGGTGAAATTGATCATCGCCGCTTTCGAGCTGTTATAGGCAATCGTGAACATGTCACTGTCCGCCCGGTTGCCCGACAGCCCACCAATCGAGGCGACATTCAGGATCTTGCCGGTCTGGCGCGGCAGGAACGAGCTTTTCGCCACTGCCTGTGTCAGCACGAAAGGCGCGGTAATGTTCAGCGTCATCACCTTGTTCCAGCCGTCCAGCGGATGATCCTCGGTCGGAGCGGCCCAGCTGGTGCCCGCGTTATTGACCAGAATATCAAGCGGGCCGAACAGGCTATTGGCGTGATCCACGATACCGGGGATGCTGTCCAGATCGGACAGATCGCAAGCAATCGTGGCAACCCGCGCGCCCAGCGTTTCCAGATGAGTCCGGGCGGTATCCAGTTCGGGCTGTTTGCGGGCGGTCAGGATGACGGCGGCCCCTGCCTCGGCCAGGGCTTCGGCGATTTGCAGGCCCAACCCGCGCGAGCCGCCGGTAATCAGGGCCACTTGCCCTGTCAGATCGAAAAGACGCATCAGGCTGTCTCCTGCAAGGATGCGGGCAGTTTCCAGGCCGTGTCGGCCCGGTTGCTGAGCTGGCCATACCAGCCCGCCAGGTCCAGAACGGCGCGGGGGCCCAGGGTTTCGGCCAACCGGATCGGGCCGCCCAAAGCCGCCGGAAATCCGTAGCCCGTGGTATAAACCACGTCCACGTCACTGCCCCGCAGCGCCCGCCCTTCGGCCACCAGCGCCAGGGATTCCACCATCAGGGCGGTGATCACGCGGCCGACGATTTCCTCGGCGGTGATTGTGCGGCGGGTCAGGCCCAATTCGCGGCTGACCCGCAAGATCAGCGCGCGGCTGTCCTCGTAGCTGCGTCCGCGCGGGGTGGCGTCGTCATACAGATACCAGCCCCGCCCGGTTTTCTGCCCATGATAGCCGGCCTCGCACAGGGCGTCGCCCACGCGGGGCTGTGGCGGCGGGGTGGCCCGCTGAGCCCGCTGCTTGCGCACGCCCCAGGGGATGTCATTGCCCACCATGTCCAGCGCGCGGAAGGGGCCGATGGCCATGCCCCATGCCTCAAGCGCTTCATCGACGTCCTGCGGCCAGGCGCCTTCCTCGACCAGATACATGGCCTCTTGGTGGACCCGGTCGAACAGCCGGTTGCCGATGAACCCGTCGCCGTTGGCCGCGATCACCGCGCGTTTGCGCAGCTTCTGCGCCAGGGCCATCGTCAGCGCCAGAATGGCCGGATCGGTGGTGTCTGCCGGGATGACCTCTAGCAGAGGGTTCACCTGCGCAGGCATGAAAAAATGGGTGCCCAGGAACCGCGCGGGCCGGTCCAGAGACCGGGCAATCGCATCGACATCCAGCGTCGAGGTATTCGAGGTGATCAGCGCGTCCTCAGACACGGTGCGTTCGATCTGGGCCATGACCTGCTGTTTGAGAGACAGGATTTCCGGCACGGCCTCGACCACCAGATCGCAGCCGGCAAAGGCGCTGATCGCGTCGGCAAAGGTAAATCGCGCCATTTGTGCGGCTGCGGTGTCGGGGTCCATCCGGCCTTTGGCGACGGCGCGATCGGTCAGCGATTGCAGATGCTGGCGGGCGGTGTCCAAGGCGGCCCGCGCCGGATCCACCACCGTGACCCGGTGGCCGGTCTGGGCAAAGGCCATCGCAATGCCGCGCCCCATGGCCCCCGCACCCAGAACGCCCACAGAGGTGATCTGGGCGGGGTCTGCGTGCGGGATGTCCGGAACCTGACCGGCGATTTCGGCGGACCGCGCCAGATAGGGGGCGGCCCCCTCTAGCGCGGTGATGTTTTGCAGACGGGCCTGAAGGCTCATTCCGCGGCCTCGGCGGTTTGCAGGGCCGCAACCGCCGCCGCCACGCCGGGGCGCATGTCGGTTTCGGAGGCGCGATCGGGCGCGGTATAGTAGCGGTGCGAATCCATCGGGCCTTTCTGTGCGGCCTTCACCAATGAGCGCCCCAGCGAGCGCAGGTGTACCTCGTCCGGGCCATCGGCCAGACGCAGGCAGCGCGCCATGGTCCACAGATCGGGCAGCGGGGTGTCGGGCGTCACGCCCATGCCACCGAAAATCTGGATGGCGCGGTCAATGACCTTGCCCTGAATTTCCGGCACCACGACCTTGATCATGGCGATCTCATTCCGTGCCTCTTTGGCGCCGACATTGTCGATCATCCAGGCGGCTTTCAGCACCAGCAGGCGGGCCTGTTCGATCTCGCAGCGGCTGCGGGCGATCATCTCCATCACCACGCCCTGTTCGTGCAGGTATTTGCCAAAGGTTTTGCGCTCCAGCGAGCGTTCGACCATCAGCTCCAGCGCCAGTTCGGCCTGCCCCAGCGAGCGCATCATGTGGTGGATACGGCCCGGCCCCAGACGCGCCTGCGCCAGCGCAAAGCCCGACCCTTCGGTGCCCAGCAGGTTCTCGGCAGGCACGCGCACGTCTTTATACAAGACCTCGCAGTGGCTCTCATAGCTGTGATGGTTCATCACGGGGATGTTGCGGGTGATGGTGATGCCGGGGGTGTCCATCGGCACCAGAATCATCGACTGCTGCTTGTGGCGGTCGGCGTCCGGGTCGGTTTTGCCCATCACGATGCACAGTTTGCAATTGGGCGAGGCCGCCCCGGTGGTGAACCACTTGCGCCCGTTGATCACGTATTCATCGCCGTCACGTCGGATCAGGGTCTGCACGTTGGTCGCATCGGACGAGGCCACATCCGGTTCGGTCATGCCAAAGCACGAGCGGATCTCGCCGTTCAGCAGGGGTTTGAGCCACTTTTCCTTCTGCGCGGGCGTGCCGAACATGTGTAGGATTTCCATGTTGCCGGTGTCCGGCGCCGAGCAGTTGAACACCTCGGAGGCCCAGGGCAGGCGGCCCATGATTTCCGCCAGCGGGGCATAATCCAGGTTGGACATGCGGGTGCCGGGCTCGTCATCTTTCAGCGCGGGCAGGAACATGTTCCACAGGCCTTCGGATTTGGCCAGCGCCTTGAGATCGTTCATAAAAGACAGCGTGTAGGTGCCGTTATGCTGCTCGGCCATAAAGTCCTTGTGGCGCGGGATGACATGGTCTTCCATGAAGTTGCGAACGCGGGCCTGCATCTCCAGGCTTTTTTCAGAAAAGGTGAATTCCATATCAGTCTCCTGCAAGGTCTAGTCCGTGCCGGGCCCAGACCCGGCTCAGGTGGTCGATGCCCTCGGCGCTGCCCACACCCTTGGCCGCGCGGGCGACGATGCCCTCGAAAATCACGGCAAGGCGGAAATAGGCGAAGGCGGTGTAGAAGGGGCTGCTATCCAGCGGCAGCCCCCGGTTTTCGAAATAGCGCGCGGCATAGGCGGCGCGGCTGGGAATGCCCAAGGCATCCAGATCGCGATCGCCCAGGCCGTGATATTCCTCGGCCAGATTTGTCCAGGGCATCAGGTTATAGCCCAGGTCCGACAGCGGATGGCCCAGGGTGGACAGTTCCCAATCCAGCACGCCCAGAACCTCGGGTTTGGTGGGGTGGATGATCAGGTTGCCCAGGCGATAATCGCCATGCACCAGCGTGGTTTCATCATCGCTGGGTTTGTTGTCGGCCAGCCAGGCGGCCAGTTGCGGGATCTCTTCGATCTCGCGGGTTTTGCCGGCCTCGTATTGCTTGGTCCAGCGGGCGATCTGGCGGTCGAAAAAGCCGCCCTGACGGCCGTAATCGGACAGGCCCACCGCCTGAATATCCACCGCGTGCAGCTGCGCCAGCGTGTCATTCATCGATTCGTAGATGGCACCCCGGTCGGCAGGGCTAAGGCCGGGCAGGCTGTTGTCGTGGAACACGCGGCCGTCCAGCCGCTCCATGATGTAAAACGGAGTGCCGATGATCTCGCGGTTTTCGCAATAATGCGGGGTGGCGGGGACAGGGACGCCAGTGCTCGCCAGCGCGTTGATCACCCGGAATTCGCGGTCAATCGCATGGGCCGAGGGCAGCAGTTCACCAGGTGGTTGCTTGCGCAGCACATAGCGCGCGCCGCCGAAATCCATGAAATATGTGGGGTTCGAATGCCCGCCCGCGATCTGCTCTAATGTGACAGGCCCGCTGCCCGGCAGCACGCTCGACAGATAGTCCGCCAGCCGGTTCTGATCGAAGGGCAGGGATGGTGTGTTCGTCATTGTTTTTGCCTCCCTGTTGACAGATGGCACATCCTGAATTCATAAGAAAATGAATTACCGGGATATATCGGCATAGATGAAATGAATATATCACGCACAGACCTGAACCTCTTCGTCGTCTTCGAGGCGATCTATTCCCAGGGCGGCGTTACCCGCGCCGCCGAGACGCTGCATCTGACGCAGCCGACGATCTCCCATGCCTTGGGGCGGCTGCGCGACCGGGTGGGCGATCCTTTGTTCGTGCGGCACGGGCAGCGGCTGGTGCCGACCCCTTTGGCGCAGAAAATGATCGGTCCGACGCGCGAGGCGCTGAAGCTGTTCGAACGCACCCTGGGTGAGCTGGACGGGTTCGACCCTGAAACCGCCGAGATGCATTTTTCCATCGGGATGCGCTCGCTGATGGAGAACAGCTTTTTCCTGCCGCTGGTCATGCTTTTGAACACGACAGCGCCCAAGGTGACCGTGGCTTCGGCCCCGCTGGACAGGCGCCGGATCGAGGCAGAGCTGTCCTCGGGGGAGCTGAACGCCGCGATTGACGTGTTCCTGCCGCTGGGCGCGGATATTCACCGCGAGCATCTGTTGTCCTCGCCCTCGGTTGTGGTGGCGCGGCGGGGGCATCCGCTGGTGGATGGGGGCGTGACGCTGCGCGATTATCTGGCGCTGGATCATATCATCGTCACCTCTCGGGCGAAGGGCGCCGGCCCCGAGGACATCGCCCTGTCCCGCGACAGCGAAACCCGGCGGGTGGTGGCGCGTTGCCAGCAGATCAATACGGCGATGCGGGCGGTGGCGTCCTCGGATCTGGTGCTGACCATGGCCGAAAGCTTTGCCCGGCGGGCGAACGTGTGGTTCGACAATCAGATCGTGCCGGTTCCGTTCGAGTCCCCCCGGATCGACGCCTATCTGTACTGGCATTCGAATGCAGATGCGGACCCCGCCAACCGCTGGCTGCGCAGCACGATCAAAAGCTGCGTCGCCGAGGGCGAATGGGCGGGGCCCTGAGGCGTCCTGAGTGAAGGGCTCAGAACGCCATTGGTTTAGAACAGCGCGTGGGTGGCCAGCATCCCCACCACCAGCAGCAGGTCCGCCGCCAGGAAGGGCAGGATTCCGGCAAAGATCTGTTCGAGCTTGACGAAATCCTTGGCCACCGAATGGATGACGAACACGTTTAACCCCACAGGTGGCGTGATCATCCCGATCTCCAGCAGTTTGGCCAGCAGGATGCCGAACCAGATGACATCTACCCCATGGCTGTGGATCAGCGGCAGGAACAGCGGCAGGGTCAGCAGCATCGCGCCGATGGGTTCCAGGAACATGCCCAGGGCCAGATAGATCAGCGTGATCAGGATCAGGATACCCAGAACGCCCAGGCCCAGCCCCTCGATTCCGGTGCCGATCCAGCGCGACAGGCCCGACAGCGCCACCAGACGGGTGAACAGGTTGGCCCCGATGGCGATCATGAACAAGGATCCCGAGGACAGCAGCGTATCCACGCAGCTTTCGCTGAACAGTTTCCACGTCAGGGTTTTGCGCGCAATGCCGATAAGGATAGCAATGACGGCCCCGACGGCTCCGGCCTCGGTTGCGGTGAACAGGCCGGAAAACAGTCCGCCAAAGACCACCACGATCATCAGCAGCACGGGCCAGACCTCGCGCAGGCCGTCCATGCGTTCCTCCCAACTGGAGGGCGCGGCACGGGGCAGGCGCTCGGGGGCCAGCACATAGCTGATCAGCACGGCGGCGATATACAGCCCCAGCGAGATGACCCCGACGATCAGCCCGCCCATGAACAGCTTGGTGATCGACACTTCGGCCTGAATCCCGAACAGGATCAGCAGGATCGAGGGCGGGATCAGCGCACCAATCGTGCCCCCCGCCGCAACCGATCCGGTGGCGATGCGAATGTCATAGCCCTGGCGGTGCATTTCCGGCACGGCGATCCGGCCAATGGCGGCCGAACAGGCGATGGACGATCCGGTCACGGCGGCAAAGCCCCCCGCACCCGCCAATGAGGCAATCGCCAGCCCGCCGGGCATCCAGCCCAGCCAGGCGCGCGCGCCCTCGAACATGCCGCGCGTCAGGCCCGAATGATAGGCCACATAGCCCATCAACAGGAACATCGGCACCGAAGACAGCGTCCAGCTGGCGGCAAAGTTATAGGGCACGGTGGACAGCATCGACATGGCCGGGCGCTCGCCCACGATGGCCCAGATGCCCACGAATGAAACGAACACCAGCGCCACCGCAATCGGCACACGCAGCATGATCAGCCCCAGAACGCCGACAACGGCGAGGATACCAATAGTCATCGGATCCATGTTAGTTATCCTTCTCGATGGGGTCTGTGATGATGGCGGTATCGGCCGGCGCATCGCGGAACTTCCCGCTAAGCAGTTCGATCAGGCGCAGGGCGACGACAATGGCCATCAGCCCGAAACAGAACGGCAGAATCCAGGTGCCCGGCCAGGTGTAGAAATCCATCGCACCGGCCTCGACATAGGCGCCGCGTTTGGTTTGGTGCAGGGCTTCCTTGCCGGTTCCCCAGGCCAGAAGACAATAGACAATCAGCGACAGGGCAAAGCCCAGGGCATAGATCACCCCATGGGTTTTTCTGGGCATCATATCGGTGAAAATCGAAGCTTCGACATGGCGGCGCTGGAGCTCGGCATAGGCGATGGGCAGAAAGCTGACCGCCAGCATGTAATACTTCGAGACGATCTCGGCGGTGGCGGGAAACCCGGCCCCCAAGAGATTACGCATCGCCACGTCGATCACGATCTGAAGCGCCATCAGGATGAGGATGGCGCTTCCGACCCATTTCGTCGTGGCCGCAATGAAACGGTCCGCGAAATGCATGGGGTGTTACTGACCGTATGTTGCGAAGTCGATCTTGGACCAGATCTCTTGGTTGCGCAGTTCGGCCAGTTCCGCATCGGTGCTGACGTTCTGAACCAGACCGGACCATTTGGCCAGCAGGGCCTCGTAGCGGGCGATCTTGGCGGCGGCATCGGTGACGCCGCGGCTTTCCAGCGTTGCAGCGGCCTGGGCCAGATGCGCGGCACGGAATTCAGCCGATTTGGCCTTCATCGCGTCATCGGGGGTGATGAACTCGATCCCCTGCTTTTCACCAGCGGCGCGGGCTTCGTTGGTGGTGTCGATCCAGCTTTGGACACCGATGGTTTGTGCGTATTGCGCGGCATGGGCCAGGGCGGCACGGTCTTCGGCGCTCATGCGGGTCCACAGGATGGACGAGGCATTGGTCATCGCGGCGGCGTTAAACACGCCCTGATCGATCAGCGTCACGGCCTTGACCACATCATACAGCTGCGCGTTCTTCAGATCGGCAACCGAGGAATAAGTGGCGTTGATCACCCCCGAGGACAGGCCCTCGAACAGCTCGGACGAGGGCATCTGCACGGGCTCGGCGCCCAGAGATTCCACGAAACGGGTAAAGACCGACCCGGCGGTGCGGATGCGGATGCCCTTCATATCGTCCAGGCTGCGGATCGGCACGGTGGACAGGAACTGATAGTTGGTGGTCGCATCCGAGCCCAGAAACACATGCCCATTGGCCGCAAATTCCGCCTGGCAGGCGTCACAGGTGGCGATGTATTCGGTCACGGCCGAGGAAATGGCGCGGTTGTCCGTGCCCAGGATCGACAGCTCGCCCACGATGCCCGATTCCGGGTAGTCCGCTGCGAAATAGGGCAGGATGATCGGGCCCATGTCCGAGATGCCATCGCGCAGGCCGGTGTTCATCTCGTTCGGTGCCAGCAGCCCCGAGGGCGTGTCATAGCCGGTCCAGCGGCCTTCGGTGAATTCTTCCAGCTTCTTGAACAGCATCGGATAGCCATCGGTGGCCAGCACATGGCTGGGCCCGAAAGACGAGGTGGCGCGGATTTCCTCGGCGGTGGCGGGCAGCGCAACCGAGGCGCAGACGGCGACCGAGGTCAGAAAATGTTTCAGGTTCATGTGTACCTCCCTAAGGCAACTAATGTTGTTGGCCTGAAATTTGCGTGCAGCTATCCGGGCCGTGACGCGCAGGTCACAGCGGAGGAGTCGGCGTCGCGGGCGCAGTGCTTCGGGCCATTCATCCGGGCAGGGCGTGGCCTGCGGTCAGGGTCCTCCTTTTGACCGAACCGGACAGAAGGGATAATACATAAGGCTGATCAATTTTAAATTAGTGTTCGTATGAATTCTGTGCATGAGTGGTTATGGGCGCTGTCAATGGGGGCGGGTGCAGCGTTCATCCCGTGGACAAGCGATTCAGCCGCTGCCGCACAACAGAAACAGGCCGCCCAGACAGGCAGCCAGCAGGGCCTTCGGGCCCAGGGGGCGGCGCGTTTTCGCATCCCGATCCGGAATGCCGCGCGCCTTCCTGCCTATTTCACGATTTTTTCGTCTTTCACGAACATGTTGGCCCATGCGCGGTCAATCAGCTCGGGGGTCATCTGATAGGGGATGCCTTCGAATTCGCAGATCGCGATCATCTGATCAATCAGGAACACCGGCTGATAATTGGCATAGACGTTATCAATCGTCGGGTATTTGTTTTGCAGCAGATGAACCAGGGCGTTCTCGTCCAGGGGCATCTTTTTCTTGCGGGCCACCAGGGCAACGATTTTCAGGAAATTTTCCTGGCTGGGCCCGTCGATCTTGATCTTGAAGAAGATCCGGCGCAGGGCGGCCTGGTCGAAGATTTCATTCGGGTGAAAGTTGGTGGAAAAGATCACCAGCGTATCGAAAGGCACCTCGAATTTTTCACCCGATTGCAGGGCCAGGATGTCTTTGCCTTCCTCCAGCGGAACGATCCAGCGGTTGACCAGCGACTGGGGCGGCTCGGACTGGCGGCCAAGGTCATCGACGATGAAAATCCCGCCTGAGGATTTGAATTGCAGCGGCGCCTGATAGGTGCGCGCCGTGGGGTTATAGACCAGATCCAGCATGTCCAGCGTCAGCTCGCCCCCGGTGATCACGGTGGGCCGGTCACAGCGCACATAGCGCGTATCAAAGGTGCGGCGGCGGCGCAGGGAATTGGGATCGTCAATCTCGACCTCGGCGGCGGAATGGACGATCGGGTCATAGACGGTGATCACCTGACCGGAGTATTCGATGGCCCGAGGGACATAGATTTTATCGCCCATCGCGTCGCGGATGCCGTTCGAGATGGAGGATTTCCCGTTCCCCGGCGGCCCATACATCAGGATCGAGCGGCCTGAGCTAACGGCCGGCCCCAGATTGCCCAGCAGATCGGGCGGCAGCACCAGATGGCCCATCGCGTCGGTCAGTTCTTGACGGCTGATCTGGATGTTGCGGATGGACTGCCGTTTCACCTGTTCGCGGTAGACGGCCATCGGCACGGGCATCGCGCCGAAATATTCCGATTGCGACAGCGCGTCCAGCGCCCGCGATTTGCCCGCGTCGGTCAGCTGGTATCCCATCTCGTTGCCGCTGTTGGCGTTCAGCGTGCCGGTGGCCTCCAGCAGGCGCTGCTCGCGCGCGATGTCCACCAGTTCCTGGGTCACCTGACGGGGCAGGCAAACGGCCTCGGCCACGTCCGATACCATCGAGACATTCTTGCGAAAGATGGTTTTCAGCAGGATGTCCCGCATCATCGGCAGGGGCAGCCGCATGTCTTCCAGGCTGCTGGGCGGAGGCGGAGGCGTCACCCGATTGCCGGGCTGGGCTTGCATGTTCATGGCGTCTGATCGTCCCGTTGCATGAGTCTGCGGCCCCTTGCAGGGGGCTTTGGGGCAATCTGGCCGAACAAGGTGGCAAAAAGATGGAGAAGAGCCGGAAAAATCGCGAAGCCGTCAGGCCCCGCCCAAGGCCCCCAGCAACAGATAGATCGACAGGGTCGAGGCCAGCGGCAGGCCCATGGGGAAATCGCGTTTGCGGCTCCAGCTTTCCCAATCGGGGGCCATGCGGCGCAGGGGCGTGAACTTGGCAATCCGGTGCGCGGTATAGCCCGCCAGCAGGCAGGCGGCGAACAGCGCGATCATGAACCGCAGATCCCCCAAGGCGACATAGGGCGCGGCGGCGGCGGCGAATTTCGCATCGCCAGCCCCCACCAGACCGGCGGCGTTGATCACGATCCCGATCAGCAGGATCACCACCAGATGCAGCATCTGCCAGCCCATGGTTTCCAGCGGCATGGTGAACGGCGCGACCAGCACGAAAATCACCACCAGCGCCAGCACGGCCTTGTTGGGGATGCGCATGGCCTTCATATCGGACCAGGCCACCCAGACACAGACGGGCAGGGACAGAACGAACAGAACCAGCGCCGCAGTCTGCGGAATGGCCAGGTTGATGTTGGCGATCATCTCGGACACGGGGATTAGTTCGTTACGTTATCTTCAAGCGCGCGCAGGCTGCGCACGGCGGCCTCGAAATGCTGCGGATGAGTGTCGATGGCTTCGCGCAGAAGGCCCTTGCCGGTGGAAATATCGCCCTGTTTCACGGCGCTTAGCCCCAGGGTATGCAGCAATTGCGCCCGCTCGATCTGAGTCATCGGAATGACGGGCAGGGTATAATTGCGCTGCGCCCCGCGGGCCAGAACCAGGTTGTTTTTCGCGGTAAAGAGCTTCTCATCGTTGCGGATCGCATCGGTGAACAGACGTTCCGCATCCGAGAAATCGCCCCGCGTCAGTTTCGAATAGCCCCAGTTGTTCAGCACACCGGCCGGGCGGGTCGTCAGGCCCACGGCGATCTCATAGAAACTGTCGGCCTTTTTCCATTCCTTATCGGAATCGGCAACCATCGCCTCCAGCCGGTAGCGTTTGAAGGTCTCAAAGGTGGGGGGCACGGTGTCCAGCACCTTGTCGGCCTCGTCCCAGTTGCCGGTGCGGATCAGAGCATCGGCCAGATCCACCTGATCGTCATTTGTGGCCTGGGGGTGCTCCACGACTTTTTTCCAGACGGGGACGGCCTCGGTGGGGCGTCCGGCCCGGATCAGAGAGGTGGCCAGACCGCGCCGCAGGTCGATCCGATCGGGGCTTTCCTTGACCGAGCGGGTGAAGTACGTCACCGCCTCATTGGGGTCCGCCACGGTCAGCATGATGTCTGACAGATTGTTCTGATCCACCGCGTTCACGGCGCTAAGTGCCCTATCTACCTGGTTTTTTCCGCGAATTTGATCGCACGCAGACAGGCCGACGACGCCAGCCAGGCACAAGGAAAAGATGAGAGTGTGGCGCATTTTTGCGTCCTTTTACTGCTCTTGCCCAATTAGGGTATCTGGCGGATCAGGTAGTCGCTGCTACCACGCCGTACCACTTTATAATCTTGTTCTTGTTCAGCATCATAGGCCGGTTTTTCCGATTTTGCGAGTGCCAAGCGCAAATTATCGCGAATTGAGTCACTTTCGCCATTATCCAGCGCATAGGCCTTCTGGAAAATCTGCACGGCCTCGGCCGATTTGCCCCGCTCCATCAGCACGACGCCCAGGTTGTTCCAGACCTCGGGGATGGCCTGATCGGTGGCGACGGCGCGGCGCAGCAGGGTTTCGGATTGTCCCAGCCGCCCCAGCCCCAGATTGGCGGTGCCCAGCCCGGCCAGCACGTCCACTGTCATCCCGTGGGCCAGCGCGGCGCGCGAATAGGCCTGAAGCGCCAGCTCATATTCGCCCGCATCCATCAGGCGCTGACCGACCAGCAAACCGTCCACCGCCTGCCCGCGTTGCGACAGGCCCGGCGCGGTCAGCCCGTCCTTTGATGCACCAAGGCCGCCCGAAGAACAGGCGGCCAGGCTTAGCGCTGTCAGCAGGGCCAGCCCTGCCTTTGCTGTTGTCATTTATCTGCTCACTTGCCCAGTTCCAGAATGCCAACCGCCGAGGGCGCAACCAGAATGATCAGCAGCGGCGGCACGGTCAGCGCCATTGTGGCAAGTGTCATCTTGGTGGGCAACTTGTTTGCCGCTTCCTCGGCGCGCATCACGCGTTTGTCCCGCATTTCCCCTGCGTAAACCCGCAGCGCCTCGGCGATTGATGTCCCGAAGGTGGCCGATTGCACCAGCACGGTGACAAAGCTGGACACATCGGGCACGCCGCAGCGTTCGCCCATGTCGGACAGAACGGTGGATTTGTCCTTGCCGGCCTTGATCTGGTGGCTGACGATTTCAAATTCATCGGCCAGCGAGGGATAGGACGACCGGATTTCCTGCGATACGCGGATGATCGACTGATCCAGGGACTGGCCGGCCTCGACGCAGACCAGCATCATGTCCAGCGCATCGGGGAAGCCTTGGGTGATTTCCTCCTGGCGTTTCTGCTGGCGTTTGGTGACCCAGTATTTGGGCATCATATAGCCAAAACAGCCCGGCCCCAGAATCCACATGAGCGTCTGCTGCGTGGTGGGTTCCTTGCTGGACAGCACCGCCACGAAATACAGCACCCCCAGCGCCAGACCGCCCAGGCCCAGGGCAAACTGCGCGAAATGGTAAAACCGCACCGCGTCCTTGGAGCGATAGCCCGCTTGCAGCAGCTTTTGCCGAACGGCCGAGTATTCCTTCTCGTTCTGGGGTTCCAGAAAGGTGGAATATTTTTCCAGCTTGTCGTTTGATTTGGCGCCGCGCAGCTTGGCGGCTTTGGTTGTCGTTGACTGCTCGCGCTTGGTGTCCTTGTTCAGTTTTTCCAGAGGGTCGGCCTTCTGGTTCATCAGGATCATCGCGGCGATGATGATCAGAGCCACAGCCAGGAACCCAACCAGAATGACGGGGCCAAAGGCGCCCAGCTCGGGGCCAAGGATTGCGTTGAAAATGTCCATGATGCTCTCCTCAGACTTTGATGTTCACCAGCATCCGCATGATGATCAGGTTGGCGCCCAGAAACAGGCCAACCGCGATACAGGCGGGCACGAACAGATAGTGATCCAGCACGTTGTCATAGTAGTTCGGGTCCATCACGTTGATCGCGATCAGCGCCAGCACGGGGAAGGCGGACAGAAAGTTGCCGGACCACTGGGCCTCGGCGGTGATGGCTTTGACGCGGCGGAACAGCTTGAAGCGCGCGCGGATCACCTGCGCCAGACCATAGAGAATCTCGGCCAGGTTACCGCCCGATTGCTGCTGGATGGTCACGGCCACGGCCAGGAACCGCAGATCCTGCATGTCCAGACGCTCGGCCATGTCTTTCAGAGCCTCGCCCACGTCGCGGCCGTACTGTGCCTCGTCTGCGATCATGCCGAACTCGGTGGCCAGGGGGTCTGCCACTTCTTTGGCGACGATCTGAATGGCCGAGCTGAACGGATGCCCCACACGCAAGGACCGCACCATCAGCTCCACCGCGTCGGGCAGCTGTTCTTCGATCATGCCCATGCGTTTCTTGGCCTTGGAGTTCACCCAGAAATAGATGCCGCCAATGCCCATCCCGGCGGAAACCGCCGCCCGCACCGGCACCGAGGTTTCGGTGCCCACGGTCAGCCCGATAAAGGCCACCACGCCCAGCACGCCCATCATGATGATCAACTGCGTGGGGGTAAAGGCAATCGCCGCCTTTTGCGCCCGGTCCGCCAGAATGGCATAGATCGGGATCGAGCGGGACTTCATGTGCTGGCTCATCTCCTTGCGGAGCGTCTCCATCACTTCGGATCGGTTGTTGCCTTTCTCCAGCATCTCCAGCCGGCGGTTCACCCGGTTGTTCAGGCTGATCGAGCGGCCAAAGACCGTCAGGTAGACGCCCTCGACCAGCACCAGCACGCCGACGAAGATCAGGCCGTAAATGAGGGGTTCCATTGAAATGGCCATGGGCGTTACTCCGCTGCGACAGGTTCAAAGATGGACGGGGGCAGGTCATAGCCCCACAGGCGGAAGCGTTCCGAGAAGTGCGAGCGCACTCCGGTCGCGGTGAAATGCCCCATGATCTTGTTGTCCGGGGTCAGGCCGACGCGCTGGAAGCGGAACACCTCTTGCATCGAGATCACGTCGCCCTCCATCCCGGTGATTTCCGTGATCGAGGTCATCCGGCGCGAGCCGTCTTGCAGACGCGAGGCCTGCACGATCAGGTTCACAGCGCTGGAGATCTGGCTGCGCACGGCCTTGATCGGCATTTCGATCCCGGCCATGGCGATCATGTTTTCCAGACGGCTGACACCATCGCGGGCCGAGTTGGCGTGGATCGTGGTCATCGAGCCGTCGTGGCCGGTGTTCATGGCTTGCAGCATGTCGATCACCTCTTCGCCGCGGGTTTCGCCCACGATGATCCGGTCCGGGCGCATCCGCAGCGCGTTGCGCAGACAATCGCGCTGGCTGACCTCGCCCTTGCCTTCGACGTTGGGCGGGCGCGATTCCATCCGGCCCACATGTACCTGTTGCAGCTGAAGTTCTGCCGTGTCCTCGATCGTCAGGATCCGTTCCGAATTATCAATGAACGAGGACAGCGCGTTCAGCGTGGTGGTTTTACCAGACCCCGTACCACCCGACACGATCACATTCAGACGCGTGGCCACGGCGGCCTGTAGATAGGCGGCCATTTCTTCGGAAAAGGCGCCGAAACGCACCAGGTCATCAATGCCCAGCTTTTCCTTTTTGAACTTACGAATGGACACCAGGCTGCCGTCCACCGCAATCGGGGGCACCATGGCGTTGAAGCGCGAGCCATCGGCCAGACGGGCGTCAACGTAAGGGTTCGATTCATCGACGCGGCGGCCCACGGCGGACACGATCTTGTCGATGATCCGCAGCAGGTGCTTTTCGTCCTTGAAGGTGATGTCGGTCAGCTCCAGCTTGCCCGAGCGTTCCACAAAAATCCGCTGCGGCCCGTTCACCAGAATATCGTTGACGGATTCGTCCTTTAGCAGGGTTTCCAGCGGGCCCAGGCCGGTGACCTCGTCAAACAGTTCCTGGTTCAGCGTCGTGCGATCCTCGCGGTTCAGCACGATGCCCTTTTCCTCAAGGATCTCCGAGGTGATGGCGCTGATTTCCGAACGTAGCTCGGCCTCAGAGGCGGTCTCCAGCGCGGCCAGGTTCAGGTTGTCCAGCAGGGCGCGGTGCAGTTCCAGCTTGATTTCAGACAGGCGTTCCTTGCGCTTGCGTTCCTTATCGGCGGCGGGGGCCTGCGCGGCGGCCTTGGGCATGGGTTTGCGGATCACCACCGGCTTGACCGGGGCCTCTCCAACCGGGGCGGTCTTGGGCGCATCGGCGGGTTTGGCGGCCTGAGGGCCGGGCTGTTTGGTGCCTGCGGGCTTTTTGTAACGCGAAAACATGGTCTGTCCTCTGGTCCTTAGCTGGCGATGGCTTCTTGTTCGCCCAGCTCATGCAGCGATTGGGCAAGCTTGGCGATTTCCTTGCGCAACGGATTTTTGCTGGCGCTCTGAGCCAGCGGCAGGCCGTGATCGCCGGCTTGGGTGACGGCTTTGCCCCCATCCGGCATTTGCAGGTCAATCGAGATGCCCAGGCTTTCGGCCAGGCGCTTGATGCGGGATTTTCCGCTTAGATCGGTGAATTTCGGGGCGCGGTTCAGAACAAAGCGCAGCTTGTCAAAGGGCAGATCCTCGGATTGCAGGGCGCGTTTCAGGCGCAGCGCGTTCTGGGCCGAGCGCATGTCCATTTCCAGCGTGGCGAAATAGACATGGGCGGCGTTCAGCACGGCCTCGGTCCAGACGACCAGGGTTTTGGGCATATCCACGATGACATAGTCAAAGTGCCGACGCGCCATTTCGATCACGCGCATGATGTCCTCTGAGGTGATCAGATCCAGCGGGATGATATCCGCCGGCGCGGTCAGCACATGAATTTTGTCTTCGAAGGACATCAAGGCCTGCATGAACACGTCATCGTCCATGGCCTCGGTATCCGACAGCATTTCAAACACCGCATCCCGGCGGGGCAGATCGAAATAAGTCGCGACCGAGCCAAATTGCAGATCGAAATCCAGCACGCAGACGCGCGGGGGAGTTTCCCCTTTCTTGGCGGCCTGCACCAGTTCCCAGCCCAGATTCACAGCCAGAGTGGTGGCGCCCGTGCCGCCCGCCAGCCCGTGAACGGCGATCAGAACGCCCTCGCGATCATGGGAGGATTTGGCCGGGGCGGCGGGTTGTTCGGGGTGGTATTGTATCTCGGGTTCGGGAGTGCGCAGACGTTCCACAGCCGCGCTCAGCTCATTTTCCGGCAGCGGGTAGGGCACGAATTCATCGGCCCCCTGGCGCAGCAGCTGGTGCAGCGCGGCGGGGCTGACATCATCGGCGATCAGCACCACCTTGATGTCGCGCTGCTTGGCCTGGCTGATGATTTCCCCCAGCAGGATCAGGTTGTCTTCGTCTTCGGAATCGATGGCGATCGCCACGAATTCAAGAGGTTCCGAATCGGGCTGCTGGAAAAACGGCAACGCATCGGCAAAGCCCAGGTCGCCCCAGCTTTCCCCTAGCAGAGCCTCCATGTCTTCGATCAGCAGATCGAAATTCTGCACGTCCCGGCTGATGGTACAAGCCAGCAGGGGGCTTGCCTCGGGTTGCAGGTTGGCTTCACTCGTCATTGCCTCGTCTTCCTTTTCAGGTTCACAAGCAACAGCCGGAGCGCAGGTTTTGTTCTGTTTTTGCCCCAAACTGTGCTTGCCGCGTTCCAACATGCGGAACGCACCAATCCCATTGAGGCTAAGATCGTTGCCAACTTGGGCGGAAATAGGGCCAAAAGATCGTAATTGTTGGAAATCTTTTGACTATTCCGGGGAATCGGCCGGATTGTTCAGATTATTGGGTGGTCTGGAATTCCGTGCCCTGGATGCCGCCCAGTGTGCTGGGGGGCTTGGCCGATGCGATGTATTCGCGATAGATGACCTCGGCGTATTTCCCATCCAGAAGCGACGCATGGCGCTTTACGAAACCGCTGACTTCGGTGACGGTGCGGCGGTTGCGACGCTCGCGCCCTTCGGTCACGATCAGCGGCTGGGTTTCCCCATGCGAGACCACGGCCTCAAGCCGCGAGCGGCCGATGCCCTGCGCAACCAGATAGTTCACCACGGCGCGCGCGCGGCGCAGGCCCAGGCGCTGGTTATATCCCTGAGAGCCCACCGCATCGGTGTGCCCATAGACGCGGAACCGGACCTCGGGGAATTGCTTGATCCAGCTGGCCTGCTGGCGCAACGCGGTGCGCGCGGCCTGATCCAACTGCGAGGAATTGAACGCAAAATTCACGGTCGAGCCAACGTCAGCGTCAAAACGGCGTGCCAGATCAACGACATAGCCGCGCTCGCCGCTCATGATCTGGGTGTTGTTCATGGTCGCGTTGCCAAAGTCGCCCCCGGCGATCAACGCCCCGGCCTCGCGGGTGAAGGTCGAGTAGGACTTGGTGCCTGCGCAGCCGCTGAGCGCGAGCGCGCTGCCAATCAGAAGGGTGGGCAAAAGAACCGGACGTTTGGGCATCATATCAATCCATCACATAGCCATAAGAGCCGCTGAAATCCTGCCGGGCGACCTCGCCGGCGGCACCTTTCAGGCGGCGGCTGTTGTCGCGGGCGACCTTGCCGTTCAGGAACAGGTCTTTTTCCGAGGGCGGGGTGATGCGGTCGGTCGGCAGGGCCAGAACCTCGCCGCGGGTCGGGGTCACCAGATGGGCGGTGACGATGATCACCAGCTCAGACTGCGAGCGCTGATACTGCGCGCTGCGGAACAGCGTGCCCAGGATCGGGATGTCGCCCAGCCACGGCACCTGGCCGTTGGTGTCGATGAATTCATCCTGCAAAAGCCCGGCAATCGCAAAGCTTTCGCCATCGCGCATTTCCACCGTGGTCGAGGTTTCGCGGCGGCGGAACGCATCAATGGTAAAGGCGTTCGAGGTAAACCCGTTCGTCGGATCCACCGAGGACACGGCGGCCTCTAGCTCTAGGTTGATCAGATCGCCGTCCACCACACGGGGGATGAAGTTCAGCTCGACACCGAAGGGTTTGAATTCAACCGTGACCGAGCCGTTATCCTGCGCAACCGGGATGGGATATTCGCCGCCCGCCAGGAACTTGGCCTCCTGGCCCGACAGCGCGGTCAGGTTCGGTTCGGCCAGGGTGCGCACGACGCCTTTGGTTTCCAGTGCTTCCAGCAGCACGCCCACTTCGACCGACCCGGCCGAGAAACCGAACAGCATGGCACCGTTTGCTTCAGAGGTGGAGGGGATCACGCCGCCCAGCGAATTGCCCTGCGAGCCCGAGTTGTTATTGGTGTTTGTCCCGCCCGAAACATTGGCATTCCCGCCCAGGATACCGCCATCCAGCGCCAATGAGGTGCTAAGCGATTTGGACACGTTGCGCTCCATCTCGGCGAAGCGGACTTTCAGCATGACCTGTTGCACGCCGCCGACGCTCATCAGGTTGGACACGCGTTGCGGGGCATAGCGTTCAGCCAGGTCCAGCGCCCGTTGCAGCCGCGCCGAGGACGACACGGTGCCCGACAGGACGATGCCGTCATTGGCGGTGCGGACCTCGATTTTCTCGCCGGGCAGGATCTGCCGCAGGCGTTCCTTGAATTCGGTGATGTCGGCGGCCACCACAACATCCACGTTCGTCATCAACCGCCCCGAGGCATCCAGAATCGTCAGCGTGGTGATACCGGGCGATTTGCCCAGCACATAGATCGTGCGATCCGACAAAGAGGAAATATCCGCAATCTCGGGGTTGGCGATGGACAGCTCGGCGAAAGGAGAGTCGCTCTCGACCACGATAGCCCGGTTCATCGGTACATTCAGCGAAGAGGACGTTCCGCGTTTGACAACGCGCAATGTCTCGGCCTGCACCGGAGCGGGGATGCTGCTAACAGCAAATGCCAGGGACAGCCCCAGAGTGGCTGCTTGGAAAAACGTCGCGATTTTCATGTGACCTGCCTCTTCGATCACGCCTCGGAAATGGGTCTTTGCGCCCGTATTTCCCGCCACCATGCGCGAAAACGGGAAACTTTGCAAGAATCAATGGGTTCGAGCGCGATTCTGATGTGAAACTGCGGACCGCCCCCGAAATTCTGCGGCGAAAATGCAACGGGACGACCAGGCTATGGCCGCCCCGCATGTTCTGCGATCTGCTGCACACTGCGTGCTTAGTTGGTGCAGGGGATCGGAATTTCCACCACGTTCGAACCGCGGCGCGTCTTGATCGTGCAGACCTCTTCTTTCTTGGCGATC
Source organism: Youngimonas ophiurae (nom. illeg.) (assembly GCF_049803795.1). Lineage (NCBI taxonomy): Bacteria > Pseudomonadati > Pseudomonadota > Alphaproteobacteria > Rhodobacterales > Roseobacteraceae > Thalassovita > Youngimonas ophiurae (nom. illeg.). The sequence continues at coordinate 27,072 of NZ_JBNAGJ010000003.1, forward strand.
TGCTGTTCGATCACCGGGGCCTCGTCCTTCAGACCCAGCAAAGACCGCATGTCCACCTCGACCGATTGGGCGATGCTGTCATCCTCGGCGCCGACCAGGGCCAGCGACAGACGGCCGGTGGATTGCGCCTGAGCCAGCGCGGCCACCTGCTGCGAGTTCGCCGACACGGTGACGGTACGGGCGATCTCGGCCTCGGTTTTGTCGCCATTGGCGGTCTGGTCCACGGCGATCAGCTTGATATTGGGCTGGATCAGCTTGGTGAATTCGCGGCGGTCGTTCATCACCACGCCGGGCACTTCGCCGGTCCAGTAGACATCCACGACATCCCCAGGGCGCAGGAAGCCCGAAACCCCCGTGGCCACGTCCACCTTGATCGTAAAGGCGCGCATCCCCGGTTTCAGCCGCGAGGTCAGGCCCGCGTCTTCCCCCGGTTCGGTGACTTTGATGGCCAGGATGGGTTCGTTGGGTTCCATCGCCCGCAGCACCACGCGGCGCATGTCGGGGTTTTTAGGGTCCGGGAACAGTGAATCCGCCGTCAGGAAGGCCCCCTCGGGCATCGCTTGTTCGGGCCATTTCACGAACCGGACGTCCTCGGTTTTCAGCGACTCGCCATAGCGCAGCGCGCGTTTGGCAACGATGACATCGACGGTTTTGATCACCTCGGCCTGGGCGGCATTGGCATGGGCCAGCTGCGTCTGGAAGTCCGAGATGTAATTCTTGGCCATGTAGACGGCGAAGCCTGCCAGGGCCAGCCCTGCGATCAGAACAAGTCCAAAGACTGCACGCATGTCTTTTCCTTTCGTTATTCTTCTGCCTCGAATCCGGTCATGCCGGGTTTCAGCTGTCAGATGTAGCAGCCGATTGTGGCGGAATGTGGCCGGGTAGGGGACAGTTTGGCGACCCCACATAAAAAGAGCCGCGACGGGCGCGGCTCTTTCAAATCTCACGTCAGGCCAGTGTGGCCTGCCCCGGCTTACGAGCCGATGGTGGTGGTGGCGTCGGCCGAGTTCAGGGCAGTCGTCATCTCGGTGGTCAGGCCCGAGGTGGAGGTCTCAACTGCGGTGAAGGCTGCAACGCCCAGGCCCACGACGGCTGCGGTCAGAACGACCCAGTCAACAGTCACGGCGCCGTTTTCGTCTTTGCGGAAGTTTTTGATGAACTTGATCATGGTTTTGTCCCTTCAGGATTAGTCTAGGTTTCAGTGTCTTCCAGGGTGGCGTGGTGCAGTCTGGGCTCTCTCTGTTTCCGTCCTGCTGCCTCCTTGGCATGGGTATAATTAGCCACCCGATTCAGGCGAGATTTGGGCGCGATTGGTACAATTCTGAAGAATTTCTTAATCCTTTTCGCGGCATCTCGGGTTTCTGCGCGGCCCTTGGTGTGGGCCCCGGAATCAAGAAGAGCCGCGACATGCGCGGCTCTTTCAAATCTCACGTCAGGCCGGTGTGGCCTGCCCCGGCTTACGAGCCGATGGTGGTGGTGGCGTCGGCCGAGTTCAGGGCAGTCGTCATCTCGGTGGTCAGGCCCGAGGTGGAGGTTTCAACTGCGGTGAAGGCTGCAACGCCCAGGCCCACGACGGCTGCGGTCAGAACGACCCAGTCAACAGTCACGGCGCCGTTTTCGTCTTTGCGGAAGTTTTTGATGAACTTGATCATGGTTTTGTCCCTTCGGAGTTTGGTTGGACCGCCTCGGCGTTTCGGGCCTCTCTCACTTGCCCCGTCGCTGCGGTATGGTTGAAGATTGATGTTCAATTCTGGCCGGAGTTGGGCAGGATCAGACCGATTTCGAGGAAATTAGAGAACTTTTCCGTGCCCGGTTTGCGCGTTAGCTGCCAAAGGTCGTGGTGGCGTCAGCCGTGTTCAAAGCGGTCTGAGTGCGTCCGCTGACCGTGCCGACGGGTTCTTCGACCAGGGGCACGATGGCGATGATCAGGCCGATGATGCCGGCGGTGATCACAACCCAGTCAATGGTGACGGCACCATTTTCGTCTTTGCTGAATTTCAGTTTCCGTAGTGCCATTCGTGTAACCCTCTCTGGCAGTGATCTTACCTGTGCGCGGGTGCCCCGCCGTTCCGCTAGGATGATTGAACCCATTGTCGAAAGCCGGGCGCAAATAGGGCGAAATTTCATCCGATTGATAAAATCCGACGTATATGTCGGCTTTCATAAAAAGAGCCGCGACATGCGCGGCTCTTTCAAATCTCACGTCAGGCCGGTGCGGCCCGCCCCGGCTTACGAGCCGATGGTGGTGGTGGCGTCGGCCGAGTTCAGGGCAGTCGTCATCTCGGTGGTCAGGCCCGAGGTGGAGGTTTCAACTGCGGTGAAGGCTGCAACGCCCAGGCCCACGACGGCTGCGGTCAGAACGACCCAGTCAACAGTCACGGCGCCGTTTTCGTCTTTGCGGAAGTTTTTGATGAACTTGATCATGGTGTTAGTCCTTTGAAATAGGTTGCTCAGTTTCCCACCCCGGCGACAGTGGGCTGCCTCTCTCTGTGCCCGCTCCGTCGTGGTATGCTCATAATTAGCCACCCGATTTGGGCGAGAGTGGGGCGCGATTTCAGCAAAAATGTTGTTTTAGTAAAAATCGTTAAGAAATCCTTCATACATTTGAAAATAAACGATAATTTTTCATGCAGGGCGCCGGGCGGCTGGCCGCGAACCGCTGATTGTGGCAGAAAATCCCGAATTGGGGCGGCAAATCCGGCTCCACTCTGGCTTGTGGGCCCGTTTTCTGAGACACTTGGACAAAACAAACCGAGCAGCAGAACCATGAAAACCGCGAAACGGCTGTGCGGCGCCGTGCTGGCGCTGTTGATGGCAGGCAGTTCAGGTGCCGAAACCCCGGCACCTTTTCCCGATTTCACATTCAAACGGGTAAAGCCGCCCAGTGGCAGCGGCAAACGCATCACCGTGCAGATTGCGCCCAAACCCGCGCAGGTGCAGCCACAAGCCACCGCGATGGCCACTGCCCCCGCTGCGACGGCCACGGCATATGACTGGTTCTGGCAGCATGTCTCGCCCGAGCTGGCTGCCAGTGGGCCGGGGCGGCTGGAGCCGGCCTTGATTCACCTGGCCAACCCGCCGGCGGGTACGGGGGTGGCGGCCCCGCGTTTGCAGACCTTGCTGCGGATTGCCCGCGAACGGAATGCCGAGCTGCTGTTGAACACGGTCGGCACCGGGGTTTCGCCGGCCTTGGTTCTGGCGGTGATCGCGGTGGAATCGGGCGGGCGCGCGGATGCGGTCAGCGGGGCCGGGGCCGAAGGGCTGATGCAGTTGATCCCGGCCACCGCGGATCGGTTCGGGGTTTCGGATGCGCTTGAACCCGCGCAGAACATCAAGGGCGGCACGGCCTATCTGGACTGGCTGCTGACCGAATTTGACGGCGACCCGATCCTGGCGCTGGCCGCCTATAACGCCGGGGAAAACGCTGTGCGCAAACATGCCGGCGTGCCGCCATTCCCCGAAACGCGGGCCTATGTGCCCAAGGTTCTGGCCGCTTATGCCGCCGCGCGGGGGCTGTGCCGGACGCCTCCGCAGCTGATTTCGGACGGCTGCGTGTTCAACCTGCCGCGCTAGATGGCGGCCGGGGCAGCCCGTCCAGAAACGCCTGCGTGATCGGATTGCGGATTTTGGTGTTGGGCCACACGGCATGGACAGGCATCGGATCGACCGACCAGCCGGGCAGCACTGGCCGCAGCTCTCCGGTTTGCAATTGCGCCCTGACGAAATGCGCGGGGGGCGACGCGACGCCGACGCCCAGCACCGCCAGATCCGTCATTGCCTCGATACTGTCCACCACCACATTGCCCGATTGCGCGACCTGCACCTGGCGTCCGTCGCGATGGGTCATCCGGCGTTTGGCTGGCAGGCGTTCGAAGCGGATCCAGCACAGATTAGACAGATCGCCCGGCTGCTCCAGCCTGGGAACGCGCCGCAGAAATTCGGGGCTGGCCACCAAAGCGCGGGGCATCGTCCAGATGCGTTTGCAAGTCAGCGCCGAGCTTTGCATCTCTCCGGTTCGGAAGGCCAGATCAAAGCGATCCGCGATCAGGTCGGCGTGCCGGCGATCATAGTTCAGCGTCAGCTCGACCTGCGGATGATCCAGGGCGAATTGCGCGATATGCGTGGACAGAAAAGAATGCGCCAGCGCCGAGGTCAGCGTGATGCGCAGCGTACCGGACAGGCCGCCATCGGGGGTGCGCACCTGATGCAGGCCGCGCTGCGCGGCGTTCAGCATGTCCTGGGCCGCCGTGAACAGCGCGCGCCCGTCCTCTGTCAGGCTCAGCCGCCGCGTGGAGCGATAGAGCAACGGGCGCCCCAGCTCTGATTCCAGCGCGCTGACGTGATAGCTGACAGCTGAGGGCGCCAGATCCAGCGCTGCCGCGGCCCCCCGAAAAGAGCCCTGCCGCACGGTTTCCGCAAACACGGCCAAGGATTTTAAACGGTCGATCATTGTTCAGATTATTCGATCAGTCTGTACATATTGGTCAGCCTAACGCGTCGGCCTGAGGTTTGCTAGATCGGTTCAAAACCCAATGAGGCCCCGCGTGACCGATATTTTCGCCAAGCTTGTATTCGCCCTGACGCTGTCTGTTGCGCCAGGTCCGGTGAACCTGATTACCCTGTCCACCGGGCTGAATCACGGGGCCCGCAGCGCTCTGGGATTCGTGTTCGGAGCAACGGCGGGGTTTACGCTGCTGCTGGCGCTGATCGGGTTGGGCGCGCAGGCGGTGGCGGATCAGGCGCAGGCGGTTTTTGACGTCCTGGCCGTGTTGGGCGCGGGGCTGATCCTGTATTTCGGTGTCGGCCTGCTGCGATCCGATGGCGCACAGGACGCGGCTGCCGCGCCGGTGCCCTCGGCCTGGCAGGGGGCCGCGTTGCAATGGCTGAACCCCAAGGCCTGGGGCGCGTGTCTGGCCTCGGTCTCGCTGTTCGATTTGCAAGACAGCCCTGGCGCGCTTTGGGCGTTTGTGGCGATGTATTTTGTCGCTTGTTTTGTGGGGGTTGGCAGTTGGGCGCTGTTCGGCGCGCAGGCCGAGCGTTGGCTGAATACCGCCGCCCGCCGCCGGGTGTTCAACCGTATTCTGGGCAGTATTCTATGTGTCATGGCGGCGCTTTTCCTGCTTCAGGGGCTGCGCTGACGCATACTGCAAGGGCTGTGCTGACGCACAAGGCCCGGCCGTAGGGGGCCGGGCCTTGCCTGTTGAATCAAAGAGGATCAGACGATGGTTGCCTCGGTTGCGGCGCGCAGTTCTTCCTCGGTCACGCCCTCGGCGCATTCGACGATTTTCAGGCCGCCCTCGACCACGTCCAGAACGCCCAGGTTGGTGATGATGCGATCGACCACCGATTTGCCGGTCAACGGCAGGGTGCATTCCTTCAGCACCTTGGAATCGCCATGCTTGTTGGTGTGATCCATCACGACGACCACGCGGCCAACGCCGGCCACCAGATCCATCGCGCCGCCCATGCCCTTGACCAGTTTGCCGGGGATCATCCAGTTGGCCAGATCGCCGTTTTCGGCCACTTCCATCGCGCCCAGAATCGCCATGGCGATCTTGCCGCCGCGGATCATCGCGAAGGACTGCGCGCTGTCGAAATACGCGGTCTGAGGCAGCTCGGTGATGGTCTGCTTGCCGGCGTTGATCAGGTCGGGGTCTTCTTCGCCTTCATAGGGGAAAGGGCCCATGCCCAGCATCCCGTTTTCCGATTGCAGCGTGACCTCAACGCCTTCGGGGATGTAGTTCGACACCAAGGTCGGGATGCCGATCCCGAGGTTCACATACCAGCCGTCTTGCAGTTCTTGTGCGGCGCGGGCCGCCATTTGGTTACGATCCCAGGGCATTATGCTTCCTCCCGCTTGCGCACGGTGCGCTGTTCGATACGTTTTTCGTGGTCGCCCTGAATGATGCGGTGCACGTAGATGCCCGGCAGGTGGATCGCGTCGGGATCCAAAGAGCCGGTGGGCACGATTTCCTCAACCTCGACCACGCAGACCTTGCCGCAGGTGGCGGCGGGCAGGTTGAAGTTGCGCGCGGTCTTGCGGAAGATCAGGTTGCCGGTTTCATCCGCTTTCCAGGCCTTGACGATGGCCAGATCGGCGAAAATGCCCTCTTCCAGAATGTAATCCTGACCGTTCCAGGTTTTCACGTCCTTGCCCTCGGCAATCACGGTGCCCACGCCGGTTTTGGTATAGAAACCGGGGATGCCAGCGCCGCCGGCGCGCATCCGTTCGGCCAGAGTGCCTTGGGGGTTGAATTCCAGCTCCAGTTCGCCCGACAGGTACTGACGCATGAATTCTGCGTTTTCGCCCACATAGGACGAGATCATCTTCTTGACCTGCTTGGTTTGCAGCAGGATGCCGATGCCGAAATCGTCCACGCCCGCATTATTCGAGGCAAAGGTCAGATTCTTCACGCCCGATTGCTTGATGGCCTCAAGCAGCAGTTCCGGAATGCCGCACAGGCCAAAGCCCCCTGCGGCGATCAACATGCCGTCCTCCAGCAGCCCGTCCAGGGCCTCGGCGGCGTTTGCGTAGACTTTCTTCATGGATGTCTCCCTCAAACCCAAAATGACGGCGCGCTGGGGATTTCCCCAGCGTCGCGCGCCGGTCTGAGGGCGGTTCTACGCCCCCCGACTACGTATTCCAATACGTAGAAATACGAGAAGCCTCAGAATCGCCTATTCCTTGGGCTTGGCGGCTTTGGCTTTGGTCGTTTTTGCCTTGGCCGTTTTTGCCTTGGTTGTCTTGGCGGGGGCCTTCTTTTTCGCGGCGGTTTTGCGTGCGGGTTTCTTCTTGGCCGTTTTCTCTGCGATCAGGGCGACGGCCATTTCCATGGTGACGTCTTTGGGATCAGTGTCCTTGGGCAGGGTGGCGTTCACCTTTTCCCATTTCACGTAAGGGCCATAGCGCCCTTCCATGATGTTGACCGGCCCGCCCGATTCGGGGTGCTCACCCAGTTCTTTCAGTGCCTTGGCCGCAGCCCCGCGCCCGCGTCCGGGATTCGCGCGTTTTTCCGCCAGCAGTTCCACGGCGCGGTTCATGCCAAGCTCGAACACATCGTTCGGATCCTTGAGGTTCACATAGACGGGTTTCGCATCCTCGGGGCCCTTGTGCATCACGTAAGGCCCGAAGCGGCCGAAATTGGTGCTGATCATGCCGCCATCGGGGTGATCGCCAATTTCACGCGGCAAGGACAGCAGCGTCAGGGCCTTATCCAGGTCCATATCGTCCTTGTTCCAGCCGCGCGGCAGCGAGGCGCGCGGGGGTTTTTTATTCTCAGGCGTGGGTTCGCCGCGCTGCACGTAGGGGCCGAAACGGCCGGCTTTCAGCCAGATTTCATCGCCCGCATCCTCGCCCAGCAGACGTTCGTCGCCATCCGCGCCTTCGCCCGCGATGGGGCGCGTATAGGTGCATTCAGGATAGTTGCCGCAGCCCACAAACCCGCCCGTGCGCGAGGTTTTCAGGTGCAATTGCCCGGTGCCGCATTTGGGGCAGATGCGCGGATCGCTGCCATCCTCGCGCGGGGGGTACAGTTGCGGAGCCAGCGCCTCGTCCAGAATATCCAGCACCTCGGCGATACGCAGATCGCTGGTTTCGGCGATTGCGGCGGAAAAATCGCGCCAGAATCGGCCCAGCACTTCTTTGTAGTCGCGATCACCGGCAGAGACGTCATCCAGCTGCTCTTCCAGATTCGCGGTGAATTCATAGCCGACGTACTGACGGAAGAAATTCAGCAGGAAAATCGTAACGATTCGGCCCTTATCCTCGGGGAAGAGGCGATTCTTGTCCTTGCGGACATATTCGCGGTCCTGGATCGTGGTGATCACGCTGGCGTAGGTTGAGGGGCGGCCGATGCCGAGCTCTTCCATCTTCTTGACCAGAGTGGCCTCGGTATAGCGGGGCGGAGGCTGGGTGAAGTGCTGCTCGGGGCTGATTTTGCGTTTGTCGGCGGGCTCGCCCTGGGCCAGCTGCGGCAGGCGCTTGTCGTCATCGTCCACGGCGGCGTCATCACGCCCCTCTTCGTAGACGCGCATAAAGCCGTCAAACAGCATCACCTGTCCGGTGGCGCGCAGGCCGACCTGGCCGTCGCTGCTGCCGATATCGACGGTGGTGCGCTCCATCCGGGCGGCCTCCATCTGGCAGGCCAGGGTCCGTTTCCAGATCAGATCATACAGCTTTTTCTGATCGGCATCGGCCACTTTCAGCCCGTCCACGTCGCGCGTCATATCCGTGGGGCGGATACATTCGTGCGCTTCCTGGGCGTTTTTGGCCTTGTTTTTATAGATCCGCGGGCTGGAGGGCACATATTCCGCGCCATAGCGATCGGCGATGGCATCGCGCGCGGCGCTGACGGCCTCGGGGGCCATGTCGATCCCGTCGGTCCGCATATAGGTAATATAACCAGCCTCATAGAGCCGCTGAGCCGCGCTCATGCACTGGCGGGCGCCCATGCCGAATTTGCGGCTGGCCTCTTGTTGCAGGGTCGAGGTCATGAAAGGCGCGGCGGGGTTGCGGCTGGCGGGTTTGGCTTCGACCGACTGGATCGTCAGATCGCGGCTGTTGATCGCCTGCACGGCCAGTTCGGCCTGGGTTTCGTTTTCAATGCTGTATTTATCCAGCTTGTCGCCGGCCAGAACGGTCAGCCGGGCCTCGTATTCCTGACCACGAGGCGAGGCCAAAAGCGCCTTGACCGACCAGTATTCACGCGGGTTGAAGGCCTCGATCTCCATCTCGCGTTCGACGATCAGGCGCAGACAGACCGATTGCACCCGGCCCGCGCTGCGCGCGCCGGGCAGTTTGCGCCACAACACGGGGCTGAGATTGAACCCCACCAGATAGTCCAGCGCGCGGCGGGCCAGATAGGCATCCACCAGCGGCTGGTCAATTTCGCGTGGGTTCTGCATGGCCTCGGTCACGGCGGATTTGGTGATCGCGTTGAACACCACGCGGCTGACCGGCGTGTCCTTTTTGATGGCGCGGCGCTTGCGCAGGGTCTCTTCCAGGTGCCAGCTGATCGCCTCGCCTTCGCGGTCGGGGTCAGTCGCCAGGATCAGCGCGTTATCCTGTTTCAGCGCGTCGGCGATGGCTTTGACATGTTTGCGGCTGTCGGTGCCGACCTCCCAGGTCATGTCGAAATCATGGTCCGTATCGACCGAGCCGTTCTTGGCGGGCAGGTCGCGGACGTGCCCGTAGGATGCAAGAACGGTGTAGTCGGACCCCAGGTATTTGTTAATGGTTTTGGCCTTGGCAGGGGATTCGACAACGACAACGGGCATGAAAAATTCCTTTCGACTCGCATCTCAGCGTATGGCGGCGGAAAATGTGGGTCGTAAAGGGGGTTTGTCAATGCGGTGTTGTGGTTTGTGTCGAACGCGCCCTTTGGGCGCGTATTCTTAAGGCACCAGTGACAAAAGCCCGCCGGGCTGGCGCTTGATCTTGCCGTCCAGTTCCAGATCGGTCAAGGCAGGCGTGACCGAGCCCGCCCCCCGGCCCAGATCGCGGATCAGCTGGTCCTCGGCCATGGGAGAGGGGCCAAGGCGACCCAGAATCAAGCTGTGAAGGTCGGCCGTTTCGCGCAAACTGCGCCGTTCGGGGGGATTGGGCAGATCGGCCAGTTGCAGTTCTTGCTGAACGGGCTGCGCAGATTCGAGGGGGGGCAGCGCTTCGAGGATGTCTTCGGCGTTGCGGACCAGGCGGGCACCGTCGCGGATCAGCATGTTGCAGCCAGCGGCGCGCGCGTCCAGGGGGTGGCCGGGCACTGCCAGCACCTCGCGGCCCTGATCCAGCGCGTTCTTGGCGGTAATCAGACTGCCCGATTTGGCGGCGGCCTCGACCACCACCAGGGCCTGGGCCAGCCCCGAGATGATCCGATTCCGGCGCGGGAAATGGCGCGCCTGCGGCGGCATCCCAAAGGGCTGTTCAGACAGGCGCAGGCCGGTTTTGGCGATATCTTCGCCCAGGCGGGTATTCTCGGCCGGGTAAATCACATCGGCCCCACCCGCCATCACGGCCACGGTGCCGCTTTCCAGCGTGGCCAGATGGGCTGCGGTGTCGATCCCGCGGGCCAGCCCCGAAACGGTGACATAGCCCCGGCGGGCCAGATCCTTGGCCAGGGATTTGGACATGCGCGTCCCCAAAGACGAGGCATTGCGCGCCCCGGCCATCGCGATCATCGGGCGGTTCAGGACATCCAGGTTCCCGATGGCCCACAGAACGGGCGGTGCATCTGAAATCTCGGACAGCGCCCGAGGATAATCGGCGGCCCCCTGGCACAGCATCCGGGCCCCGCAGGCACGGGCAGCTTTCAGTTCGGCGATGGCGACGCCTTCGGGGCAGGGGGTGTATTCGGTCACACCAGCGGCGCGGGCGACCTCGGGCAGAGCCTCAAGCGCGGCGGCGGCCGTGCCGTGCTCTTCCAGCAGCCGGCGGAACGTCGCGGGGCCGACCCGTCTGGATCGCAAGAGGCGAAGCCACGAAATCCTCTCATCTTCCGTGGTGGGTGGGAGTGGGGGGTGAGTGGAAGGATGATAGTGTTCGGTCATCGTAGCCTCGCCGTCTTGCAGAATCAGGTTTAGCGGCAAGGCGGTTAATGACGGGTAAACCAAAACGATAAGTTCAGATTTAATTCAGAATGACCGTAAAACAGATGGCGCGGCACATCGGGGTGCCGCGCATGATTTCAAAGGGGCAGGGGCCTTAGGCCGCCGCGCCGCCCACTGTCAGCCCGCCGATCATCACGGTCGGCTGACCCACGCCCACCGGCACCCATTGGCCGGCTTTACCGCAATTGCCCAGGCCCGGATCCAGCGCCATATCGTTGCCCAGAGCGCGAATCTGTTTCAACGCGGTGGCGCCGTCGCCGATCAGCGTGGCTCCTTTGACGGGCGCGCCGATCTGGCCGTTTTTCACGCGGTATGCCTCGGTGCAGGAAAAGACGAATTTGCCGTTGGTGACATCCACCTGCCCGCCGCCGAATCCAACAGCGTAAATCCCGTCCTTCAGATCGGCCACGATGTCGGCGGGGTGCGCGTCGCCGCCCATCATATAGGTGTTGGTCATGCGTGGCATCGGCGTATGGGCAAAGGATTCGCGCCGCCCGTTGCCCGTAGGGCTGACCCCCATCAGCCGGGCGTTCTGCCGGTCCTGCATAAAGCCCACCAGAATGCCGTCCTCGATCAGGGTGTTCTTGCCCGAGGGCGTGCCCTCATCGTCAAAGGAAAGAGAGCCGCGCCGGTTCGGGATCGTGCCATCGTCCAGCACGGTGACGCCCCTGGCGGCCACCTGCTGCCCCATCATCCCTGCGAAAATGCTAGAGCCCTTGCGATTCGCGTCGCCTTCCAGCCCGTGGCCGACGGCCTCGTGCAGCAGGATGCCGGGCCAGCCGGGGCCCAGAACCACGTCCATGACGCCGGCCGGGGCGGGTTCGGCCTCTAGGTTGACCAGAGCGATTCGCAGCGCTTCGCGGGTTTTGGCCTGCCAGTCGGCCGGATCCAGCAGCCCGGTCAGGCTGACACGCCCGCCGCCCCCCGCCGTGCCGGTTTCACGCCGCCCGTCCTGTTCCACGATCACCGACACATTGACCCGCGTCATCGGGCGCACATCGCGCAGGCGGGTGCCCTCGGGGCGCAGGATTTCCACCTCTTGCAGCGCGGCCGAGATACTGGCCGTCACCTGCACCACCCGTTTGTCCAGCCCGCGCGCATAGGCATCCATCTGGCGCAGCGTGTCCAGCTTGGCGGGGAAATCGACGCCGCTGATCGGATCCGAATCCGTATAAAGCCGCGTATTCGTGGCCCGAGGCGCCACGGCCAGCGTGCCGCCGCCCTCGCCCACGGCCAGACGCGCGGTGGCCACGGCGCGGCGCAGCGCAGATTCGGAAATTTCGGTGGAATGGGCATATCCGGCCACTTCGCCTTTGACCGAACGTAAGCCAAACCCTTCGGAGGCATCATAGCTGGCGGTCTTGATCCGGCCATCGTCAAACACCAGCGCCTCAGAGCGGCGGCGCTCCAGGAACAGCTCTCCGTCTTCGGCGCCCTGGGTGGCTTGGGTCAGCAAATCAAGGGCTTTGCCGGGGTCCAGAGACTGCTCGAAGGGGCGAAAAGGCGTATCGCTCATATCTGTTTTTCCTGTCTTTTCAGCGGCCGGAATTTGATCTAAATCAAATAAAGCGTCCGTTTGCCGCAAGTGCCGTTGTTGTTCTGTGGAGGAGAATATGGTTTCTAGCGGCGACAAAACAACGGGTTTTACCTGTGCCTGGCCTGATGCGATCTGGTTCGGGTATCGAAATGAACAACAAACACCTCAACCGATCAGGGTGACATATGAAACTGAACTCCAGCCTTCTGGCGGCAGCCGCAGCCTTTACCGCAGCCCCGGCCCTTGCGCAGGACGTGGAAACCATTGGCAAACCGCAATCTGGCCTGATGGGCTTTCAGCCGGCCGTGACCGAGCTGGCGCGTGACCTGCAATCGCTGGACCACCTGCTGCTGTGGATCATCACCATCATCACGCTGTTCGTGGTGGCCCTGATCGCGATCGTGATCGTGCGCTACAACCGCCGCGCCAACCCGAACCCTTCGACCTTTACCCATAACTCGCCGCTGGAAATCGCCTGGACCATCATCCCGATCGTGATTCTGGTTTTCATCGGTGCCTTCTCGCTGCCGGTTCTGTTCAAGCAGCAGGAAATCCCCGAGGGTGACATTCACATCAAAGTCACCGGCTATCAGTGGTACTGGGGCTACGAATACACCGACCACGATTTCGCGTTTGACCAGTACATGATCGGCCAGCCTGCCACCATGGATGACGAGGACGAGGCCGCTGGCGCCCAGGCCTATGTGCTGAGCGACGCGATGAAAGCCAAGCTGACCCGCGCCGGCTATAACGAGGATGAATTCCTGCTGGCCACCGACACTCAGGTCGTGATTCCGGTGAACAAGGTTGTCGTCATGGACGTGACCGGCGCCGATGTGATCCACTCGTGGACCATCCCCGCCTTTGGCGTGAAACAGGATGCCGTGCCCGGCCGGATCGCCCAGCTGTGGTTCAAAGCCGAGAAAGAGGGCATCTACTTTGGCCAGTGTTCGGAACTGTGCGGCAAGGACCACGCCTATATGCCGATCACCGTCAAGGTTGTCTCGCAAGAAGCCTACGAGGCCTGGCTGGACGGCGCGATTGAGGAATACGCCGGCACGCCGCGCACTCTGACCGTGGCCGCGGCCGACTAAGGACCGGACAGCGCCCCCCTTAGCCATCTTTGGCGGGGCGCGTCCTCTCTTCGACCCACTGACTGGCTGCGTTTGCAGCCGCTGAAGGCAGACCATGAGCGACGCAAGCATCAATACCGAAACCCAGACAGGCGAGGCCGGCTTCCGCGATTATTTCGCGCTGCTGAAACCGCGCGTGATGTCTTTGGTGGTTTTCACCGCGCTGGTGGGCCTGCTGGCCGCGCCCGGCGGCGTGCATCCGTTCATTGCCTTTTGCGCCGTGCTGTTCATCGCGGTGGGCGGCGGTGCCTCGGGCGCGCTGAACATGTGGTGGGACGCCGATATTGATGCGGTGATGAAACGCACCACCTCGCGGCCTATCCCCTCGGGCAAAGTCACCGGGGACGAGGCGCTGGCCATCGGCCTGACCCTCTCGGTCTTTTCCTGCATCATGCTGTGGCTGGCCACGAATATCGTGGCAGGCGCGCTACTGGCCTTTACCATCTTCTTCTACGCGGTTGTCTACACCATGTGGCTGAAGCGCTGGACCCCGCAGAATATCGTGATCGGCGGCGCGGCGGGCGCGTTTCCTCCGATGATCGGCTGGGCGGCCGTGACCGGCGGTGTCAGCGTCGAATCGGTGCTGATGTTCATGCTGATCTTCATGTGGACGCCCCCCCATTTCTGGGCGCTGGCGCTGTTCATGAACTCGGATTACGAAAAAGCGGGCGTGCCCATGCTGACCGTCACCCACGGCCGCCGCGTGACCCGCAACCATATCCTGATTTACACGATCCTGCTGGCCCCCATTGCGATTGGCGCGGGCTTTACCTCGATCGGCGGGCCGATCTACCTGACCGTGGCCGTCGTGCTGAACGCGCTGTTCCTGCTGGGCGCGCTGAAAATCTGGCGCCGCAACGAAGAGCAGGCCAAGGTGGATAAATACCGGCTTGAGAAGTCCTTCTTTGGACTGTCGCTGATGTATCTGTTCCTGCATTTCGGCGCGATCCTGGCCGAGGCCGCGCTGAAACCCTATGGCCTGGGAGGCTGGTAATATGGGGATCCAAGTCGAACACGAGCTGCACAAACGCCGCTTTGGCCGCAATCTGGGCGTCGGCCTGGTGCTGGCTGCCTTTATCGCGATTGTCTTTGGTCTGACCGTGGTCAAGGTGACAACGGGCGGTCTGGGCCCGAAACCCGCCGCGCAGGAGGCGCAGAACTGATGGCGATGGAAGGCAAACAGAAAACCGTTCTGCAACTGGTGGCCGTGGTGCTGACCATGGGCGCGCTGGCCTGGGCCTCGGTGCCGTTTTATGACTGGTTCTGCCGTGTCACCGGCTTTGGCGGGGTGACGCAGACGGCCGATGCGGGCTCGGACACGATCCTGGAGCAAACCATCAAGGTCCGCTTTGATGCCTCCAAGGCCCGCGGAATGCCGTGGGAGTTCAAACCCGTCCAGCGTGAAATGGAGATTCGCATCGGCGAGACCGGCCTGGCCTTCTACGAGGCCTATAACCCCACCGATAAACCCGTGGCCGGGCAGGCGTCCTATAATGTTGCCCCCTATGCGGCGGGGCCGTTTTTCACCAAGATAGACTGCTTCTGCTTTACCGAGCAGGTGCTGCAACCTGGCGAGCGCGTGATGATGCCCGTCAGCTTCTATGTGGATCCTGAAATCGTTCAGGATCGCGAGGGCAAGTACCTGTCCAACATCACCCTGTCCTATACATTCTACGAAATCGACCTGCCCGAACAGCACGCAGCGCTGGACGCGGGCAAACCGAGCAACCTAAACTAAAAGCCTTCCAACGAGGGAAACGCGATGGCGCACGAAAAAAACCACGATTATCACATTCTGCCCCCCAGCCTGTGGCCCCTGTTGGGGTCGCTGGCGGGTTTCATCATGCTGTTCGGCGCGGTGATCTATTTCCACACTGAATCGCCCTGGATGCTGCTGATCGGCTTTGTCGGCGTTCTTTATGTCATGTTCGGCTGGTGGGCCGAGGTCGTGCACGAAGGTGAAACCGGCGATCACACCCCGGTGGTGAAAATCGGCCTGCGGTATGGCTTTATCCTGTTCATCATGTCCGAGGCGATGTTCTTTGCCGCCTGGTTCTGGAGCTTCTTCAAACACGCCATGTACCCGATGGGCGAAAACAGCCCGCGCGTCGATGGCGTCTGGCCTCCCGCCGGCATCGAGACCTTCGATCCCTGGCACCTGCCGCTGATCAACACCCTGATCCTGCTGTGCTCGGGCGCGGCGGCCACCTGGGCGCACCACGCAATCGCGCATGAAAACAACCGCAAGGACATGATCAACGGTCTGGCTCTGGCTGTGGCTCTGGGTCTGATCTTTACCGTGTTCCAGGCGTATGAATACACCCACGCGGCCTTTGGCTTCTCGGGCAACATCTATGGTGCGAACTTCTTCATGGCGACGGGTTTCCACGGGTTTCACGTAATCGTTGGCACCATCTTCCTGTTCGTATGTATGCTGCGCGGCCTGAAGGGGCATTTCACCCCCGAATCCCACGTCGGCTTTGAGGCCGCGGCCTGGTACTGGCACTTTGTGGACGTTGTGTGGCTGTTCCTCTTCGCTGCCGTCTACATCTGGGGTGGCTAACGGGCCTTTGTGGTTGAAAAACCGCTCATAAACAGCAAAAAGCAAAGCGCACGGGGAACCCCTCGTGCGTTTTCGTTTTCTAAGGGACACGCGATGCGCCGCATCCTTCTGCCTTTGATCTTTGGCCTGATCGGCGCTGGGATCCTGCTGTGGCTGGGGTTCTGGCAGCTGGACCGTATGGTCTGGAAAGAGGGCGTTCTGGCCCAGATTGAGGCCCGGATCAATGACGCCCCCGTCGCCGTCCCCGATCAGCCGAGCCCCCAGGACGATCTGTTCCGCCCCGTCACCGCGACGGGCACGATCCTGGCCCCCACGATCCGCGTGCTGGTCAGCCAGAAATCCGAGGGCGCCGGCTATCGTCTGATCAACGCGATGGAGCTGGACGGGCGCAGCATTCTGGTGGATCGCGGCTTTGTCCGGCTGGAGGCCGAGCCGCGCCAGCCGCCCTTCCAGAATGTCACCGTCACCGGCAATCTGCATTGGCCGGATGAGCGGGACTTCTTTACCCCGGAAGACGACCGCGCCGCCAATATCTGGTTTGCCCGCGATGTGGATGTGCTGGCGCAGGCCCTGGGCACGCAGCCTGTGTTGCTGGTCGCTCGGCAGACATCTTTCGATGACAGCCCCGTCTCGCCCCTGCCGGTCGGGACCGAGGGCATCCCGAACAACCATTTTGGATATGCCGTGCAATGGTTCGGCTTGGCCGCCGTCTGGACGGCGATGCTGGCGCTGTTCCTGTGGCGCCAGAGGAAACCCGCGAAAGGGAAAGAACAGTGAAATACGTATCGACACGGGGTCAAGCCCCCGTCCTGAATTTCGAAGAGGCGATGCTGACCGGGCTGGCCCGCGATGGCGGTCTGTATGTCCCCGAAACCATCCCCACGATGACGAAGGACGAGATTGCGGCTCTATCCGGCCTGTCCTACGAAGAAACCGCCTTCCGCATCATGCGCCCCTATATCGGCGACACGTTCACGGATGCCGAGTTCAAAGAGATCATTGCCAAGGCCTATGCCGGTTTCGGCCACACCGCGCGTGCGCCGATGGTGCAGCTGGACACCAACCATTTCCTGCTGGAGCTGTTCCACGGCCCCACGCTGGCCTTCAAGGATTTCGCGATGCAGCTGATCGGTCAGCTGTTCCAGGCCGCGCTGAAACGCAACGGCAGCCGGGTGACCATCGTTGGCGCGACCTCGGGCGATACCGGCTCGGCCGCGATCGAGGCGTTCAAAGGTCTGGACGCCGTCGATGTGTTCATCCTGTTCCCCAATGGTCGTGTCTCCGAGGTGCAGCGCCGTCAGATGACCACCCCGGCCGAGGCCAACGTGCATGCGCTGGCGGTCGAGGGCCATTTCGACGATTGTCAGGCCCGCGTGAAGGACATGTTCAACGACTTCGACTTCCGCGATGGGGTGAAATTGGCGGGCGTGAACTCGATCAACTGGGCGCGCGTGCTGGCGCAGGTTGTCTACTATTTCTATTCCGCCGTGGCCCTGGGCGCGCCGGATCGCAAGGTCAGCTTCACCGTGCCCACCGGCAACTTCGGTGACATTTTCGCGGGCTACATCGCCAAACGCATGGGCCTGCCCATCGACCGCCTGGTGATTGCGACGAACCAGAACGACATCCTGCACCGCTGCCTGAGCACCGGCGAATATCGTCCCGATGGCGTGATCCCCTCGATCAGCCCGTCGATGGATATTCAGGTGTCCTCGAATTTCGAACGCGCGTTGTTCTATGCCTACGGGCAGGATGGCGCTGCGGTCAGCCAACTGATGGACGAGCTGAAAAATGGCGGCTTCACCGTCAGCCAGGGCGCTTTGCAGGCGCTTCAGGAACTGTTCGATTCCGGCAACTGCTCGGAAGCAGAAACCAGCGCCACGATCACCGACATGTTCGCCACCACGGGCCAGCTGATGTGCCCGCACACCGCCGTCGCCGTCAAGGTGGCGAATGAACAGCGCCAGGCCGATGTGCCGATGATCACCCTGTCCACCGCCCACCCGGCGAAATTCCCCGCAGCGGTGAAACAGGCCACAGGCGTGCATCCGGACTTGCCAGCGCGCATGGGCGACCTGTATGAGCGTGCCGAACGGGTAACCGAGATCGGCAACGATCTGGCCGCCCTGGAATCCCTGATCCGCGAGCGTATCCAGAATTGACGGTCCAACTGCACACCCTGTCCAACGGTTTTCGTATTGTCACTGAACACATGCCGGGGCTGCAATCGGCCTCGATCGGGCTGTGGGTTCTGGCGGGCGGGCGCCACGAACGGGTGGAACAGAACGGCATTGCGCATTTTCTGGAACACATGGCGTTCAAGGGCACGAAACGGCGCAGCGCGCTGCAAATCGCCGAAGAGATCGAGGATGTGGGCGGCTATATGAACGCCTATACCTCGCGTGAGGTGACGGCCTATTACGCCCGTGTCTTGCAGGCGGATGTGCCGCTGGCGCTGGACGTGATCGCAGACATCGTGCTGAACCCGGTCTTTGACCCGCGCGAGATTGAAATCGAACGCGGTGTGATCTTGCAGGAAATCGGGCAGTCGATGGACACGCCCGACGACATCATTTTCGATTGGTTGCAGGAAAAAGCCTATCCCGATCAGCCGCTGGGCCGCACCATTCTGGGCCCGGTCGAGCGTGTCAGCGCCTTCTCGCGTCAGGATCTGGCCGGTTTCGTGGCGGAACAATATGGGCCGGGTCAGATGATCTTGTCCGCGGCGGGCGCGGTGGATCACGATGCGCTGGTGCGCGAAGCGGAAAAGCTGTTCGGCCATCTGTCGCCCCTGATCAATGTCGCGCCCGTTCAGGCGCGGTTCCATGGCGGCGAAACCCGGACCGAGAAAGCGCTGGAGCAGGCTCATTTCGCCATCGGGTTCGAAAGCCCCAACTATGGCGATGCCACGATCCACGCCGCGCAGATTTATGCGAATGCTCTGGGCGGGGGCATGTCCAGCCGCCTGTTTCAGGAAATCCGCGAAAAGCGCGGGCTGTGCTATACGATCTTTGCCCAGGCTGGCGCCTATTCGGACACCGGGATGATGACGGTCTATGCCGGCACCTCGGCCGAGCAACTGGCCGAACTGTCGCTGGTCACCCTGGATGAGATGAAACGCGCAGCCGAGGACATGAGCGATGCCGAGGTCGCCCGCGCCCGCGCCCAGATGAAGGCCGGGCTGCTGATGGGGCTGGAAAGCCCCTCGAACCGGGCGGAACGTCTGGCGCGGATGATCCAGATCTGGGGCCGCGTGCCCGAATTGGATGAGGTCGTGCAGAAAATCGACGCGGTCAGCACGCAGGATGTGAAAAACTTTGCCGAGGTCATGGCCGTGCAGGCCCCCGCCGCGCTGGCGCTTTATGGCCCGGTCGCGCAGGCCCCCAGCCTGGAGGATTTGCAGCAAAGGCGTGCGGCCTGATGATCCTGGGCAAGCGGAAGGTTCGGATCGAAACCGAGCGCATGACGCTGCGCCCTCCGCTGCATTCCGACTATCGCGACTGGACATCCTTGCGCCTGCACAGCCGCGAGTTCCTGCAACCGTGGGAACCCACCTGGGCCACCGATCATCTGGCGCGCAAGGCCTTTACCAATCGTGTCTACTGGGCGCAGCGGTCCATCGGTAATGGCTCGGCCCTACCGCTGTTCCTGATCCGGCGCGCCGATCAGGCGCTGCTGGGGGCCATCACGCTGGATAACATCCGCCGCGGCCCCGCGCAGGCCGGCACGCTGGGCTATTGGATCGGCGAACCCTATGCCCGCCAGGGCTATATGCGTGAAACCATTCAGTCCGTCGTGCACTATGCCTTTCATAAGCTGGATCTGAGCCGGGTCGAGGCCGCCTGCCTGCCTGAGAATGCCGCTTCGCGTGGGGTTCTGGAAAAGGCAGGGTTCAAATACGAGGGCGTGGCCCAGTCCTATTTGCAGATCGACGGGCGGTGGCGCACGCATGTTCTGTATGCCTGCCTGCGGATGGACCGGCGGGGCCGGACCGAGGTGGGCCAGGCGTGATGGAGCGTGGTTTGTGCACCGGACCCGCCATGCTAAGGAGCAGAACATGACCCTGACCGACGCGACCTGTGATTTTCTGTCCTCGCTGGAAAACGCGCTGCCGCCCAAGGCCCTGCGCCCCGTGACGCCCGCCTATGTGGAAGAGCCGCGCGGCACCTGGCAGGGGCAGGCAGCCGCTGTTGTGGCCCCGCAAACCGCGCAGCAGGTGGCGCAGGTGCTGCGGCTGGCCAATGCGGCCCGTGTGGGCGTGGTGCCTTATGGCGGCGGCACCGGGCTGGTGGGCGGCCAGGTGATGCCGGACGGCCCCAAACCCATCCTTCTGTCACTAGAGCGGATGACGGCGGTGCGCGCGCTTTACCCTTTGGAAAACCTGATGATTGCCGAAGCCGGCGCCATTTTGCAGGACTTGCACGGGGCGGCTCGGGGCGTTGATCGCCTGTTTCCGCTGTCCTTTGGGGCCAAGGGCTCGGCCCGGATTGGCGGCAGCCTGTCCACCAATGCTGGCGGG
This sequence comes from Youngimonas ophiurae (nom. illeg.), assembly GCF_049803795.1. Lineage (NCBI taxonomy): Bacteria > Pseudomonadati > Pseudomonadota > Alphaproteobacteria > Rhodobacterales > Roseobacteraceae > Thalassovita > Youngimonas ophiurae (nom. illeg.). Next base: position 47,426 of record NZ_JBNAGJ010000003.1, read on the forward strand.
GTGAACGTGCTGCGTTATGGCAATACGCGAGAGCTGTGCCTGGGGTTGGAGGCCGTCCTGCCAGACGGACGAATCCTGAATAATCTCAGCCGTTTGCGCAAGGATAACACTGGCTATGACCTGCGCGATCTGTTCATCGGAGCCGAGGGCACTTTGGGTGTGATCACCGCCGCCACGCTGCGGCTAAGCCCCCGTCCGGCAGCCGAGGGCACGGCGCTGATGGTGGTCTCCAGCCCTTCGGATGCGCTGGATCTGCTGGCGCTGGCGCGCGATCATCTGGCCGAGGGAATTTCCGCCTTTGAACTGATCAACCGCACCGGGCTGGATTTCCTGGCCGAGCATCTTGCGGATGTCCGGCAGCCCTTTGACACGCCGCCCGAATGGTTCGTGCTGATCGACGTCGGGCTAATGCGCGGGATCGACCCGGCCGAGGCGCTGGAGACCCTGTTTGCCGATGCCTTTGAGCGCGGTCTGGTGCAGGACGGGCTGATCGCCCAGTCCGAGGCACAGCGTGCGGCCTTCTGGGAGGTGCGCGAACGCATCCCCGAGGCGAACCGGATGGTGGGCTCGATCTGTTCGCACGATATTTCGGTGCCACTGGGGCTGATTCCAGACTTCATCACCCGCGCTGGCGCGGCGCTGGAAAAAATGGGGGATTATCGGATCAATTGCTTTGGGCATCTGGGGGACGGGAACCTGCATTACAACGTGTTCCCCGCCAAGGGCCGCAGCCGTGCCGAATATGCCGCGCAGAAGGCCGCGATCTCGGGTGTCGTGCACGAGCTGGTCCACGCGCTGGAGGGCTCTTTCAGCGCCGAGCACGGGGTCGGGCGGCTGAAAACCGCAGATCTGGAGCGCTATGCGGACCCGGTGAAGCTGCAATTGATGCGCGGGCTGAAGGATCTGTTCGATCCCAATGGCATCATGAATCCGGGGGCGGTGCTGAGGGCGCGCTCATAGCCCCTCGAAAGCACAGAGCGCATGGACCTCCATGCCCAAAGTCTCCAGCCGTTTGCGCCCGCCCAGATCGGGCAGATCGACGACAAAGGCGCAGCCCACGATCTGGCCGCCCAGGCGCTCTACCAGTTTGATCCCGGCCTCGGCGGTGCCGCCGGTGGCCAGCAGATCATCGACAACCAGAACGGTTTCGCCCGGCTGGATCGCGTCGTCGTGAATCTCGACGATCGCTTCGCCATATTCCAGCTGGTATTCTTCGCTGATGGTGGTGTGCGGCAGCTTACCCTTCTTGCGGATCGGCACGAACCCGGTGCCCAGCTGATGCGCGACAGCCCCGCCCAGGATAAAGCCGCGTGCCTCTAGCCCCACAACCTTGTCGATTCGCTGACCGGCATAGGGGTGCAGCAGCTGGTCCACGCACATCCGGAACCCGCGCGGATCGGCGAACAGAGTGGTCACGTCCCGAAACAGGATGCCCTCGTGCGGGAAATCGACAATGGTGCGGATGTAATCTGCGACGGATTTTTGCGGTGCCATGGTGCCCTCGTTGCTGTGCCCGGCACAGGTTTGGCGGATGGGGCAGGGCGGGGCAAGGGGCGCGTGGCGTCAGAACGGAAAAACCGCCCTTGGGGGCGGCTTTTCAGGAATTGTTTAGCGGTCGTTCGAAAAGAACCGATAGAACCGCATGGAAATCCAGGGAACATGCGGTTTGCGCCAATCCATCCGATCGCGCACCAGCATGGATTTTGCTGCCTGTAGCGTCATTTTCTCTTTCCTTTTTCTTGCCGATGCCGCAAAACATGTGCAGCATTTGGATATATAATGTATATACAAATGCTGTGCGAAATGTCAAGCCGGATTGGGGATTACCGCCTTGGGAAAGAAAGACTCGAAGAAATCGGGCAAGAAAGACAGCCAGCTGGTGCTGCGTCTGGACAAGGAAGAGCGCGACGCCTTTGTCGAGCTGTGCAAAGACATGGACACCAGCGCGGCCCGCGAAATTCGCGGGTTTATCCGGTCTTTTATGAAACAGAACAGCGATTAGGCGGGCCCCCACCGGGGCGCGATCAGCTGGCCCGGCGCAAAGTGGCCGTGAACAGCCCCATTCCGATCAATGTCATCCCGCCGGTTCGGGTCAGCCATTGCTGCACCGAGGGGCGGCGTATCCGTGCGCGCAGCCTGTCCGCCAGAAGCGTGTAGACCAGCGCAACCAGGATCGACAGGCCAATGAAGGTGGCGATTATCACGGCAAATTGCGGGGCCAGCTGCGCATTGGGATTCACGAATTGCGGCACAAAGGCGATGAAAAACCCGATTCCCTTGGGGTTTAACGCGGTGACAAGCGCCGCATGGCCCATCACGCGGCGGCCATTGCCTGGGGCGGGGTCTGGCATATCCTCTAGCCGGGCGTGTTTGGCGCTGCGCAGCATTTTCAGGCCCAGCCAGATCAGATAGGCCGCGCCGACCCATTTCAAAACGCTAAACGCCAGCGCCGAGGTCATGATGATCGCGCCCAGCCCCAGCAAAGAGGCCGTCATCGCCACCAGATCCCCCAGCGCGACTCCGGCCACAGTGGCAAGCGCAACGCGGCGCCCCTGGCTGATGGCATAGCTTAGCACCAGCAAAACCGTCGGGCCGGGGATGATCAGCAGCGCCACGGACGCAGCCACGAAGGACAACCAGACATTCAGGTCCATGCGCTTAGCCCAGAACCCGGCCGGCCACCGCGTCCAGTTTCGCCACCAAGGCGGGGTCTCGTTTTTCGGGGGCGGTCAGGAGGGCGAACTCCAGCGCCTTATCGCAGCCATGCGGGCAATCCTGTCGGTCCGCGCCCAGCAGGGCAGGCAGGCGGCGCACCATGTTGCGGCCCTTGTCGGCGTTGCCGGTCAGCGTGGCGATGATGTCGGAAATATCGACCTCGCCATGATCCGGGTGCCAGCTGTCGTAATCGGTGACCATCGCAACCGAGGCATAGCACAGCTCGGCCTCGCGGGCCAATTTGGCCTCGGGCATGTTGGTCATGCCGATCACATCGCAGCCCCAGCTTTCGCGGTACATTTTCGATTCGGCCAGGGTGCTGAATTGCGGGCCTTCCATCGCCAGATAGGTGCCGCCCATATGAACATTGATCCCGGCGTCCTTGGCTGCGGTATAACAGGCCTCGGACAGGCGCGGACAGGTGGGGTGGGCGACGGACACATGCGCCACGCAGCCCGTCCCGAAGAAGGATTTTTCCCGCGCGAATGTCCGGTCAATGAACTGATCGACGATCACGAAATCCCCGGGCGCCATTTGCTCGCGGAAGGATCCGCAGGCGGATACGGCCACCGCATCCGTCACCCCCAGCCGTTTGAGCGCGTCGATATTGGCGCGATACGGCACCGAGCTGGGCGAATGCACGTGCCCCCGCCCGTGACGCGGCAGAAAGCACATTTTCACCCCGTCCAGCATCCCCGTCAGGATCTGATCCGAGGGCGCGCCCCAGGGCGTGTCCACGCTGACCCATTTGGCGTCCTCCAGCCCGTCGATGTCATAGATGCCCGATCCGCCGATAATGCCGATAGTGGTCTGCATGTGCTGTGCCTTTATCTGAAAACCTATTGCAAATGATGGTGTCCCAGCGCCGGCAAAGGCGCAAGGGCTTAGCGGGTGTCGTCAGGGCGCGAGAGCGCGAACAGCTCGGTTATGGCTGCGTAATCGCGATAGCCCAGACGCGACAGAGGGCTGAAGCTGCTGACGTCGAAAATGCCGTCCTTGATACAGTCGTCGCGCATATGGATGCCTGTGACCTCGCCGATGATCATGGTGTTGGTGTCCCCCCGCAGCGGCACGATCTGGCTAAGCTTGCATTCCAGAACGGCGGGGGCGGCGGCCACATAGGGGCAATCAATCGTGCGGCACTGGGCCTTTTCCAGGCCCGCATGGGTGAATTCATCCTGATCGGCGGGCAGCGATTGCGAGCTGGCGTTCATCGCATCGCGCAGCGCATAGGACACCACATTCATTGCGAAAACCCCGGTGTCGCGGATATTGGCCACGCTGTCCTTGGCGTCTACCTGATCGGGCTTTACCCCGGTCGAGGCAAACATCACCTGAGGCGGGGTATAAGCCACCGCATTGAAAAAGGAATAGGGCGCCAGATTGTCCACGCCATTGGCGCCGCGCGTGGACACCCATCCAATAGGCCGGGGCGTCACGATTGCGTTGAACGGGTTATGCGGCAGATCGTGGCCGTCTTTGGGTTCGTAGAACATCTGCCCTCTGTCCTGTTATCTTTGCGGTTTGTCTCAGACCTAGCGCCGTGTTAGGGCCGTTTCCACCGGAAATTCAGCTTTATGGAATCACAGTCGCGCAAATGTTCACGCTGACGCAGGAAACGCCCAATGATTGGTGGGAGGTCGAGGCGCTCTATGACCTGTGTTTCGCGCCGGGGCGGACGGCTTTGTCGTCTTACCGCCTGCGCGAGAACGTCCCCCCTGTCGAGGGCCTGTCGATCGTCGCGCGCGACGCTGCGGGGATTGTGGGCGGTGCCATCCGGTACTGGCCCGTTCTAGTGGGCGGTGTGCGTGCGCTGCTGCTGGGCCCCGTGGCCGTTCACCCCACCCGGCAGGGCGAGGGGCTGGGCGCGTTACTGATTTCCGACAGTCTGCAACGCGCCAGGGATCTGGGCTGGGAACGGGTGATGCTGGTGGGGGATGCGCCCTATTATCGGCGGTTCGGATTCACCCCTTTGCCGGGGGTGATCATGCCGCCTCCGACAAATCCGGATCGGGTTCTGGGGCAGGATCTGCAACCGGGGGCCTGGCAGGGTGTCCGGGGCGATGTCACGCGCATGGGTTCTTGAAACCAGCGGGGTCCGGGCCAATCTGATAGACAGCCCCGCAGAAAGGCCCCCGCATGCCCCAGGATATACATGATCTGGAAACCGAACTAGACACACTGGCCAACCGCTATCGCGGTGCCGGAGGCGTCGGCATCCAGCTGCTGAACCTGCTGGGCGGCCAGGCCGAAGGGCTGCTGGATCGGCTGCCCCCCATGGTACGCGGTCAATTGCAAAGCGGCACAGAAAGCGCTCTGAAAATCGCGATGAAGGCGGCGCATGGTTCGCGCGGAGTGCTGGGGGATCAGCCGATGTGGCTGAACACCGCCGTCAGTACCGCGATGGGCGCGGCCGGTGGCTTTGGCGGGCTGCCCGCCGCGATGGCCGAACTGCCGGTCACCACCACGGTGCTGCTGCGTGCGATTCAGGGCGTGGCGGTAGAGCACGGGTTCGATCCGGCGGCCGAGAATGTACAGTTCGACTGCATCCAGGTGTTCAGCGCTGCGGGGCCTCTGGCCGGGGACGATGGGGCGGATCTGGCGTTTCTGTCGGCCCGGATGAGCCTGCAAGGCGCGGCGCTCAATACGCTGATTGCGCGCGTTGCCCCGCGTCTGGCGGCTGTGTTGGGGCAGAAACTGGCGGCGCAGGCGGTGCCGGTGATGGGTGCCGTGGCCGGAGCCGCGACAAACTATGCCTATACCAGCTATTATCAGGAAATCGCCCATGTGCATTTCGGGCTGCGCAAACTGGCAATCGAGGCAGACCGCCCCGAGGCAGACCTGCGCCGGGCCTTGCAGGAACGTGTCGCGCTGCCGTGAATACCCCCCGAACGCCCCCTCGGATGGGCGGGCCCAAGCTTAGCTGTTGTTGCGCAGATAGGCCATCACGGCGGGGCGCACCGATTGATGCCCCTGGGCGCGGGCCTCTTCGATCACGGCGCGCAGTTCGACCAGATTCAGCCGGCGCAGCATGTGTTTGACCGGCCCGATCGAGGCCGGGCGCATCGACAGCATCCGAAAGCCCATGGCAGCGAAACAGGCGGCCTCGATCGGGCGTCCGGCGTCCTCGCCACAGAAACTCAGCGAGGTCTGCGAGGCCTCGCAGCGGCGCACGATCTGCTCCAGAAAGGTCAGGAAACTGACGTTCAGCGTGTCATATCGGCGGCGCACGCGTTCGTTTTCACGGTCGGCGGCAAAGAAGAACTGCTTCAGATCGTTCCCGCCAATCGACAGGAAATCGACCTCATCGTAAAATCGGTCCGGCGCGAAGGCCAAAGACGGGGTTTCCAGCATCGCGCCGATTTCCAGATCGCCGGGCACCTCATGCCCCAAAATCCGCTCGCGCTCCATGGCCTTATCCATTTCGGCCTTGGCGGCTTTGTATTCCTCGTACTGGGCGACAAAGGGGAACATGATCGACAGAGGGCGCCCGTTGGCGGCACGGATCAGCGCCTGCAATTGCATCCGCATCACGCCGGGTTTGTCCAGCCCCACGCGGATTGCGCGCCAGCCCAGGGCGGGGTTCGGTTCTTCCTGGGGCTTCATGTAGGGCAGCACCTTGTCCGAGCCGATATCCAGCGTGCGGAACACCACGCGCTTGCCGTTGGCGGCATCCAGCACGCGGGCATAAAGCGCCGACAGTTCGGATCGTTTGGGCATCTGATTCCGGACCAGGAATTGCAATTCGGTGCGGAACAGGCCCACCCCTTCGGCCCCCGAGCTTTCCAGACTGGGCAGGTCGGCCATCAGACCGGCGTTCATTTGCAGGCTGATCGTGGTGCCGCATTGGGTGGTCGCCGGCTCGTCCCGGATCGAGGCATAGCGTTCCTGCGCCTGCGCCTGCATCGCGATCTTGTCGCGGAAGGCCGTGACGACGGTGTCGTCGGGGCGCAGATGCACCACGCCCTGATCGCCGTCCAGCATGATGTGATCGCCGTTCAGCGCCTCGGTGGTGATCCGGTTTGCGTTAATAATCAATGGGATGGCCAGCGCGCGCGCAACAATCGCGGCGTGCGACCCGACCGAGCCTTCCTCTAGCACGATCCCCTTCAGCGAGCGGCCATAATCCAGCAGTTCGGCCGGGCCGATATTGCGGGCGATCAGGATCGGATCGGCGGGCATATCCGCGCCGGTTTCGGTGCCCTGTCCGGTCAGAATGCGCAGCAGACGGTTCGACAGGTCATCCAGGTCGTGCAGCCGGTCGCGCAAGTACGCGTCATTCACCTGGCTCAGCCGGGCGCGGGCGGTGGATTGTTCTTTTTCCACGGCGGCCTCGGCCGAAAGGCCCCGGCTGATGTCTTCCTCCATCCGGCGCATCCAGCCTTTGGAGTTGGCGAACATCCGGTAGGCCTCTAGTACCTGCATCTGCTCGGTGTCCCCGCCCGACGCCCCCGCCAGCATCTGATCGACCCCCACGCGCAGGGTATCGACAGCCTCGCGCAGACGTTCAAGTTCCTTATGAGGATCATCGGCAATCGGATTGGTGACGACGACTCGTGGTTCATGCAGCCAGACATGGCCTTCGGTTGCGCCCTCCTGGCCGGTGCCGCCGCGGATCAGCACGGCCTGTTTGTGGCGCGCGGTCATCGCGGCATTGTCGGCGGTGAAGGCGCCCAGCTCGGTCATTTCGGCCAGCACCATGGCGACCACTTCCAGCGCGTACAGCTCATCCGAGGAAAATTGCCGCGCCTGTTTGGACTGCACCACCAGCACGCCCAGGGTTTCGCCCAGACGGCGGATCGGCACCCCCAGGAAAGAGGAGTAAATCTCTTCGCCGGTTTCGGGCATATAGCGAAAGCCCTTGGCGCTGGGCGCGTCGGCCTCGTTCACGATGGTGCCGGTGCGCGCCACGCGGCCAACCAGGCCTTCGCCCATTTTCATCCGGGTCTGGTGGACGGCCTCGGGCTTCAGCCCCTCGGTGGCGCAGAGTTCCAGGGTTTCGGGATCGCGGAACAGATAGATCGAGCACACCTCGGTGCCCATGGAATCGGCAATAAGATGCGTGATCTCGTCCAGGCGGGCCTGGCCGGCATTGTCCTTGGCCATCGCGGTGCGCAGACGGCCCAGCAACTTGCGGCTTTCGGTTTCCGTTGTCTCGGTCATCCTGACGGCTGTCCTATTTCATCCGATCCAGAGGCGTATAGATCACAAGTCGGGGTTGAGGAAAATGAATATCGTATGGCGCGGTATGAAATTTGCGCGAAAAGGTGAAAAATCAGAATTATGTTGCGTGTCTCGGGGGTTATATTGTGCACTTGCCGAAAAACCTTTTGCATATGCAGCATGGGGCGGGTGTCTTTTTATGGTTAATATTCGTGCTATGCGTGTTTTGAGTCCTGGGCGCAACCCGTAAACTGACCCAGCGTAAAGGGTGCGCGGGAAAAGAATAAGCCGGCCAGGAAACCCTGACCGGCCTGAAATCACAGCTGCGCTTGGGCGTGGCTTAGGTGGTTTTCTCCAGTTCGAAGGCATCATGCAGCGACTGGACGGCCAGCTCCATGTATTTGCGGTCGATCAGAACCGAGATTTTGATTTCCGAGGTGGCGATGACCTTGATGTTGATGCCCTCGTTTGACAGGGTTTCGAACATTTTGGCGGCCACGCCCGACTGGCTGCGCATCCCGATGCCCACGGCCGAGACTTTGCACACCTCGGTGTCGGCGATCAGTTCGGCAAAGTTGATGTCACCAGAGGCCTTGGCCTCGTCCAGGGCCTTTTGCGCGCGCAGCACCTGATCGGTGGGGCACGAGAAGGTCATGTCGGTCCGACCGCCCTCGGCGATGTTCTGGATGATCATATCCACGTTGACGCCGGCCTCGGACAGGGGGCCGAAAATGGCGGCGGCGATGCCGGGACGATCAGCAACGGAAACGAGGGTCATCTTGGCCTCGTCACGCGAATAGGCGATGCCGGATACAGGGCGGTTTTCCATGACTTCCTCCTCGGCACAGACAAGCGTGCCGGCTTCATCAGACGGTTCTTCGAACGAGCTGAGCACGCGCAGTTTCACCTTATAGCGCATGGCCAGCTCGACCGAGCGGGTTTGCAGGACTTTGGCGCCCAGCGAGGCCAGTTCGAGCATTTCCTCGAACGAGATCTTATCCAGTTTGCGGGCCTTCTGGCTGATCCGCGGGTCGGTGGTGTAGACGCCATCCACATCGGTGTAGATGTCGCAGCGTTCCGCGCCAAAGGCAGCGGCAAAGGCCACGGCGGTGGTGTCGCTGCCGCCCCGGCCCAGCGTGGTGATCCGGCCCTCGGGGGAAATCCCCTGGAAGCCCGCCACGACGGCCACGCGCATCCCTTCGCCGAATTTGGCGGTGATGTTGTCGGTGGGGATTTCCTCGATCCGGGCCGAGCTGTGCGCGTTGGTGGTTTTCACCGGCACCTGCCAGCCCTGCCAGCTGCGCGCGGGCACGTCCATTTCCTGCAAAGTCAGCGCCATCAGCCCGGCGGTGACGTTTTCGCCCGAGCTGACGACGGCATCGTATTCGCGCGCGTCATAGAGCGGCGAGGTTTCATTGACGAAGCCCACCAGCTTGTTGGTTTCACCCGACATGGCCGAGACGATGACGATCACGTCATAGCCTTTGGCCACTTCCAGTCCGACGCGTTTGGCGGCGCGTTTGATCCGGTCCAGCGTGGCGACGGAAGTGCCGCCGAATTTCATCACGAGAACGGGCATGGTCAGTCCTTGTTCCTTGGTCCCGCGGGGATTAACGGTTTGCGCCGCCAAGAGCAAGATTGCATCGCGGATCAGAGGGATTTTGCCGCAATCGGTGTGGCGGGTATCCGCGCCGGACCTGTGGAGGGGGCGGGCAGTGAGTATTTGGATCAAAAAGAAGCCAGGGGCGGGGCGGCGATATATCGGGTTTCATGTTGGCGGTGTGTTGGCCGCCTGGGGAAGGCCGGGGTGCGGCGCGTCTATTCGGATATGGTGTGGCGGCTGCGGCCGATGCGGCGGTGGGCGGCTGTGATGGGGTCAGTTCGTTTTGCGGCCGCTTAGGAAGGGCAGGGGCAGGACTGGCACGCCTTCCTCGATGAGTTTTTTGGCCTCTTCGGGTTTGGCCTCGCCATGGATGGCGCGTTCTGGGCTGTCGCCCTCGTGCATGGCGCGGGCTTCCTGGGCGAAATTCTGGCCGACATATTCCGAGTTTTCCTCGATCTTGCGTTTGAGTTCGGAAATGGCGCGTTCGGTGTCGTTGGCCGGGGTGCCGAGCGTGGGGGCGGAGGGGGGCGTTTCGGGGGAGGCGGCGCTGGCGGTTCGGGCGGGGCGGACGCGCGGGGCCATGATGGCCTTATCCACATTGGCCGAGCCACAGACCGCGCAGGCCACCATGCCGGCGGCCTTGAGCTTGTCAAACGCCTCGCCGGATTGAAACCAGCTGTCGAAGCGGTGATCCTGATCACATTTCAGCGTGTATTGAATCATCACGTGGGCCCATTCGAGAACTGGCCCACTACATACCGACAGAAGGTGGAAAATCAAGTTAACACCGACGGGCCGCCTGCGCGGGCTGCGCACAAGCGCCGTTTTACGGCGCAGGTTAGCGTGAGGGGCTGAAAACAGGAGATTCCCGTGCTGACATTGTGGCATTGCGAAAATGCGCGTTCTTTCAGGCCATTGTGGGCGCTTGAGGAGCTGGGGCTGGATTATGCGCTGAATATGCTGCCTTTTCCGCCCCGGTTTCAGCAGCCCGCGTTTCTGGAGCAAAACCCGCTGGGGACGATCCCGTTACTGGTGGACGGGGACACGCGGATGACCGAAAGCGCCGCCATTCCGCATTATCTGGGGATGGTTCACGGGCAGGGGCGGTTTACGCTGGGGGCGGAGCACCCCGAATATGGCGCTTATCTGAACTGGCTGCACCATGCCGAGGCGACGCTGACCTTTCCGCAGACGATTTACCTGCGCTATGGGGTGTTCGAGCCGGACGAGCGGAAAATGCCCTCGGTTGCGGCCGATTATCGGCGCTGGTTTCTGGTGCGCCTGAAACTGCTGGAGGCGCGCTTGCAGGACGGGCGTGCGTTTCTGGTGGGCGGTCAATTCACTATGGCGGATATTGCAGTGCATTATGCGCTGTATCTTGCGGCGCGGATCGGGATGCGAGACGAGCTGCCTCGGGCGTGTCGGCAGTGGCATGACGCGCTGTGTGCCCGTGCCGGATTTCAGGCCGCTGTGAAGCGCCAAAGCCTTGAGGCGAAACGGCAAAACCTGCGCTCTGCGATATAGTTCCGCGCTGGCGGCGCGGTGGTTCGGGCGGGTGTGACGTGCGGTCAGATCGGGCGGGGCTTGTGTGTGGGGCGCAGCCGGGGAAACATGCCCGGACGTATGAGCAGGGGAGGAGTATCATGCAGTTTGAGGGGATTGTGGCTGTCGTGACGGGGGGCGGCAACGGGATCGGTGCGGCCCTGGCCCGAGCGCTGAAGGCCCGCGGGGCTGCTCGGGTGATTGTTGCGGATCTGGATGCCGAAGGGGCTGAAAACGTGGCCGCGGAAATCGGTGGCCGGGCCTTTGCGCTGGACGTGCGGGACGCGGATGCGATTGGCCAGATGATCCGGACAATCGAGGCCGAGGAGGGGCCGATCGGTCTTTTCTGTTCGAATGCGGGCGTGTTGATGGGGCTGGATCGGGGGCTGAAGTCCTCGGTTGTGGCCTCTGACCGCGATTGGCAGATGTCCTGGGAAATCAACGTGATGGCTCATGTTCATGCCGCGCGTCACCTGGTGCCGCTGATGGAGGCGCGCGGCGGCGGATATTTTCTGCACACGGTCAGCGCGGCGGGGGTTCTGAACCAGATCGGCAGCGCGGTCTACGGCACCACGAAACACGCCGCAATCGGGTTCGCCGAGAACCTGGCCTTTACCCATCGCGATGCGGGCATCGGGGTGTCGGTTCTGTGCCCGCAGGCCGTGCAGACCGACATGATCTCGGGGATCGAGGGCGCAGGCTCGGCCGGATTGGATGGCGTGCTGAGCCCCGAACAGGTGGCAGAGGTCACGCTGGACGGTGTCGCGGCCGAACGCTTTCTGATCCTGCCGCATGAACAGGTTGCGGGCTATATGCAGCACAAACTGGCCGATTACGACCGCTGGCTGGGCGGCATGGCCAAGCTGCAAAGGATGCTGCGCGACGGGCCGTGATCTCAGCCCGCCCAGATCTGCGGGGCAAGCGTATAGTTTGCCCCCGGATAGACCTTCAGATGTTTCGAGCCCTGCCGGATCGACCGCGGCTTCAGCCCAAAGGTGCGCCGGATCGAGTGGCTGAAATGGCTGCTGTCAGGATAGCCCAATTCCAAAGCGACATCAGTCAGGGAACGCTGGCTGTTGGCATGGTCCAGAAACCGCCGCGCACGTTTCCACATCCGCATTGACCGGAAGGGCACCCCGGTGTTCAGCTTGAAAAGATACAGAAACCGAGACGGGGACAGGCCGATCTCGCTGGCGTAATCTTCTGCGGCGACGGTGCTGTCCTCGACCTCATCGCACATCAGTTGCAGCACTTGCCGGATACGTTCGTCCATGGGCCGGGGGGCAAGCTCTTGCCCCAGAAACAGGCGATCGAAGGCGGCGGTCGATAACCCGTTTTGCGGCAACAGATGCGGCAGGCGACGGTGCCGTTCCCGAACGCGTTTTGCCAGTGTTGCACATCCCTGAGGCGTGGCAAACAATGCGGTCAGCTGCGCCTGTGCGGTATCAGACAGGCTTTCCGGTTCCAGCCCGATCTCGTGAATGTGCCCGGAAGGGGCCAGTAAACGATGGGTCTGATAGGGACGGACCAGAGCGGCCTGGGCATCCTGCCAGCCCTGACCAGCATCAATTTCGAATGGGGTATCGGTGGCGAAATAGAGCTTGAAATTGCCAAGCTTGCGCGGCTTTTTTGAGTTCCCGGCAAGGCCGGAATAGAACAGCCGATCTCGCCCGATCACCAAAACGGCGGGGTTCCAGGGTGTGTTCAACGATGTCTCCTCCCATGCAGGGCGAAATCTGGGGCAGACCCCGCGCTTGCGGTCCAAGCTTGTCCGAGGACACCCCGCTCGCGCAAGTTTTCCGTTGCGAAACATTGAAAAGGCGTGATCCGATTGAGCGCGCTATCGCGCGCGCTTTATATCTCGTCGTCAGCCTTTGGCTTCCTCCTCGGGTTTGGCGTCGCGCCTCAGACTGCCGCAGGCAGTCTGCCCGAGGGAAATTTCCGTAGGAAATTTCACGAGACATCCAGCACGCGCGAAAGCGCGTTCCATTGGATCAAGACTTGGGGAAAATGCTGTCCAGCATGTCTTTGGAGCGCCGCACATGTGCGCGCGCTTGGGTTTCGGCGGTTTCGCTGTCTTTATTCAGGATCGCGGTGATGATTCTCTGATACGAGGCTTGGCGTTCTGCGCGTGGCACGTCCAGTTTATGGCCAAGCATATGCGCATTCATGCTGGACAGGATGTCCGCAAGTTCGCGATTGCCGCCGATCCGGGCCATGGTGCGGTGGAAACGGTTGCGCAGCCGGGCATATTCGAATCGCCCAAGATCCTGGGGGGGCGCCAGAAGCGGGGTATATACCTCTTGGAACAGGGCGCGATTGCCTGGGGCATCAATGTGTTCGGCGGCCTGGCGCGCGGCCAGTCCGATCAGTTGCTCGATGATCAGCAGGATATTCTCGGCGTCGGTGCGGGTCAGTTCGCGGATGCGGGCCCCGCGGTTCAGATGCGATTCGGCGATGCCCTGGGCCGTCAGTTTCTTGATCGCCTCGCGCACGGTTGAGCGGCTGACCGCATAGCGGGCCATCAGATCGGGTTCGACCAGCCTTTGACCCGCTGAGAAGCGCCCCTCGTAAAGGCCCCGCACAATATCGCGGGCAAGCGCATCCGAAGAGCTGAGTTGGCGTTGGGGCATTGGCAAATCCGTCTGGCGATTTCGTCGGGCAATTTCACGGGAAATACGCTAAAAAGGCAAGGTCGAAGCGGCCGCGCGGTTTCGATTGCCCGCAGGCCAGCCCCGATCCGGATCATATTGCCGAGGACTTCATGAAGACACCACCACAATTGCCCGCCCCCAGCCTGAGCCATGTCTGCGATCTTTATGTCGCGCTGGACCCGATCCGCGAGATGGGGCCGGGGCGGGCGGGGCAGCGCCGGATCGTTCCGATTGTTGGCGGACATGTCGAAGGGCCGGCGTTCTCGGGGCGTATTCTGTCGCTGGGGGCCGATTGGCAAACCCTCTGGGAGAACGGCGTGGCCGAGCTGGACACGCGCTATGCCTTTGAAACCAATGACGGCGCGCTGATCGAGATCCGCAATTACGGTTACCGCCACGGTCCGGCCGAGGTGCTGCGCGCCGTGGCGCGCGGCGAGGATGTCGATCCGGGCGCGTATTACATGCGCACCATGGCGCAGCTGGAAACCGGGGATGCGCGCTATGACTGGGTGAACCGGACGCTGTTCACGGGGGTTGGGGCGCGGCGTGCGGGGCAGGTTGTGATTTCGCTCTATGCGATTGATTAGCGCAGGGTCTGGCCCCCGCCGACATCCGCCTGCGCGACGGAGACCGATTTGATGATCGCATAGCAGGCGGTGCCGGGCCTAAGCTGTAGGGCCTTGGCCGACCGTCTGGTGATCCGCGCCAGCACAGTATCCGGGCCGCATTGCAGGCGCACCAGGGCACCGGGGCCATCCCCCTGCCGCAGGGTTTGCACCGTGGCGGGCAGCACGTTCAGCGCCGAGATGTCCCGCGGACGTTCAAGGGATAGCATGACCTCGTGGGCGTGGATGCGGATGCGCAATTCCGTGCCCAGCCCGGCCCGGACATGCGGCAGAAGAAGCGCGCCGCCCGCCGTTTGCAGCTGCGTCAGCCCGTCGTCATGATGCGCCTGAACACGCGCCTTCAGCACGGCTCCGGCCTCGCGCAGGCCGATCAGCGGGGCGATATGCGGGTCTGACAGCATCTGAGACAGCGGCCCGTAGTGGCGGGTCTTGCCGTTCTCGATCAGCACCAGAGTATTGGCCAGACGCGCGATTTCCGACATGGCGTGGCTGACATAAAGAATGGGCAGCCCGGCGCGATCGCGCAACCGTTCCAGATAGGGCAGGATTTCCTCTTTGCGGGCGGCATCCAGCGCGGCCAGGGGTTCATCCATCAGCAGAATGTCGGGCGCGGACAGCAAGGCGCGGCCAATGGCGACACGCTGTTTTTCACCGCCGGACAGCGCACCGGGGTGGCGATGCAGCAGAGGGCCGATCCCCAGCATCTCGATGACGTCCTGTTCCGGCAGGCCGGTGCGGCGCTGAAACCGTTGCCCGTACCGCAGGTTTTGCCGGACATTCAGGTGCGGAAACAGCCGTGCGTCTTGAAAAACATAGCCGACCCGGCGTTTGTGTGCGGGCAGGTTCACGCGGCGGGCGCTGTCGAAAACGGGGCGGCCTTGCAGGTTGATTTCGCCGCGATCCGGGCGCAGCAGCCCCGCAATGGCATTGATCAGAGTGGTTTTGCCCGATCCGGACCGGCCGAAAATCGCGGTGACTCCGGTCTCGGTTTGAAACCGGGCGTCCAGACGGAATTCCCCCAGATCGTGCTGGATACGGACGGATATGCTCATTGCGTTCTCCGTTTGACACGCTGGGCCAGGGCCTCGGACAGCAGCAGCGCGCCCATGGCCAGAACCACCGAAATCCCCACCAGACGAAGCGCCGAGCCCTCGGCTCCGGGGATTTGCAGGAACGCATAGATGGCCGAGGGCAGGGTCTGCGTCTGCCCCGGAATATTCGACACAAAGGTGATCGTGGCGCCGAATTCCCCCATCGCCTTGGCAAAGGCCAGCACGGCTCCGGCGATGATGCCGGGCAGGATCAGCGGCAGGGTGATCGTGACAAACACCGCCAGCCGCGAGGCCCCCAGCGTGGCGGCGGCCTGTTCCAGTTTCGGGTCAACGGATTCGATTGCCAGCCGGATCGCGCGTACCATCAGCGGAAAGGCCATGATCGCGGCGGCCAGCGCGGCCCCTGTCCAGCGAAACGCCAGCGTGATCCCCAGCGTTTCATACAGGAATGCCCCCACGGGCGCGCGTTTGCCAAAGGTGATCAGCAACAGATAGCCCGTCACCACGGGTGGCAGGATCAGGGGCAGATGAACCAGCCCGTTCAGCAGCTGCTTGCCGGGAAACTGCCCGCGCGCCAGCGCCAGAGCCGTCAGGATCGCCAGCGGCAGGCTGCCCAGAACGGCCCAGAAAGCAACCCTGAGCGACAGGGCCACAGCGGCCCATTCAGCGGGGCTGAGCCATTCGGTCATGGGGCGTCGGGCAGGGTAAATCCTGCCTGCCGGAAACGCGCCTGCGCGGCGGGGCCTTGCAGATAATCCAGCAGGGCCTGCGCCTCAGGCGCGGTGCTGTCCGCAGTCAGCGCGGCCGGATAGATGATCGGCGGATGGCTATGCGCAGGAAAAGAGGCGACGATCTGAACCCGCGGATCGGCCAGCGCGTCGGTCAGATAGGTGATGCCCAGAGGGGCCTCGCCCAGGGCCACCAGCGCCAGCGCGGCGCGCACGTTATCGGTTTGCGCCACCTGGCCTTCGATGCCGGCCCACAACCCCAGTGAGGCAAGCGCGGATTTCCCGTAGATACCGGCAGGGACGGCCTGGACCAGCGCCATGGCCAGAGGCCCACCGGACAGAAGACCGCGCAGATCGGTGGCGGCGGACAGGCCGGGCAGGGGGGCGATGTCGTGGCCGATCAGCACCAGCCGGTTGCCCAGCAGATCAATGCGGCTGTCGTTTCGGATCAGGCCATTGGCCGCCAGATGATCCATCCAGCCCGGATTGGCCGAGATATAGATGTCGGCGGGGGCTCCGGCTGCGATCTGACGCGCCAGAGCCGAGCTGCCGGCAAAGGACAGCGTGACGGAATGGCCTGTGTGCGCCTGCCAATCCTGGGCCACCTGCTCCAGCACGGTTTTCAGGCTGGCAGCGGCAAAGACCGTCACCGACCCGGCCCACAGCGCCGAGGGCAGGAAACACAAAAGAAAGGCAAGGATCAGACGCATGGGGCCTCAATATGTTTGCCGAAACATATCGCCTGGCGATCCCCTCCGGTGCAAGCTCTATTTTGGTGGGGCGGGGGCAGACAAAAGGCGCGTGATGTCGGCGATTTCCGTGGCCCCGGCCTGTTCCATTTTCTGTTCCAGCGTGCGAAAGGCCCGCAGAACGGTGCGCCCGTCGCCGGTCAGCCTGGCGCCGCCGCCCTTGGTGCCGCCGCGGCTGGACAGAACCAGAGGCGCGCGAAAAGCGCGGTTCATCTCTTCGACCAGGGCCCAGGCACGCCGGTAGCTCATGCCCATCGCGCGTCCGGCGGCTGAAATCGAGCCCGTCCGGTCAATCTGTTCCAGAAGCTCGGCCTTGCCCGGCCCGATTTTCAGGCCGTCATCAAACACCAGACGGATGCGCAGCCGGGGCCCGGCAGGATCAGCAACTGGCGCTTTCGGCATCGGCGGGGCCGCAGAACAGGCGATACAGCAGCTGGATCACCTCATAGGTGTTCTGATCGGCCAGCGAATAATAGATGGTTTTGCCATCGCGCCGGGTGGTGACCAGCCCCTCTTCGCGCAGCCGGGCCAGCATCTGGCTGACGGCGGCCTGCCGAATGTCCAGCAGGGCCTCAAGCTCGCCCACTGATTTTTCGCCCGATCCCAGATGGCACAGGATCATCAGCCGGCCTTCGTGGGCCAGAGTTTTCAGATAGGCGGCGGCGCTGGCGGCGCTGCGGGCCATTTCCGAGGGGGGTGCGGGGGGCGCTTGCATATTCACGTTTGTCGGTCCTGCGCTGTTTCACCTTCTCTAGCACGCCCGCACAGAAAGGGCGAGACCATCGAGTTTTCCCAAGACCACAGGCCCGGATCCAAAAGATGTATGGCCCGTGCGATTTTGGAATGTCCGCAAGATTAGCGCGGTTTATCCCGCAAATGGAAGCCGTTTACCGGCCGATATGTTCACATTCGCGGGATTGAAGGTGTTCCGTGCTGCCCGGCTGGGCAGATTTGCGGGCTGGGTTAGTCCTCCAGCATGATCACGTTGCGCCGCGCGGCACCGGACATGGTGTCGGCAAAGGCCTCGTTGATCTGATCCAGTGACCAGCGGCCGGAAATCAGCTCGTCCAGTTTCAGGCGGCCCTGTTGGTACAGGTCCACCATCCAGGGGATGTCGCGCTTGATCGCCACGTCGCCCATTTTCGAGCCCAGAATGGACTGGCCGACATCCGCCATCAGCAGCGGCGAGTAGCTGGCGTTCGAACCGAAATGCGGCAGCCCCACCATCACCACGACGCCGCCATTGGCCAGATAGCGCGGGGCCTGATCATAGACCGGCGCTACGCCCACCGTCACCAGAACGGCATCCGCGCCGCGCCCGCCCAGGATCTCTTTGACTTTGGCCCAGGGTTTGCCCTCGCCGGTGATGCCGTGGGTGGCACCGAATTCGCGGGCCACGTCCAGCTTATCGGGGTTCATGTCCACGGCGACGATCCGGCGCGCGCCAGCGATCCGCGCGCCCTGTATCGCGTTCAGCCCCACGCCGCCCGCGCCGATCACCACCACATCCTGACCGGGCCGGATATTGGCCGTGTTGATCGCCGCGCCAACGCCGGTGATCACCCCGCAAGAGATCAGCGCCGCCGCGTCCTTGGGCATGTCATCGGGGATCACCACGACTTGGCTGTGGTCCACGACCACTTTCTCAGCGAAAGCGCCGGTGAACAGCCCCTGATACAGCTGCGTGCCGTCGGCTGCGCGCAGCGGGCCGTCTTTCCAGCTGCCCGGATCCTCGCACACCACCTGATGGCCCGCGCTACAGCTGGGACAGGCCCCGCAGGATCGGATCAGTGTCACGGCCACGGCGTCGCCGGGCTTGATCCCTTTGACTGCGCCGCCAACGGCTGTCACCGTCCCGGCGGCCTCGTGGCCGTAAACGGCGGGCAGCGCCCCGCCAAAGCCCCCCTGCCACAGCGAAATATCGGAATGGCAGACGGCGACGGCCTGAATGCGCACCTCTACCTCGTTCATTTCCGGCGCGCGCAGCTCGATTTCCTCGATCACCATGGGGTCGTTATGCGCATAGCTGACGGCGGCCTTGATTTTCGGCATGTTGGTCCCTCCTCCTCGATTGGGCCGAGGGTGCCTTTGGGGCCCAAATTCCGCAAGTGCGAAATTTTGTTCCGTTACGCAAAATTCTCTTGCGGGCGATAGCGTCCGGCAAACAGCAGCACGCCGATCGACATCAGCGCCGCAGCCAGCACGAAGGGCGCTCCGGGCAGGTGGAAAGGCGCATCCCCCGCCGTGAACAGTGCAAAGACCTGCGTCATCAGCAGCGGCCCGATGATCATCGCCACTGAAGCCAAAGAGCTAAGCACCCCCTGCAATTCCCCCTGCGCATCATCCGGCGCAATCCGAGACAGAATGCCCTGCAACGCGGGCAGCGCAATGGCCCCCAGCGCCGAGATCGGGATCAGCATCATCACCACCCAGCCGCTTGGTACAAAGGCAACCAGCAACAGGGCGATCACCTCGATGCCCAGACCGGCCAGCACGGTGTCGCGGTCCCCCAGAAAACGGATCGCCACGCGGATCAGCCCGCCCTGCACAACGGCTAAAGACACGCCATATACGGCCAGCGAAACGCCGATCATTCCGGGCGACCAGCCGAACCTTTCGGTGCTGAAATAGGCCCAGATCGCGGGATAAACGACATTGGCCAGATGATAGACGAAGATCACCCATAACAGAGGCGTCACACGGCCCAGCTGACCCAGCGCACGAAACGCCGAGAACGGGTTGGCCCCGGCCAGACGAAAGACCCGGCGGGTGGCCGGGGTCACTGTTTCGCGCAGAACCAGAAAGCCAAACAGAGCATTGCTCAGGGCCAGGGCTCCGGCGGCCCAGAACGGCGCGCGGGTGCCGTATTCGGCCAGCAGTCCGCCCAGCATCGGCCCCAACACAAAGCCCACGCCAAAGCCCGCGCCGACCAGGCCAAAATTCGCGGCTTTCTCTTTTGGCGAGGAAATATCGGCCATATAGGCATTCGCGGTGGAATGCGTTGCGGCTGTGATGCCCCCCACAATCCGCCCGGCCAGCAGAATCCAGATCGACCCGGCCAGCGCCATCACCGCATAGTCCGCCGCCATCACCAGCAGCGACACCAGCAGCACCGGACGGCGCCCATAGGCATCGGACAGCCGACCAATCATCGGCCCGAACAGAAACTGCATTGCCGCGAACGAGGTCGTCAGCACCCCGCCCCAGATCGCCGCGCTGGCGATCGTCCCGCCTGATACCTCTTGGATCAGTTCGGGCATCACGGGCATGATCAGACCGATGCCCATCGCATCAATCATCACGGTGATCAGTATGAACAGAATGGGAAGGCGGGGTTTCATCCGGGGCTACTCGCAAAGGTATTCAAAGACAATGCGAGGAAGATAGGCGCTCGGTTTCGGCCTGAGAAGGGGAAAAGGGGGGCAATGTCCCCCCGTTTTGCGGGTTTCAGCCTAAAGCGCACGTACCGCGGCGGCAAAGGCGCGAGCCTCGGCCGGGGCCTGTCCGGTCTGTCTGGCGGGATCGAACACATCGTCCAGCGCCAGATCAGGATAGGCCGCGCGGGCCAGGGCTGACAGCGGTGTGTCCTCGGCAAGCGCCTGTTTGCACAGGGTTTTGATGGCTGCCTGAGCCTCGGGCCGGGGCATGTGCTGGGCCAGCCGAAAGGACAGGGCCTCGGCGTGGATCAGATCCAGGGTGCTGTTCAGTGCGGATTGCATCGCGGGTGCGTTGGGCGCAATGCTGCCCGCCAGTGCCCGCCCATGTTCCAGCGCCGAGGCCGTCGCCAGACACAGCTGCGGCAGGGTCAGCCATTCGGTGAACCACGCGGCCCCGTCGCGATCCTGACGGTGCAGGCCCGCGCCCTGCATGATCGCGTTCAGCCCGATGATCTGCCGTGACAGCGCCACCATCGCCGAGGGCTGCACCGGGTTCTGTTTCTGCGGCATGGTCGAAGAGCCCCCCGACGCGCCCAGGCGGACCTCGGCGATGCCGGTCTGGGTCAGCAGGATCAGATCCTCGCCCATTTTACCCAGCGCCGTGGCCAGCCGGGTCAGCCAGCCGCACAGGGACAGGATGGGGCCGCGATCCGCGTGCCAGCTGCGCTGCGGGTCTTTCAGGTTCAACGCTTTGGCGAAGGCGGCGCGCAGCTCGGCGGCCTGGGGGCCAAAGGCGGCGCCCGTGCCCGCCGCGCCCGACAGCGACACCCACAACACGCGTTCGCGCAGGGCAGGCAGCTCGGCCAGCAGATCCAGCAGCGGCGCGCCCCAATGGGCCGCCGTCGCGCCAAAGCTGATCGGCGTGGCGTGCTGGCCATAGGTGCGGCCGGGCATGGGCAGATCGGCGTATTCGCCCGCCAGTTTGCCCAGGCTTTGTGCCATTTCAGTCAGCGCGGTTTCCACAATGTTCAGATATTGACGCAGCCGCAGCATCTGCCCGGTTTCGGCAATATCCTGCGAGGTCGCGCCCCAATGGACGTATTGGCTGTGCTCGGGGGCCTCCAGCGCCTTGCGGAAGGCGGCGACCAGTCCGGGGACCGTCACGCCATTGGTGCCCGTCGCCGCAGCCAGCCCGCCCGGATCCAGCGGGATCTCCATCGAGGCGCGGTGGATGAACGCGGCCGAGACCTCGGGGATCAGGCCCATCTCACCCTGGACCTTGGCCAGCGTGCCTTCGACCAGCAGCATGGCGCGCACCTCTGCACTGTCCGAGAAAAGCTTGCCCGCGTCACCGGCGGGGAACAAACGGCTGTAAAGTTCAGAGGAAAAAACCGAGGCTGCCATGGGAATCCTTTGTCATGAAGTCGCAATATCCGCCAGCAGCTGCGCCAGCCGTGCCGGATGAGAGAAGAAGGGCGAATGCCCGCTGTCGAAGCTGTGCACGCGGCTGGCGGGCCAGTCGCGGGTCATGTCCTGCTGCAACGGGGGCGGAATGGTGCGGTCATCCAGGCAGCGGATATAATCGCGTTGCAGGCTGGCGATATTGCTGCCCGTCCGCACCGCAACCGCGCTGGGTTGCGTGGCCTGAATACAAAGATGTTGCAGCGCGAAATCGGTGGTCCCCTTGGGGCAATCGTGGAAAAAGATGTCCCTGGCGCGGGCGGGATCGACTGTCCAGCCCAGTTTGTCGTCCGTCATGCGGATGGCCGGGCGCAGAGGCTGCGCGGGGCCTTCTTTGCGCAGATCGACCAGCGATTTGCCGGGCTGGGGCACATAGGCGCACAGGTAGATCAGGCGCTGAAACTGGTGGGGGGCGCGCTCGGCCGCCAGGGTGGCGGGAAAGCCGCCCATCGAATGAGCCACCACGATTGCGGGGCTGTCCAGCGCCTGCAAAATCGCATCGGCATAAAGATCCAGCGTGACCTGCTGATAGGGTGTCGTATCCGCGCCGTGGCCGGGCAGATCAATGGCGCGCGCATCGTGCCCCAGCTGCCGCAGCGCGGGGATCAGATCGCGCCAGCACCAGGCTCCGTTCAATGCGCCGTGGATCAACAGGAAATTCGCCATATCAGGAGGGTCTGGGCCTTTCAGGGGTGGTTGCTCTGGCATGTAGCACGCGCGGGCCCGCGAACAAAGACCCACCGGAAGAGGCAGGCAGAAGGGGCACCCACGCAGGTGCCCCGTCCGGTGTTACATGTCCAGAAACACGGTTTCCGCATCGCCCTGTAGGCGGATATCGAACCGATACTGGCCCGCGCCGGTTTTTCTGGCGATCAGAGTGTCCACACGGTTGCGCTGTTCGATCCGCATCAGCAGGGGGTCGGCGCTGTTGTCCTCGTCCTCGAAGTAGATGCGGGTTTGCAGGCCGATGTTGATGCCGCGGGCGACGATCCACAGCGCGATATGCGGGGCCTGGAAGCCGCCGCCGCGCATCGGGGTTTTGCCGGGCTTGACGGTGGTCAGGGTGAACTCGCCCGAGTCCTTGTCCGCGGCAAAGCGGCAAAACCCGTTGACCTTGGGGTCTGCGCCGTCCTGACCGGGGAATTTGCCGGCGGCATCGGCCTGCCAGCTTTCGATCATCGCGTCGCGCAGCGCCCAGCCGGTGCCGTCATAGACGGAGCCCGTGATGGTGATCTGCTCGCCTGCGGCCCCGTTTTCGATGGCGCGCAGGCCCAGATCCTCGGGGTAGATGCCGGGATTGCCCGCGAACGAGGGGATCGCCCCGATATGCACGTAGGGCCCGGCGGTCTGCGAGGGGGTTTCGATCAGGGTATCGAGTTGCTGTACCATTCTCTTACATCCCTTCCAGTTTGTTTTCGAACATGGTCTGGCGACGGCCGCGCAGCACGATGTCGAACTTATAGGCCAGGAAATCCAGCGGCCGTGATTTCGAGAAATCCAGCGGCGCGACCAGCCGGTCCAGTTGGCTGCGCTGCTTGATGGTGGCCGCGATGGGGCAGTGGTTGATCAGCGGGTCGCCCTCGAAATACATCTGGGTGATCAGGCGCTGCGCAAAGCTGTGACCGAAGACCGAGATATGGATATGCATCGGGCGCCAGTCATTCGCGCGGTTGGGCCAGGGATAGGCGCCGGGGCGGATGGTCAGGAATTCGTAATAGCCGTTCTCATCGGTGATGGTGCGCCCGCAGCCGCCAAAATTCGGATCCAGCGGGGCGAAATACGTGTCCTTGATGTGGCGATAGCGGCCGCCGGCATTGGCCTGCCAGATCTCGACCAGAGTGTTCGGCACGGGGCGGCCGTTTTCGTCCAGCACGCGTCCGTGCATCAAGATGCGCTCGCCCACGGCGGGTTTGCTGGCATCCTTTGAAAAATTGATGATCAGGTTATTGTCCAGCGGTCCCAGCAAAGAATGGCCAAAGCGCGGGCCGGTTTCCTCGGACAGGGTGGTTTCCATCGACAAAAGCGGCCATTTGGGCGAACGCGGCACGCTGGTTTTGTAGTCAATGTCATAGGCGGGCGGGTGCACGGCCCGGTTTCTGGGGATCAGTGGCCCCAGATCCGTGGGGATGATCGGATCGCTCATTCCTGGGTCTCCTCCATTTCGGCATAGGTTGCCTTGGCGATTTTCAATGCGTGATTTGCACGGGGAACCCCCGCGTAGATCGCAACGTGCTGGAAGGCTTCCAACACGTCTTGTTTGCTGGCTCCGGTCCGGGCGGTGGCCCGGATGTGCATGGCGATTTCCTCAAAGTTCCCGGTGGCCGCCAAAAGAGCCAGAGTGATCATGGACCGTTCGCGCGCGGATATTCCATCGGAGGCCCAGACAGTGCCCCAGGCGCCCTCGGTAATGAGGGTCTGGAAGGCTTCGTCAAAGGGGGTCTTGGCGGCCTCGGCACGGTCCACATGGGCATCGCCCAACACCGAACGGCGCACCTGCATCCCCTTTTCATAGCGATCAGACATGTCCTGTCTCCTTCAGGAAATTCGTTAAAACCTCTGCGTATTCAGCAGGTTGTTCGACACAAGGCAGATGGCCCGCCTTGCGGATCAGATGAAATTTGCTGCCCGGCACCAGATCGACGGTTTCGCGCACCAGATCCGGCGGGGTCGAGCCATCGTCAGACCCGGCAATCCCCAGCAGGGGCAGGCGCAATCCGCTGGTTGGCGTGTAGAAATCGGTGCCCGCAATCGCGGCGCAGCAGCCCACGTAGCCTTGGACCGGCTGACGCACCAGCATGTTGCGCCAGGCCTGGAACTGGGCGGTTTTCTGGAAGGGTTTCGAGAACCAGCGCTCCAGAATTGGGCCTTCCAGGGCCTCGATACCGCCGTCCTTGACGGCCTGAATGCGGTCGGCCCACATGTCGGGCTGGCCGATCTTGGCGGCGGTGTTCGACAGCACCACGGCACGCACCAGATCCAGACGTTTGACCGCCAGCCCCTGGGCGATCATGCCGCCGATGCTAAGCCCGACGAACAGGCAATCCTTGACCTGAAGATGATCCAGCAGACGCTCGATATCGCGCACCAATGTACCCATCGAGTACGGCCCCGGCGTGCATTCCGACAGCCCATGCCCGCGTTTGTCATAGCGGATCAGGCGCAGGCCCTGGGGCAGCAGCGGGATCACCTGATCCCACAGCCGCAGATCGGTGCCCAGCGAATTGGCAAAGACGACAGGCGCACCTGTCGGGGCTCCATCCTCGCGGTAATGGAGCTTTACATCTCCGAGGTCTGCAATTTTCATCAGTAAGGCAATCCCACATAGTTTTCGGCCAGCACTTTTTGTGCGGCATCGTTGTCGCGTAGAAACTCAAGGTCTGCGCGTTGCATCTTGATGTCAAACTCGGATTGATCGGGGAAACGGTGCAGCAGGTTGGTCATCCACCAGCTGAAACGCTCGGCTTTCCAGATGCGGGACAGGGCCTTCTGGCTGTAGCTGTCCAGCCCGTGCGAGTCCTGATCCAGATAGTGCTGCTTCAGACCGTTATAGAGGTAATGAATGTCCGAGGCAGCGGTGTTCAGGCCTTTGGCGCCGGTGGGCGGCACGATATGGGCCGCATCGCCACACAGGAACAGCGCGCCATAGCGCATGGGCTCGGTCACGAACGAGCGCAGCGGGGCGATGGATTTCTCGATCGAGGGGCCGGTGACCAGACGTTCGGCGGCCTCTTCGGGGATGCGGCGTTTCAGCTCTTCCCAGAAGGCGGCGTCGGTCCAGTCGTCGGGGCTGTCAGAGAGCGAGCACTGGATGTAGTAGCGGCTGAGATTGGCGTTCCGCATCGAGCACAGCGCAAATCCGCGTTCGGAATTGGCATAGATCAGCTCGTCATCGACGGGGGGCGTTTCGGAAAGGATGCCCAGCCAGCCGAAGGGGTAGACCTTCTCGTATTCGCGGCGCACATCCAGCGGGATTGCCTGGCGCGAAGGGCCGTGGAACCCGTCGCACCCAGCGATGAAATCGCAATCCAGACGCTGCGCCTGACCGTCCAGCGTGTAGGTGACATAGGGTTTGCCGGTCAGATCGTTCAGCTCGACATCGCTGACCCCATGGAGGACGGTGCCGCCCATCGCATCGCGCGCGTCATACAGATCGCGGGTGACCTCGGTCTGGCCGTAAACCACAACGTGATCGCCGGTGTGTTCGGTGAAATCAATGCGGAACTGCTGATTGTCATAGGCGATCAGCGTGCCGTCATGGACAAAGCCCTCGGCGTCCATGCGGCTGGCCACGCCGGCCTCGCGCATCAGGTTCACAAAGCCGGTTTCCAGAACGCCCGCACGGATGCGGCCCAGCACGTATTCGCGGGTTTGCCGTTCCAGCACGACAGTTTCAATCCCCGCCTTGTGCAGAAGCTGAGACAAAAGCAGCCCGGACGGGCCACCACCGATGATGGCTACTTGAGTACGCATGGATTTCCTCCCTGTTTGTTGTCGGGAAGGTTGCAAATTTAGTGTGCAGTGTCAATTAATTTTGCGCGAGGTAATTAACGCTGTAAAATTGTTTGGAAAACAAGGCGATTACGCGCGCTCTTTCGGTGCAGGGCAGGGGGCAGCGGGGCGGCCGGTATGCAGGCAGGGGGCTGGATGCGCCAGAATCCCTTAGAATCCCCTCGGATATCCAGCCCGCCGCCCGGTCTGTCGAATCACAGGAATGCGGTCAGCGCATCCTGAAACATCTGCGGATCGACATTCCCGCCCGTCGCCACGGCGATCACCGCATCGCCCTGGAGCTGGTCGCCATGGAACAGCGCTCCGGCCAGGGCCGCGGCTCCTCCGGGTTCGATCACGATTTTCAGCCGCAAAAAGGCCAGCGCCATGGCATGAAGGCATTCCGCATCCGTCACGACAACACCCGGCCCACACAGGCGCTGCATGATCGGAAAGGTAATCTTCCCCGGTGCCGGGGTCAGGATCGCATCGCAGACAGAGCCCAAAGACGTCGGATTAGGCTGAATGCGGCCGGTTTCCAGTGCGCGGCGTACATCGTCGAAGCCTTCGGGTTCTGCCGGGCGGGTCCGCAGCCCCGGTGCGCGGGCCTCTAGCGCCAGCGCAATCCCCGAGGTCAGCCCGCCGCCACCGCAGCAGACCAGAACATCGGCCGTTTCAAGGCCCTGCCGGGCTGCCTGCGCGGCGATCTCAAGCCCCACCGTGCCCTGGCCCGCGATGACCTGCGGCTCGTCATAGGGTCTGATCAGGGTCAGCCCGCGTTCCTGCGCCAGGGTATCGCCGATCTCTTCTCGGTTTTCGGTTTCGCGGTCATACAGCACCACCTCGGCCCCCAGTGCGCGGGTGTTGTCAATCTTCAGTTGCGGCGCGTTCGAGGGCATGATGATCACAGCCGGCACCCCGTGCTGCTGCGCCGCATAGGCCACACCCTGCGCGTGATTGCCGCTGGAAAAGGCGATCACCCCGCGTTTGCGCGTTTCGGGCGTCAGCGCGGACAGGGCCGCCCAGGCGCCGCGAAACTTGAAACTGCCGGTGTGTTGCAGGCATTCGGGTTTGACATACAGCCGGCGCCCGGCGATCTCATCCAAAAAGGGAGAGCTGAGCAAAGGCGTTTTGCGCACATGCCCCTTCAGGCGGGTCTGGGCGGCGTCGATCATCTGGATATTCATTGCATTTGCTCCAGCCATGTGTGCAGCGCTTCCAGCGCCTGAGGTTCATCCAGAAATGGCACATGAGCGCGATCAGGCACATGGGCGGTGATCAGGCCGGGCATGAATTCGGCCATTTTTTGGACTGCATCTTGGGTCAGCAGGTCCGAGTTTTCCCCATGGATCACGGCGCAGGGCAGGGGGGCGATCGCAGCAAAGAGCGGCCACAGATCGGGGGCCTCGCCCTGGGCCAGCCCCTCAAGCACGGCATCGCGCAGTTTTGGGTCATAGTTGATCAGCACGCCGGTCGGGGTTTCCACATGAGTGTGGCTGGCCTCTTGCTGCCAGCGGGTCAGCGGGACATTGGCAAATCCGGGCAGGGCGGCGCGCTGGCGGGCAAATGCGTCCAGCGTTTTGGCCTGCGGGTTCTTGCCCAGATAGCCCATGATGGCGGTCAGCCCGTCCATGTTCAGCTCGGGGCCGACGTCATTCAGGGCCACCCCCAGCAGCCCGTCCTTGGCCGTTGCAGCCAGCACCATCGCGATCAGCCCCCCGCGCGAGGTGCCCAGGATGGCGACCTTGGGCAGGTGCAGATGGGCCAGCAATTCCAGCACGTCCAGGGCCTCGCGCTGGATGGAATAGGTGGTGTAATCCTCGGCCCAGCCCGAGCGCCCCCGCCCGCGATAATCCATCCGGATCAGGCGGCATCCGGGCAGGTGCGGGGCGACGAAATCGAAATCGCGCGCGTTCCGCGTCAGCCCGGCCAGGCACAGAACCGGCAGGCCGGTCCCCGCGTCCTCATAGTAGATTTCAATGCCGTCCGAAGTGGTGAAATAGGCCAAATCACGCCCCTGCTATTTCTGGAATCCCGGTCAAATCTGTCAGGATATGCTGCGGTTCGGACGGGAGCCTGTCCACGGGCTCAGCCTTGCGATTGACCCAGGCGGTCTGAAAGCCATAGCCTGCCGCCGCCGCCGCATCCCATCCGTTAGACGAGACAAACAGAACCTGCGCGGGTGTGCAACCAAAGCGTTGCCCCACCAAGTCATAGACCCGCGCGTCGGGCTTGAAAACGCCAACGGATTCCACAGACAGGCAGTCATCCAGCACATGGGCCACCCCGGCCGAGCGCACCGCTCCGGCCAGCATATCGGGCGATCCGTTGGACAGGATCGCGGTGGACAGCCCGGCCTGTTTCAGCGCAGCCAGCATGGCGGGGACTTCGGGGTAGGCGGACAGTTCCCAATAAAGTTGCAGCAGACGGGCGCGCAGATCGGTATCCTCGTCCAGCCCCAGAGCCTGAAGCGCCCAGTCCAGCCCGTCCTGCGTGACCTGCCAGAAATCGCAGTGCTGCCCCATCACGGCGCGCAGCCAGCTGTATTGCAGCTGTTTCTGGCGCCAGTGCTCGGCCAGTTCGGGCCAGGTGCGGGCCAGCGCCGCGCGGCCGGGCTCGGCTGCGGCTTCGCGTGCGGCGGCGGTGACGTCGAATAAGGTTCCGTAAGCATCGAAGATGCAGGTTGTGATGGTCATGGCGGCTCCTCCCCTGATGTTCAGACAGTGACATGGGGCCGCCTTCCGCGAAAGCCACAAATCCCCCGATTTGCAATCCCCGCCCTGGGCAGATAGGCTGCGCGCAACCCGCCAGAGAACCCGCCCGATGGGGTGGCCTCTTCATTCATTTCCAGACATGACAGGAAACCTTATGACCGAAGTCAAATCGGGCGATACCGTCCGTATTCATTACACCGGCACGCTGGCTGACGGCACCACGTTCGACAGCTCGGAAGGGCGTGATCCGCTGGAATTCACCGTCGGTTCCGGCCAGATTATCCCCGGTCTGGACAAGGCGCTGCCCGGCATGACCGTGGGCGAGAAAAAGACCGTCGAGATCGAACCCGCCGAGGCCTATGGCGAAACTCACCCTGACGCGATCCAGGCGATCCCGCGTTCCAACGTGCCGGCGGAAATCCCGCTGGAGGTGGGCTTGCAGCTGCAAATGCAGTCGCCCTCGGGGCAGGTTGTGCCGGTCACCGTGGTGGAAATCACCGAAGAAGAGGTCACGCTGGACGCCAACCACCCGCTGGCCGGCAAGGCGCTGACTTTTGCGTTCGAAATCGTCTCGGTCAACTGATCGGGTCCGCATGACGTAAGAGCCCCGCCATCGTGCGGGGCTTTTTGCATGGGGCAAGCCTTGCTATCCTGGGGCGGCAGACCCGGAGGATACCATGCCCAACACTGCCGAAACCCTGCTTCAACGCATCCGAGAGCTTCAGGACGAGTTCGAGCACGAGCTTGCCAAACGTCGCGCGGCCTTTCGCTATCATCTGGAAAATGGCCGTGTCGTCTGGGAGGAAGAGGCCCGACGCCAACACCGCGCCCTGCGGGTTCGCTGGCTGGCCTTTCTGCGGCGTACGCGCCCGCTGACGGTGATTACGGCGCCGGTGATTTATGCGCTGATCATTCCCTTCGTGCTGCTGGATCTGTTCGTCACCGTGTATCACGCGATCTGTTTTCCGGTGTATGGCATCCCCAAGGTCCGCCGGTCGGATCACATCCGCATTGATCGCCACCATCTGGCCTATCTGAATGGCATCCAGAAACTGAACTGCGTTTATTGCGGCTATTGCAACGGGTTGCTGGCCTATGTGCGGGAAGTCGCCGGCCGGACCGAGGCCTACTGGTGCCCGATCAAACATGCCGCCCGTGTGGACGGACGGCATGGGCACTATGCGGATTTTCTGGAATATGGAGATGGGGCCGGATATGACGCCGGGGTTGCCGCCTCGCGCAGGAAGCTGAAGGATCTTGCGGATCAGCCGCCCGGTGCTGCGGCCTCAGACGAATGAGATCAGCACCGCGCCCTTACGCCGCCCGGCCTCGACGGTTTCATGCGCCAGCGCGCAGGCCTCGATGGGAAAGATCGCGGCGATGTCCGGACAGAGCGCGCCCTCGGACAGGGCGTCGTGCAGCCGCATGATCGCCTGCACCCGTTCTGTCATGCTGAGCAGATAGATCAGCGCCATCCGCAGCGTGACGTTCTTGAACATCAGCGGATAGAACGGCAGCTGGAACGTGGGGCTCTGGGCCGAGCCATAGGCGACGATCGTGCCGCTTTCGGCAATCACCTGGGCGATGACATCTATGTTCTGGCCCGCTTCGACTTCGATCACGCGATCCACCGGGCGGCCGGCATTGCACAGCAGAATCTGCGCGGCCAGATCGGGTGCGGCATAATCCAGCGCGGCATCGGCCCCGCCGGACAGCACGCGTTCTCTTTGCGTGGGGGCGCAGGTGGCGATGACGCGCGCGCCGCCCCATTTGGCCAGCTGCACGGCAATACGCCCCACCGTGCCCGACCCGCCCGAGATCAACAGGGTTTTCCCCCGCACGCTGCCATCGGCAAAGACGCAATGCGCGGCGGTCAGCCCCGGAATGCCCAGCACCGCTCCGGTTTCCAAAGAGGTATCATCGGGCAGTGGGACGGCCTGCGCCTGCGGCAGGGCGACATAGTCGGCGGCGCTGCCATGGGGGCGCTGCCACCCGGCATTCCACAGCCAGACTTTCTCGCCCACGCGGTCCGGAGGCACATCGGGCCCCACGGCTTCGATCACGCCCGCGCCATCCGAATGCGGAATCATCAGCGGAAAGGGCGGCTGGCTGATCCCCGGCCGCAATCCCGCCCGCAGCTTAACATCGGACGGATTCACGCCCGAGAAATGGACACGGACCAGCACTTCGCCCTTCTGGGGTGCGGGTTTGGGGACGTTTTCAACCCGTAGAACATGGCCTGCTGGCCCCAGCTCACGGTAGGTGATGGCGCGCATTCTGGCTCTCCTCGTTACTCAACGCCGAGAAGTTAACGCGCAGGGATCAGAATGAAAACACGCCTAGATAGTATGCAGAAGTATAGTGCGCAGCCCAGAGTTACTTGCGGCGCAGGCGGATCACCACATCCACGCTGACCACTTCGGCGCCCTGGGGGGCATCGGGGACGCGGGCGATCTGCAATTGCTCGCTGGGGGCGTCGGTCAGTTGCCCGGAATCTTCCCAGAAGAAATGCGGATGTTCGTGCGTGTTGGTGTCAAAATAGCTGCGCGCACCGTCCACCGTCACCTCTTGCATCAGCCCGGCCTCGCAGAAGGCGCGCAGAGTGTTGTAGACCGTCGCCAGAGAGACGCTCTCGCCGTTTTCCATGGCGGCCGAATATAGGCTTTCGGCGGTGACATGGCGGTGCTGCCCGTCCCCCACCAGCAGCGCCGCCAGGGTGCTGCGCTGGCGGGTCGGTCGGACGCCGGCCTCTGACAGCCAATCCGCGCCGCGTTGTTTTGCCTGTTGTGTCACGATCATGGTGCGTACCCTATTGTTCACCTGTTAATATAGGGGATTTGATCAGGGAATTTCAATTGAAAATAGATCGCAACTGGCCCGGTGCGACGCCCGCGCAGTCTTGCACGCAGGTCGGGCGCAGTGATAGAGGGGGGAGGAAACCGATAAGACACATCAAAGGGGGTCGGCCTGAATGTCCCAATATCCGAGCAGTTTTGACCGCGAAGATCTACTGAAATGCGCCCGTGGCGAACTGTTTGGCGAAGGCAATGCGCAGCTGCCTGCTCCGCCGATGCTGATGATGGACCGGATCACCGATATTTCGGGCGATGGCGGGGCGCATGGCAAGGGTCACGTTCTGGCTGAATTCGATATTACCCCGGATCTGTGGTTCTTTGAGTGCCATTTCCCCGGCAACCCGATCATGCCCGGCTGTCTGGGCCTGGACGGCCTGTGGCAGCTGACCGGCTTTAACCTGGGCTGGCGCGGCTGGCAGGGGCGCGGGTACGCCCTGGGCGTCGGTGAGGTCAAACTGAAGGGCATGGTGCGCCCTGACCGCAAGATGCTGACCTATAAGATCGACTTCACCAAGGCCATCCAGACCCGCCGCCTGACCATGGGCGTGGCCGACGGTATCGTCGAGGCCGACGGAGAAGTCATCTACGAAGTCAAAGACATGAAAGTCGCGCTGAGCGAAAGCTGAGCGATGTGATTATTAGATGGGAAAGGGGCCCTGCGAGGGGCCCTTTTTGTTTTGGGGGTATATCTGGATTGAGCCCAAACCTACTAAACGCGAATAACGATTTTCATTCGAGATTGTCTGCAAAATGTCCAATTTGCGCTGGGGCTAGGTCAGCCCTAGCTTGTAGCAGGAAATGTGGCCCTTCGATGTCTTGCACTCTCCCTGAAACGGCCGCGAAGTCTTGTGCCATTTTCGCCGGAATTAGTCGATCTTTTGTTGCTCGCAGATAGAGAATAGGAACATCTATCCTTTTCAGCGCATCAACAACATCGACCTTTAAGACATCGGCGAGACGTTTGGATAAAATAGAAGCCGGGACTTTATACAACACCTGCCGGAATTGATCTGTGAATGCGCGATTTTCCCATTTTCCCATCAAAAAAGGCTGCGCCAATTTGGCTATTAACCAAGACCGAAGCGGCATGATTTCAATAAGATAGGCGAGAAAAACAGGTAGGTTTACAGGCCTTCGCGCAAACGTGGCAACGAATGCTATGCCCTTAAGCTTTGGTGGAGCTTCAGCGCCAAGAAGTACTGCGACAGGCCCCGAAAATGACTCTGCCACAAGAATGAAATCGTCGTTGGGGAGTTGTGACTTAGTCCATTCAAGAATGTCCTCATACCGACAAAGGTGAGGTGGGTACGCAAGCGTCGTGACGGAATGATTGCCTTCCAGCGCGTGCCGCAATTTTGGAGCAAGCAACCCCGTTCCGTCCAAACCGGGCAAGATGATAATATTCATGCGACCAGCCTAGTGAGTGTAATCAGTTAAGTCAGCAAGTTTTGAATGGCGGCTTTGTCCGCAGTACCGACAGAGGCTATCGCAGCCCCCGCGGTTTCAGCGACCCCACCCCAACCCAACCACCTTGCACCCGTCCGCACCAACCCCTAGTAAGGCAGTAGCTAATAAGGGAGTGCTCGTATGCGCCGAGTAGTGGTCACCGGGCTGGGCGTCGTGTCGTCCATCGGGAACAATGCCGAAGAGGTTCTGGCCTCGTTGAAAGCCGGGAAATCCGGCATCACCGCCAATGCGGCCATGCAGGAACACGGGTTCCGCAGCCAGATCGCCGGTGACGTGAAACTGGACGTGACCGAGCATGTGGACAAGCGCACGTTGCGCTTCATGGGGCCGGGCGCGGCCTATGCCTATATTGCGATGGGGCAGGCGATTGCCGATGCCGGTCTGGAGGAGGCCGATATCGTGAACCCACGCACCGGTCTGGTGGCGGGCTCGGGCGGGCCGTCGACCAGTGCGATGTTCGCCGCGCATCAGACGGCGCTGAAATCCGGCGCAACCAAGCGGATCGGGCCTTTCGCCGTCCCCAAATGCATGAGCTCGACCATCTCGGCCAACCTGTCGACGGCCTATAAGATCAAGGGCATCAACTATTCGATCACCTCGGCCTGTTCCACCTCGCTGCATTGCATTGGCAACGCGGCCGAGCAAATCATGCTGGGTAAACAGGACGTCATGTTCGCCGGCGGCGGCGAAGAGCTGGACTGGACCCTGTCCTGCCTGTTTGACGCGATGGGCGCGATGTCCAGCAAATACAATGACACGCCAGAACGTGCGAGCCGCGCCTTTGACGCCAATCGCGACGGGTTCGTCATCGGCGGCGGTGGCGCAATCCTGGTGCTTGAGGAACTGGAGCACGCCAAAGCGCGCGGCGCCAAAATCTACGCCGAGGTCACCGGCTATGCGGCCACCTCGGATGGCCATGATATGGTGGCCCCCTCGGGCGAGGGCGGCGAACGCGCCATGCGACTGGCCCTGCAATCGCTGGAGCCTGGCCGCAAGGTGGGCTATATCAACGCGCATGGCACCTCGACCCCGGTGGGCGATGTCGGCGAGGTCGAGGCCGTCCGCCGCGTCTTTGGCGAAGGCCAGACCCCGGTGATCAGCTCCACCAAATCCATGACCGGCCACAGCCAGGGCGCAACGGGGGCCCAGGAAGCCGTCTATTGCCTGCTGGCGCTGAAGCACGATTTCATCATCCCCTCGATCAACGTGGAAACCCTGGATCCGGGCATCAACGAAGGTGAGATCGCAACCGCCCTGGTGGAAAACGCAGGGCTGGACACGGTGATGACCAACAGCTTCGGCTTCGGTGGCACGAACGGCTCGATGCTGCTGTCGAAATACAACGGCTAAGCCGGCGGAAGCAGCGAAAGGAATGAACATGTCAGCACTTAGCGGAAAACGCGGCCTGATCATGGGCGTGGCCAACGAACGCTCGATCGCCTGGGGCATCGCCAAAGCCATGGCCGAAGCCGGCGCCGAACTGGCCTTCACATATCAGGGCGAGGCATTCGGCAAACGGCTCGAACCGCTGGCCGCCTCGGTCGGGTCGGATTTCATGGTGGATGTGGATGTCACCGACGATGCCTCGCTGGATACCGCCTTCGAGGGGCTGCAATCGCGCTGGGACAGCCTGGATTTCCTGGTCCACGCCATCGCCTATTCCGACAAAACCGAGCTGACCGGTCGCTTCATCAACACCTCGCGCGAAAACTTCAAGAACTCGCTCGATATTTCCTGCTACTCACTGATCGAGGTCGCCCGCCGCGCCTACCCGATGATGAAACCCGCAGGCGGCACCATCCTGACGCTGACCTATGGCGGCTCGAACCGGGTGACGCCGAACTATAACGTGATGGGCGTGGCCAAGGCGGCGCTGGAATCGGCCACCCGCTATCTGGCCAATGACCTGGGCCCCGATGGCATCCGGGTGAACGCCATCAGCCCCGGCCCGATGAAAACCCTGGCCGGCGCAGCCATCGGCGGCGCACGTAAAACCTTCAAACACACCGATCAGAACGCCCCCATGCGCGCCAATGCCACGCTCGAGGCCGTCGGCGGAACCGCCGTCTATCTCGCCTCGGAGGCCGGTGCCTGCACAACTGGCGAAATCATCCATGTCGATGGCGGCTTTCACGTTCTGGGAATGCCCCAACCCGAGCACCTCTAACCTCGCGCGCCTTTCTTTGCTCGGACAATACTCCGGGGTTTGGGGCAGCGCCCCAAGTCCCTTCACTCCAGTCCCTTCACTCCAGTCCCGTCCTCTAATCCCTTCAGCATCCCTCGGGAACACGGATCAGAACCACTGACCGGGCTCCATCAGGCCCAGATCCAGCAATTGCCCGGAATGCCACTCGAACGGGACCGAGTTGTGCCACCGATAGCTCTCGATATCGAAGGTCGATCCGGGGTTGCGTTTCAGCGCCTTGGCTGTGCGGAACGAACAGATCGCCGCCGTCAGACTATGGTGCCATTCGCAGGAATAGGTGTTGTATTCGTCGTCATTGAACGTGTGATCCGCGCGCAGGGTCAGTTCGGGTTTGGCCTTGAACAGCCCGATCCGGTCGATCTTGCGCCGCGCCTGAGGGATATGCTCTTCGAACCGCCAGCGCAGACCGCCATAGAAATCCAGCTGGCGTTCCTTGGGGTGGCCTGTCTGTGCGTCGCGGCGGGCCAATGCGTAATAGCCGGTTTTGTCCAGATAGGCGTTTTCCAGTGACACGGCATTGGGATATTGCCACAGATCCGGGGCATACAGATCAATCACATAGGTCAGCATCGCATCGCGGCGTTCCTCGGTGTGAAAGGTCAGCATTTCCCCGATGCTGCGGTGCTCGCAGAAGGGAAAAAACAGGTATTCCGAGTTGAAACAGTAATAGATCCAGACCCCCGGCGCCGCCGCGATGACCCGGTTGATGGCGCGGGTCAGATCGTCCGCGCTTAGCGTGTCATAAGCCACCCGGTGCACACGTTCGGCCACGTCCTCGGCCATCTGGAAACTGTCGGGCATGAAACACACCACGGCGTCAAATCCGCAATCCAGATGGTGGCGCAGAGTGGAATCGATCTCGACCTCATCCTCGCAGAAAATCAGGGCGACGGGCCCCTTGGCCAGCGCCGCCTTGCCCTGTTTTACAAATTCTTCTAGCCCCGAATAGGTTGTCATTTTTCTGCCTGTCTCGTTTGAAATGCAGAATCCGCCAAAACCCCCCGCATTGCAAGGCGTGCTGAGTGTGGTATAGCCCAGCCCTTGAAAAAGCGTGCACAGGAATCCGGCCAATGAGCGACGTCAAGAAACTCTATATCAAGACCTATGGCTGTCAGATGAACGTCTATGACAGCGAACGCATGGCCGAGGTCATGGGCGGGCAGGGCTATGTGGAAACCAAAACGCCCGAAGATGCGGATATGATCCTGCTGAACACTTGCCACATCCGCGAAAAAGCGGCTGAGAAAGTGTATTCGGAACTGGGGCGTTTCAAGCCTCTGAAAACGGCCAAGCCCGATCTGAAAATCGGTGTGGCCGGCTGTGTGGCCCAGGCCGAGGGCGAGGAAATCATGCTGCGTCAGCCGATGGTGGATCTGGTGGTGGGGCCGCAGAGCTATCACCGGCTGCCCGCAATGGAGGCCAAGGTCGATGCCGGTGAAAAGGCGCTGGACACGGATTTCCCCGAGGAAGACAAGTTCGAGAAGCTCAAAGGCCGCCCCAAGGCGCAGCGCGGCCCGACCGCGTTTTTAACCGTTCAGGAAGGCTGCGATAAATTCTGCGCCTTCTGCGTGGTGCCCTATACCCGCGGCGCCGAGGTCAGCCGACCCGTTGACCGCATCCTGACCGAAGCGCGCGATCTGGTCGAGCGCGGCGTGCGCGAGATCACCATGCTGGGTCAGAACGTGAATGCCTATCACGGCGCGGGGCCGGATGGCGACTGGTCCCTGGCGAAACTGATCTGGGCGCTCAATGACATCGACGGGCTAGAGCGCATCCGCTTTACCACCAGCCACCCCAATGACATGACGGACGATCTGATCGCGGCGCATGGGGAATGCGAAAAACTGATGCCCTATCTGCATCTGCCGGTGCAATCGGGCAGTGATAAGATCCTCAAACGGATGAACCGCAGCCACACCGCCGAAAGCTATCTGAAACTGATCGAGCGTATCCGCGAAGCGCGCCCCGATATTCTGATGTCGGGCGATTTCATCGTCGGCTTCCCCGAGGAAACCGAGGCCGATTTCCAGGACACGATGGAACTGATCCGGCAGGTGAATTACGGCCAGGCCTTCAGCTTCAAATACTCGACCCGTCCGGGCACGCCGGCCGCCGAACGCGCCCAGGTGGACGAGGCCGAGGCCAGCGACCGGCTGAAACGCTTGCAGGCGCTGATCACCGATCAGCAGCGCGCCGTGCAGGACAGTATGGTCGGCCGCGAGGTGCAGGTTCTGTTCGAAAAACCGGGCCGTCTAGAGGGGCAGATGGTGGGCAAATCCGAATATCTGCACGCGGTCCATGTGGCCGGTGCCCCGGTGCAGCGCGGCGACATCGGACGCGTCAGAATCGTCGAAAGCGGGCCCAACTCTTTGGCCGGGGAATTGATCTGAGCCGCGCCTGCCCTGGGAAAAACCGTTTAAGAAACATGAATTTGGCCGAGGCTGTGCACAATACCCGTGTCTTCATGTGTATTGTTGGGGGAATACCCACAATATCTGGTGAAATAAACTTCACATAGCGAACTTCTCTGCTAAACTACTGGTATTCTTATGTTGTCGGAGCCGGTTTTCCGTGCCGTTTGGTCAAAGGGTATTCGGGTTCCTTAGGGGGA
Organism: Youngimonas ophiurae (nom. illeg.); assembly: GCF_049803795.1. Taxonomy (NCBI): domain Bacteria; kingdom Pseudomonadati; phylum Pseudomonadota; class Alphaproteobacteria; order Rhodobacterales; family Roseobacteraceae; genus Thalassovita; species Youngimonas ophiurae (nom. illeg.). The sequence goes on from NZ_JBNAGJ010000003.1 coordinate 85,437, forward strand.
ATAGGTAAATGACAGGGGCTGTGGCGAAAATGTTTTCAAACGCGCTTCGTGCGGCTGTTGCGGGTGCATTGGTTTCGGGGCTGGCGTTGGCCTCCGCGCCAATGGCGCAGGCACAGAGCCGTACCGTAAACGGGGAACGCTATGTTCCCACCATCTGGATTGACCCGGACGGATGCGAACACTGGGTGATGGATGACGGGGCCGAGGGCTATATGAGCCCCCACACCAACCGTCAGGGCGTGCCGGTCTGCCATCCCGTCAATGTCTGCGGGGTTATGAACTCGGATCAACTGTTCGCAACGGACAGCTATCGCATCAGCGCATCGGGCCGCGCCAAGCTGAAGCAATTCTTCGGCCAGTCCAATGCCCGCGCGTATATCATCGCCGGTCACACCGACAGCCGGGCCTCGGATGAATATAACATGCGGCTTAGCTATAACCGGGCGAATTCGGTTGCGCGGGTTGCCTCGGGGGTTGGGGCCAACATCATTGATGTGCGCGGCTATGGCGAGCGGATGCCGAAAGTGCCCAACACCTCGGCGGCGAATATGCAGCAGAACCGCCGCGTTGAAATCATTTGCGTCAAGTGACCGCCACAGGGAGACCGATAAGATGAAACTGATCAAGATCGCTACTGCCCTGGCCATGGTTGGCGTTTTGGCTGGCTGTGAATATGGCGGCCACGGTACCGTGGGCTCGGATAAGACCCGCGACCGCGGCACCGACAAAAAACACCTCAGTCAGCTGAAAGCCGGTATCTGGGTGGATCCCAACGGCTGTGACCACTGGATCATCGACGACGGAGTCGAAGGCTACCTGTCCGCCCGCCTGGACAAATACGGCAAGCCCGTCTGCTCGGGCGCGGCACCTCCGGGCGTGGCCACGGGCCCGTTCAAAAAGGGCTCGCCGATTTCCGATCCGCTCTGAGTTTGGGGCGATTTTGCCTTGCAAACAGGCCGTCAGGAATGCCCTGGCGGCCTTTTTCATGCCGATTTCGTGACAATCGCACACCACAGCTTGCGCGACTCTATGGATGGTGCCACCATATCTGTACACCACTTACGCAGGAGACCTGATTGCCTACCAGCATTCTGACCCCGCCCGAAGACCCGTCCATGCTAATGCAAGCGGAACTGGAATTCCCCGACAATCGCTTGTTGATTGATCTGTGCGGCGAATATGACCGCAACCTTGCCAAGATCGAACAGCAATTGGGCGTACAGATCATCCGGCGCGGCAATCAGCTGATCGTCCATGGCGAAGAGGCCGCCGTGAAAGAGGCCCAGGACGTGCTGCAATCGCTCTACGAACGGCTCGAATCCGGCCGCGAGGTCGAACACGGCGACATCGACCGCGAGATTCGCATGGGCGGCTCGGACGCCGGCACCGGCACCCGCGACGGCGATCAGTTGGAAATGTTCCGCGGTGGGAAGGTCGAAATCAAAACCCGTAAAAAACTGGTCGAACCGCGCACCGACGCGCAAAAAGCCTATGTCCAAAGCCTCTTTGCACATGAACTGGCCTTCGGCATCGGCCCCGCCGGCACCGGCAAAACCTATCTGGCCGTCGCTGTCGGCGTGTCGATGTTCCTCAATGGCGATGTGGATCGCATCATCCTGTCCCGCCCCGCGGTCGAGGCTGGCGAAAAACTCGGCTACCTGCCCGGCGACATGAAGGATAAGGTCGATCCCTACATGCAGCCGCTCTATGACGCGCTGAACGATTTCCTCCCCGGCAAGCAAGTCGCCAAACTGATCGAGGAAAAACGCATCGAAATCGCCCCCCTGGCCTTCATGCGCGGGCGCACCCTCTCCAATGCCTTCGTGGTTCTGGACGAGGCGCAGAACGCCACTTCAATGCAGATGAAAATGTTCCTCACCCGCCTGGGCGAAGGCTCGCGCATGGTGATCACCGGAGACCGCAGCCAGGTGGACCTGCCGCGCGGCGTCTCTTCGGGCCTGCATGACGCCGAACGCCTGCTCGGCAACATCCCCAATATCAGCTTCAACTACTTCACCGCCAAGGACGTGGTCCGCCACCCCCTTGTCGCCGCCATCATCGAAGCGTATGAGGCCGACGAAGCCTGACCCTTTCTTTGCTCGGACAATACTCCGGGGGTGTGGGGGCTGGCCCCCACGCTGCGGTGACATATGCTGACAGACACAATCATAGAGGACGACCGCTGGAGCGCGGCCAACCTGCCCGCCCTGGCTGAAACGGCGGCGCAGGCCACTCTGCGCCACCTCGGCCTTGCCCCCGATGACTTCGAAATCGCCATTCTGGCCTGCGATGACGCGCATATTGCCACGCTGAACGCCGATTTTCGCGACAAGCCCCAGCCCACGAATGTGCTGTCCTGGCCGTCCCAGGAACGCGGGGCCGAAACCGATGGCGCCGTGCCCGATCTGCCCGCCCCCGGCCTGCCTGGCCTCCCCGAGGAACTGGGCGACATCGCCATCGCCTGGGAAACCTGCGTGCACGAGGCCACGCAGGCGGCCAAACCGCTGGACCATCACCTGACCCATCTGATCGCCCACGCGACCCTGCATTTGCTGGGCTATGATCACATCCGTGACAAGGATGCCACGTTGATGGAAGGGATCGAGACTGAAATACTTGGCAAAATGGGTATTCCTGACCCATATTCACAACACTAAGCGGTCAGTGCAGATTTACTGAGCCGCATCATTGGAAAGGTAAAATGGGCGACAGCACCGACGGGTCCTCTACGGCAGCGCAGAGCGCGCAGTCAGACGACCAACTTCATAGCCAGCCGAAAACTGGTTTCTTCCGCCGCGTGATCGGGGCGCTCAGCCCCTCGGATGTCGGCGAGGCCCCGCCCGATGGCGCGCCTCGGGTTTCTGCATCCGATGCGGCCCAGCCTCTTTTGGATATTCTGTCCCTGCGCGGCAAACGCGTCGAGGACGTGGCCATCCCCAAGGCGGATATTGTCTCGGTTCCCGACACGATCACCAAGGACGATCTGGTGACGCTGTTCCGCGAAACCGGGCTAAGCCGTCTGCCGGTCTATACCGGGACGCTGGACACGCCCATCGGGATGCTGCACCTAAAGGATTTCGCGCTCAGATACGGGTTCAACGGCAATGGCCAGGGCCCCTTCGCCGCCGATCAGATGCTGCGGCCACTGCTTTACGTGCCGCCCTCGATGCCTATCGGGGTGTTGTTGCAGAAAATGCAGACGGAACGGCGGCATATGGCGCTGGTCATTGACGAATACGGCGGCGTGGACGGGCTGGTCACGATCGAGGATCTGATCGAACAGATCATCGGCGAAATCGAAGACGAGCACGACACGGAAGAGGCCGATTTCTGGATCAAGGAATCCGAAGGCCAGTATCTGGCGCAGGCCAAATCCCCGCTGGATGAGTTCGAGGCCGAGATCGGCCAGTCCCTGACCGACGCCGAGGAGGTGGACGAAGAGGAAATCGACACTCTGGGCGGGTTGGTCTTCATGCTGTCGGGCCGGGTGCCCGCACGCGGCGAGGTGGTCAAGCATCCCTCGGGGCCGGAATTCACCGTGGTGGATGCCGATCCCCGCCGGATCAAGCGTTTGCGGGTGCGTCTGCCCGACAGGGCTGCGGGCTGATCCATGCGCGCGGTCCGGGCGCAAGAGTGGCTCTTGCCGATTGGCCTGGGCGCGGTGGCCGCATTGGGGCAGGCGCCCTTTGATCTGTGGCCCCTGACGGTGATCGCGCTGGCGCTGGCGCTGGCGCTGCTGGAGCGGATACAGACCTGGCAGCGGGCCGCGCGTCTGGGCTGGCTGATCGGCTGCGGCTATTTTCTGCTGTCGATGGTCTGGATCGTGCAGCCGTTTTTCGTGGATCCCTGGCGGCATGGCTGGATGGCGCCTTTTGCTCTGGGTTTTATGGCCGCAGGGCTGGCGATGTTCTGGGCTTTGGGGTTTGGGCTGGCGCGCCGGTTGGGCGGGCCGGCGATGCTGATCGGAACGCTGACCCTGGCCGAGCTGCTGCGCGCCTATCTTTTCACCGGCTTTCCCTGGGCGCTGATCGGGCATTCGCTGGTGGACACACCCCTGGCGCAGATGGCCTGGGGTGTTGGGGCGCATGGGCTCAGCGTTCTGATCCTGATCGGCGCGGTCGGGCTGCGCGCGCTGTGGCGGCGCGATTGGGCCGTGGGGGGCGTGATTATTGCGGCGCTGGCGGGCTGCTGGATGTGGGGGCAGGGGCGTCTGAACGCCTCCGCGCCGCTGGAAAACCGCCCGGTTCTGCGACTGGTTCAGCCCAACGCACCGCAGCATCAGAAATGGGATCCGGCCTATTATCCGATCTTTTTTCAGCGGCAGGTGGCCTTTACCGCCGCCCCCGCTGCGCGCCGTCCCGATCTGATCCTTTGGCCCGAAACCGCCGTTCCTGTGCTGCTGGAGGATGGCGCGCGCGTTTTTCAGACCATCGCCGAGGCCGCCGCAGGCAGCCCTGTCGTGCTGGGTATTCAGCGCTATGAGGGGCTGAGCCTGTATAATTCGGCCGTTCTGCTGGACGGGGCGGGGCAGCTTGCGCAGGTCTATGACAAACACCACCTTGTGCCCTTTGGCGAATATATCCCGCTGGGCAGCCTGCTGTCCGGATGGGGGCTGCACGGGCTGGCGGCGGCCGATGGCAATGGCTTTGCCGCGGGGCCAGGCCCGGTAGTGATGGAGCTGGGGCCCCTGGGCCGGGCCTTGCCGTTGATTTGTTATGAGGCGGTGTTTCCCGCTGATGCCGCCGCCCCCGGCGCGCGGCCCGATTTCCTGATGCAGCTGACAAATGACGCCTGGTTCGGGATGTTCTCGGGGCCGTATCAGCATCTGGCGCAGGCGCGGCTGCGCGCGATCGAGCAGGGCCTGCCCATGGTGCGGGTGGCCAATACCGGCGTGTCCGCGATGATTGACGCCCAAGGGCAGATCACCGCGCAGATCGGGCTGGGGCAGGCGGGCTGGGTGGATGCTGTCTTGCCGCCGGGGAACGGCCCGACGCTCTATGCGCGCCTGACGGATTGGGGGATCGGGGCGATCTTACTTTTGGTTGTTTTGTCGGCGGCGCTGCTCAATCACGGGAAGTTGCGCCGCGAAACCCGTTGACCCCGCCCGCCTGGGGGCGTAACCACTGGTTATTCCCCGTCACAACGGCTTCCTGACGTGGCGGGCAGACTTACTGGAGCACTCTTCATGTCACGACAGAACTACATTTTCACCTCCGAATCCGTCTCGGAGGGGCACCCCGACAAGGTGTGCGACCGGATCTCGGATGCGGTGCTGGACGCCTTTCTGGCCGAAGAACCCAGCGCGCGCGTCGCCTGTGAAACCTTTGCCACCACCAATCAGGTGATCGTCGGCGGCGAGGTCGGCCTGTCAGACAAAACCCGCCTGGCCGAATATATGAATCGCATTGACGGGATCGTGCGCGATTGCGTCAAGGACATCGGCTATGAGCAGGATAAATTCCACTGGTCCACGCTGAAAGTGGGCAATTTCCTGCATCCGCAATCGGCCCATATCAGCCAGGGCGTCGATAAGGACGGCGCGGGCGATCAGGGGATCATGTTCGGCTATGCCACCGATGAAACACCCGAATTGATGCCCGCTCCGGTGCAATATGCCCATGCGATCCTGCGCCGTCTGGCCGAGGCGCGCAAATCGGGCGCCGAGCCCACCCTGGGCCCGGATGCCAAATCGCAGCTTTCGGTGCGCTATGAAGATGGTAAGCCGGTGGGGATCAGCTCGGTTGTGCTGTCCACGCAGCATATGCACGAAAGCCAGACCAGCGATGACATCCGCGCCATCGTCGAGCCCTATATCCGCGAGGTTCTGCCCGAAGGCTGGCTGACGGCCGATACCGAATGGTGGGTGAACCCGACCGGCACGTTCGTCATTGGCGGCCCCGATGGCGATGCGGGCCTGACCGGGCGCAAGATCATCGTGGACACCTATGGCGGTGCGGCCCCGCATGGGGGCGGCGCGTTCTCGGGCAAAGACCCGACCAAGGTGGACCGCTCGGCCGCTTATGCCGCGCGCTATCTGGCGAAGAACGTGGTGGCCGCGGGTCTGGCCAAACGCTGCCTGATTCAGGTGTCCTATGCGATCGGTGTGGCCAAGCCGCTGTCGATCTATGCCGATACCTTTGGCACGGGCGAGGTGCCCGATGCACAGATCGAACGGATTGTCAGCCAGTGCATGGATCTGACTCCGCTGGGCATCCGCACCCATCTGGACCTGTGCCGCCCGATCTATGCGCGCACCGCCGCCTATGGCCATTTCGGCCGCCCCCCCGAAGCCGATGGCGGTTTCAGCTGGGAGCGCACAGACCTGACCGAGGCCCTGCGCGCCGCGCTCTAAGCCGCTCGGTTCCTGCCCGCCTGGGGCAAATTCACGCTTGAACCTATGGGGAATTCCGCACTAGCTTGGTGCGGAATTTTCTTATCCATTTGCGTTCAGGTGATCATATGTTGCGCATTATTTCTTGTTGTTTCTCGTTGCTCTTGCTGGCGGCTTGCGATCCGGCGGGGCTGGGCCCTGTTGCCACCGAAGAGGGCGCGGGGCCGGTTTGTTCCGGTCAGGGCAGCGCGCGCTGCCAATTCGTTAACGGCCCGGTAAAGCTGACCCAGGATCCGGTGAAACTGGCCACCCGGCGGGCGCTGTTCTATCCCATGGCGGATGCGCTGGATTTTGTGGATGGGAAAGCCGATGTCTGGCAGGCCCCGCAGGGGACGCTGACCGATGGTGCCTCGATCCCGCCGCTGTTCGTTGGGATTGTCGGCAACCCGACCTCGGATCAGTTCGCGCAGGCTGCGGCCATTCACGATGCCTATTGCGGGATCGGCAATGAGGGCGGGGCCAGGTATCATTCGCGCCCCTGGCCGCAGGTGCATCGCATGTTCTATGATGCGTTGCGCGTGGGCGGCACCCCTGAACGCAAGGCCAAGCTGATGTTCGCCGCCGTTTGGCTGGGCGGGCCGCGCTGGGGGGTGTGGGATCGCGGATTGCTGGATGTCCCCGGCAGCGAGAAACAAGACATCCTGCGGCAGGCTCAGGGGCTGATCGACACGCAGAACCCCTCGGTTGATGAACTGGTCGGGTTCCTGTCCCGCGCCGAGGCGCTGGCCATCGCCAAATCGCGCAACACCGTGCATGGCGGCGGGGCGGACGGGCATGGCTATTATGGGGGCGATCCGTCGGACTACTAAGGGCCGATTGCCCAAAGGGGCCATTGATCCGCCCGGCTGCTCAGGCTACACCGCGCCATCATGACTGACGAAAAACACCCCGAGTCCCACCCGTCGGGCGCCCCCTGGCGCAACTTCTATGGCCGTTTCAAAGGCAAGGGCCTGCGCGACAGCCAGCAGCGCTATCTGGACGAGGATTTGCAAAAACTCTCGCCCGGTGCCGTGTCATGGGAGCAAAACCCCGAACGCACCAAACTGGACCTTGAGGCGTTGTTTCAGGGGCGTGATGTCTGGCTTGAGGTCGGCTTTGGCGGGGGGGAGCACATGGTCCATCAGGCCCAGCAGAACCCGCAGGTCGGGTTCATCGGCTGCGAGCCCTATATCAACGGCGTGGCCATGCTGCTGGGCAAAATTCGCGATGCGGGCTGCGATAATATCCGCATCCATCCGGGCGATGCGCGGGATATGTTTGACGTGCTGCCCGAACAGTCGATCAGCCGGGCGTTTCTGCTGTATCCCGATCCCTGGCCGAAAAAACGCCACCACCGCCGCCGGTTCGTCACTCCCGAACATCTGAAGCCGCTGCACCGTGTGCTCAAACCCGGCGCGATCTTCCGCGTGGCCACGGATATTCCCGATTACGTGCGTCAAACCCTGGAAGAAGTGCCCAAAGCGGGCTTTGACTGGCTGGCCGAGCGCCCCGACGATTGGCGACAGCCCTGGGGCGACTGGATTTCCACCCGCTATGAACAAAAGGCCCTGCGCGAGGGCCGCACGCCGCATTATCTGACCTTCGTTCGGCGCTGATCTGTGCTATCTTTGCGGGTATTTTGCCCGGAGAGATTCTTGTGTCCGATATTCAGATTACCAATTGTCATATTCACACCTTTACCACGCAGCATGTGCCGGTAAGCTATCCGTTCGCCTGGCTGCGCCCGCTGAAAAAGGCGCCGCTGGTGGTGCGGGGCATTGCGGGCGGGCTGGCCTTGCTGGGGCAGCATCCGCTATCCGAGAAAGTCCGGCGGCTCTATGATTTCCAGAACGAGGCCGCCGCTGCCGATCAGCGCGCGATCTTGCAGAATCTGCTGCCGCATTACCCCTCGAATACGCGTTTTGTGGTGCTGCCCATGGACCTGAGCGCCATCGGATATGGCGCGCCCCCCGTGCCCTTGCGCGCGCAGCATGACGAGCTGGCGGCCATGGCGCGCGATCCGCAGCTGGCGCGCAACGTGATTCCCTTTGCCACGATCGACCCGCGCGCCGACCCGCAGGCGACGGAATTGACCCGCGCCCTGGACGATCTGCATTTCAAGGGCGTGAAAATCTATCCCCGGCTGGGCTTTGCGCCCGATGATCCGGTGCTGATGCAGCGGGTCTATCCCAAAATGCAGGCCGAGGGGCTGCCGCTGATGACGCATTGTTCGCGCGGCGGGGTGCAGGGCCGCACGCTAGAGCCCTACTGGGCCGACCGCTACACCGATCCGGCCACCTATATTCCCGTGATGCGCCAGTTCCCGCAGCTGCGCATCTGTCTGGCGCATTTCGGCGGTCAGCACGATTGGAAATCCTATATTCAGGCCGGCCCGGATTACGACCGCGCCACCAATTGGCAGGTGCAGATTCGCAAAATGATCGGCTCGGGCGACTTTCCGGGGCTGTGGACGGATATTTCCTATACCCTGTTTCATTTCGAGGATTACATCCCCTTCCTGCGCATGTTCCTGACCGGCGATGATCTGGCCAGCGAACGGTTGCGTCGGCGGGTGCTGTTCGGCTCGGATTTCTATATGACGCGGCAGGAAAAACTGTCAGAGCGGGCGGTGTGCTTTCGGCTGCGCAATGCCCTGGGCGAAGAGATTTTCCGGCAGATTGCCGAGGAAAACCCCAAAGTCTGGCTTGGCGAGAGCACCGAGCCCCCTCTGCCGTAGATGTCGGGCAACCCAGACATGGACTCCAGACATGGACCGGCGCGCGCCCTTGGGGTATGACGCGTGCGAACACCTGCAAGGAGACCCGCATGTCCGGCCATGGCACCCCGATCCCGATGACCTCTTCGAAATGCGGCCCGCTGTTGGGGCAGGCCGATGTGCCGGGGGACAAGTCGATCTCGCATCGCGCGATTATTCTGGGGGCGATGGCGGTTGGCGAAACCCGGATCACCGGCCTGCTAGAGGGCGAGGACGTGCTGGACACCGCCAAGGCCATGCGGGCCTTCGGCGCAGAGGTGACGCGCGATCAGGACGGCACCTGGCATATTCACGGCGTGGGTGTGGGCGGCTTTGCCGAGCCGGACAACGTGATTGATTGCGGCAATTCGGGCACCGGCGTGCGGCTGATCATGGGCTGCATGGCGACCTCGCCGATCACGGCCACATTCACCGGGGACGCCAGCCTGAACAAACGCCCCATGGCGCGCGTCACCGATCCGATTGCCCTGTTTGGCGCACAGTCCGTGGGCCGCTCGGGGGGGCGCTTGCCGATGACCATCGTGGGCGCGGAAAACCCGGTGCCGGTGCGCTATGTGGTGCCTGTGCCCTCGGCCCAGGTGAAATCGGCGGTGCTGCTGGCCGGGCTGAACGCGCCGGGCGAAACCGTGGTGATCGAGAAAGAGGCCACCCGCGACCACACCGAACGGATGCTGGCCGGTTTCGGCGCGCAGATCACCACCGAGGTCACGGACGAGGGCCGGGTGATCACCCTGACCGGCCGCCCCGAGCTGGCCCCGCAAACCATCGTGGTCCCGCGCGATCCGTCCAGTGCGGCTTTTCCGGTCTGTGCGGCGATCATCACGCCCGGCTCGGACGTTCTGGTACCCAATATCGGCCTGAATCCCACCCGCGCGGGGCTGTTCTACACTTTGCAGGAGATGGGCGCGGACCTGACCTTTGAAAACATGCGCGAAGAAGGGGGCGAACCCGTGGCCGACCTGCGCGCGCGTTTCTCGCCCGATCTGAAGGGCATCGACGTGCCACCCGAACGCGCCGCCAGCATGATCGACGAATACCCCGTTCTGTCCGTGGTTGCGGCCTTTGCGCAGGGCGACACGGTGATGCGCGGCGTCAAGGAACTGCGGGTCAAGGAATCCGACCGGATCGAGGCGATGGCCTCGGGGCTGCGTCTGAACGGGGTTCAGGTCGAAGACGGCCCCGACTGGTGGATCGTCAAGGGGCGAGGCCATGGCAACGTGCCCGGCGGGGCCACCTGCGCCAGCCATCTGGACCACCGGATCGCGATGTCTTTTCTGGTGATGGGCATGGCCAGCGAAACCCCTGTCAGCGTGGATGACGGCGGCCCGATCGCCACGTCCTTTCCGATTTTCGAAGGTCTGATGGCCGATCTGGGGGCCCGCATCACGCGCGGCTAGACCATGCCGTGCGGGGGGGGGGCTGCGGATTTCACTCGTTCCGGCAGAAAGGCGGCGGGCGGATCTGCGCCGCTTTGGGCACAGTAGGCAAGACCGGCCAGACCCGGCTGGAAAACCACATTTTCTGCGCCTACAAAGGGGATGAATACGAATTGACCGACCCGCTGCCGTATCACGAACGGGGCTGGTCCAGCGAGGTGCTCTCTCATGTCTTTCGCGATTGCCATTGATGGGCCCGCCGCGGCCGGAAAAGGCACGATTTCCAAGGCGGTGGCCGCGCATTACGGCTTTGCTCATCTGGATACGGGGCTGCTGTATCGCGCGGTGGGGGCCAGGACTCTGGCCGGGATGGATGCGCTGGAGGCCGCGCAGACCCTGACCGCCGAGGATCTGGAGGATGACAGCCTGCGCACTCCGGATGTGGCTCAGGCGGCGTCCAAAGTGGCGGTGATTGCGGAGGTGCGCGCGGCCCTGGTGGATTTCCAACGCGCCTTTGCCCGCCGGGCGGGGGGCGCGGTTCTGGATGGGCGCGACATCGGCACGGTGATCTGCCCGAATGCCGCGGCCAAGCTGTTCGTCACCGCCAGCCCCGAGGTGCGCGCCAAACGCCGCTATGAAGAGCTGACCGGCAAGGGGCTGGAAACGGACTATGACACCGTGCTGGCCGACGTGATCGCGCGGGACGAGCGCGACATGAACCGGGCCGAGGCCCCCTTGAAACCGGCCGGGGATGCGGTGTTGGTGGACACGTCGGACCTGTCGATCGAGGCGGCCATTGCCGCTGCCATCGCTGCCATTGATATGAAAAGAGGTGCCTGATGAAGCTGCGCAAACTGGGCAAGAACGGCCCTGAAATCTCGGCTCTGGGGATCGGGGCGATGTCCTTCTCAGATTTCTATGGCGCCACCACCGAGGAAAACTCCTTTGCCATTCTGGACGCCGCCCGCGCGGCTGGGGTGACGCATATTGATACCTCGAATGTTTATGGGATGGGCCGGTCTGAAACGGCCATCGGCGCCTATCTGAAGGCCAACCCCGGCGCGCGCGATCAGTTCCACATCGCGACAAAGGCGGGTATCTCCAGCGACGCCGAGGGGCGGCGGGTGTTCAAAAACACGCTGGACCATCTGGAGAGCGAGCTGGATGGCAGCCTCAAACGTCTGGGGCTGGACTGTGTGGATCTGTTTTATGTCCATCGCCGCCAGGCGGATATTCCCATCGAAGAGGTCGCGGGCCATATGGCGCGGCTCAGGGAAAAGGGCAAAATTCGCGGCATCGGGTTTTCGGAAATCGCGCCCGCGTCGCTGCGCCGGGCGGTCACGGAAACCCATGTGGATGCGGTGCAATCGGAATATTCTCTGTCCACGCGTCTGCCCGAAATGGGGCTGGTGCAGACCTGCGCGCAGCTGGGGACGGCGCTGATGGCCTTCTCGCCTGTGGGCCGCTCGTTCCTGACGGATGATCCGATTCCGCTGTCGCGCGTGCCCGATCTGGCCTTCTTGAAGGTGAACCCGCGCTTTATACAGCCCAACTATCAGGCCAATATCGCGGCCACCGATCCGTTCCGCGCCTATGCGGCCCAGCTGGGCGTGCCCGCTGCGGCGCTGGCCATCTCTTGGGTGCTGGCGCAGGGCGATCATATCATCGCCATCCCCGGCACCCGCGCCACGGGGCATTTCGCCGAGCTGGTCACAGGTGCCAATCTGAAGCTAAGCGCCGATCAGCTGGCCCAAATCGCGGAAATCCTGCCCATAGGCTGGGCCCACGGGGATCGCTATAGCCCGGATCAGAACATCGGCCCCGAGGCTTATTGTTAAGGGCATCGCGCGCCATTAACCCTTGCCAACAAAGGGCGTAGCGGCTATACGCCCCCCGTCGACAAGGCGAGCAACGCCGCAGAATAAAAGAGATCGAGCAGGGTCGGAACCAACCGGCCCTCTTTGTTTTGCGTCACGCCCTGACCAAACCAAGACCGGCGGAGACAACCGCTCGGCCCGAAAAATCGTTTTGTAAAGGAATGAAACGCCACATGGCTAACGCAACCATGGAGGAATTCGAAGCCCTCCTGAATGAAAGCTTCGAAATGGACACCCCGAACGAGGGTTCGGTTGTCAAAGGCAAGGTCATCGCAATCGAAGCGGGCCAGGCCATCATCGACGTCGGCTATAAAATGGAAGGCCGCGTTGATCTGAAAGAATTCGCAAACCCCGGCGAAGCCCCTGAAATTGCTGTTGGCGACGAAGTCGAAGTCTTCCTGCGCGCCGCAGAAAACGCCCGCGGCGAAGCCGTCATTTCGCGTGAAATGGCCCGCCGTGAAGAGGCATGGGATCGTCTGGAGAAAGCCTACGCCAACGAAGAGCGCGTCGATGGCGCCATCTTCAACCGCGTCAAAGGCGGCTTTACCGTGGATCTGGGCGGCGCTGTTGCCTTCCTGCCCGGCAGCCAAGTGGACGTGCGCCCCGTGCGCGATGCCGGCCCGCTGATGGGTCTGAAACAGCCGTTCCAAATCCTGAAAATGGACCGCCGCCGCGGCAACATCGTTGTCTCGCGTCGCGCCATCCTGGAAGAATCGCGTGCCGAACAGCGCGCCGAGGTTATCGGCAAGCTGGCCGAGGGCGACACCGTCGAGGGCGTGGTCAAGAACATCACCGAATACGGTGCCTTCGTTGACCTGGGCGGCGTTGACGGCCTGCTGCACGTCACCGACATGGCCTGGCGCCGCGTGAACCACCCGTCGGAAATCCTGTCGATCGGTGAAACTGTCAAAGTGCAGGTCATCAAGATCAACAAGGAAACCCACCGCATCAGCCTGGGCATGAAGCAACTGCAAGAAGATCCGTGGGATCTGGTGGCTGCCAAGTACCCGCTGGCCTCGGTCCACAAGGGCCGCGTGACCAACATCACCGACTACGGCGCATTCGTCGAACTGGAGCCGGGCGTCGAAGGCCTGGTCCACGTTTCGGAAATGTCCTGGACCAAGAAAAACGTCCACCCCGGCAAAATCGTTTCGACCAGCCAGGAAGTCGATGTCATGGTTCTGGAAATCGACGGCGCCAAGCGTCGCGTTTCGCTGGGCCTGAAACAGACCATGCGCAACCCCTGGGAAGTCTTCGACGAGACCCACCCCGAGGGCACTCAGGTCGAGGGCGAAGTCAAGAACATCACCGAATTCGGTCTGTTCATCGGCCTGCCCGGCGAGATCGACGGCATGGTGCACCTGTCGGATCTGTCCTGGGACGAGCGCGGCGAGGATGCCATCCAGAACTACCGCAAGGGCGATGTCGTCCAGGCCGTGGTTTCGGAAGTGGACGTCGAGAAAGAGCGTATCAGCCTGTCGATCAAAGCCCTGGGCGGTGACAAGTTCGCCGAAGCCGTGGGCGGCGTGAAGCGTGGCTCGATCATCACCGTCGAAGTGACCGCCATCGAAGACGGCGGCATCGAGGTGGAATACGAAGGCATGAAATCCTTCATCCGCCGCTCGGATCTGTCGCGTGACCGCGCCGAACAGCGCCCCGAGCGCTTCTCGGTCGGTGACAAGGTTGACGTGCGCGTCACCAACGTGGACAGCAAAACCCGCCGTCTGGGTCTGTCGATCAAAGCGCGCGAAATCGCCGAAGAGAAAGAGGCCGTGGAACAGTACGGTTCGTCCGACTCGGGTGCGTCGCTGGGCGACATCCTGGGCGCAGCTCTGAAGGGCGACAACTAAGTCCCCTTCGGCAGTGCCGAAAAAATCAGCCCCGCGGCAGCAATGCCGCGGGGTTTCGCGTTCCGAATCAATTGGGTTAACGCTGCAACGCAACAGCGCCTTCGCAGCCGCAAAATTCGGGCGTCTTTGCGTGCAGATGCTATTTTTTGCAGGTTTGACTAGGGGTTAGGTGGCTGATTTTCGCGTTTCACGGAACCTAATGGTTCACCTGTGCTTGCTTTCTTCTTATAGTCCTATCCATAAATAGGGCCACAGATTTAACACCCGGGGGAGGTCACCGATGATCCGATCGGAACTCATTCAAAAGATTTTCGAAGAGAACCAGGACCGGTCCTCGGAAAATCAGCTGACGATGCGCGATGCTGAAAAAATCGTGAATACTATTTTCGAAGAAATTACTGCGGCCATGTCGCGTGGCGACCGCGTCGAATTGCGCGGCTTCGGTGCGTTTTCCGTAAAGCAGCGGGATGCTAGGGTGGGCCGGAACCCGCGCACCGGGGAATCGGTGGAAGTCGAGGAAAAACACGTTCCCTTCTTCAAGACCGGCAAGCTGCTGCGCGACCGTCTGAACGGAAAGTAAAGTACCGAACACATGCGCTATATTCGCTATGCCTTCCTTGCCTCGCTGGGCGTGGTTCTGATCACTGTCGCTCTGGCCAATCGGGGTGCGGTGACGCTGACCCTGCTGCCTGAACCTCTGGCTGAATTGCTGGCGGTCAACTGGACGCTGAAGCTGCCGCTGTTTGTCGTCATTTTCGGCGGGATTGTGGCCGGATTGCTGATCGGTTTCGTCTGGGAATGGCTGCGCGAACACAAACACCGCGCCACCGCCGCCCGCAAGGAACGCGAGGTGCACGATCTGGAGCGCAAACTGAAGCGCGAGCAGCGCAAGGCCGTCGAAAGCGGCCAGCAGGACGAGGTTCTGGCGCTGCTGGAGCAGAAATCCTGAGCCCATGCCGGCGGATGTCAAAGTCAAAATCTGCGGGCTGACGCAGCCTGAACATGTGCTGGCCGCCGCGCAGGCAGGCGCGGCCTACGCGGGCTTTGTGTTCTTTCCCAAATCGCCCCGAAATGTGGGGGTCGCCCAAGCCCGCGCCCTGGCGCTGGAGGCCCCCGTGGGCCTGGCCAAGGTGGCTCTGGTTGTGGATGCCGATAACGCTCAGCTGGATGCGATTTTGGAACAGGTGCCGCTGGATATGTTGCAGTTGCATGGGGGGGAAACGCCTCAGCGTGTCTTGGAAATCCGTGCCCGCTACGGTTTGCCCGTGATGAAGGCCATCGGCATCGCCGAGGACACGGACCTGGCCCAGATCGAGACCTATGCCAGCGTGGCCGATCAGCTGTTGATCGACGCCAAGGCCCCCAAGGGTGCCGATCTGCCCGGTGGCAATGGGCTGTCTTTTGACTGGCGGCTGGTCAATCGCAAATACTGGCCCTGCCCGTGGATGCTGGCCGGAGGGCTGACCCCTGAAAACGTGGGATTGGCCGTGCAGATGACGGGCGCGCGGCAGGTGGACGTATCCTCGGGGGTGGAAAACGCCCCCGGACAGAAGGACGCGGGCCTGATCCGGGCCTTTGTCCGCGCGGCTCTGGCCTAGGCAGGGCAGGGCGCTATATTCTGCGCCAGCTGCGGGGCCATTTGCGGCAAAACGCATTGAATTGCCGGATGCGGCCCCTTATGCACGACATGTCTTAATAATACCTGATCGAAGGGGAGCCCCATGGCCGACGATCTTTTCAACAGCTTCATGAACGCACCCGACGAAAAGGGACGCTTTGGACAGTTCGGCGGGCGTTTCGTCTCGGAAACCCTGATGCCGCTGATCCTGTCGCTGGAGGCCGAATACGAAAAGGCCAAGACCGACCCCACCTTCTGGGCGCAGATGGACGATCTGTGGAAACACTATGTGGGCCGCCCGTCGCCGCTATATTTCGCCGAAGGCATGACAGAACGGCTGGGCGGGGCGAAAATCTATCTGAAACGGGACGAACTGAACCACACCGGCGCGCACAAAATCAACAACGTGCTGGGGCAGATCCTGTTGGCCAAGCGTATGGGCAAAAACCGGATCATCGCGGAAACCGGGGCGGGGCAACACGGCGTGGCCACCGCCACCGTCTGCGCCAAGTTCGGCCTGCAATGCGTGGTCTATATGGGTGCGCATGATGTGGAACGTCAGGCGCCCAACGTGTTCCGGATGCGCCTGCTGGGCGCCGAGGTCGTGCCCGTCACCAGCGGCCGCGGCACGCTGAAGGACGCAATGAACGACGCGCTGCGCGACTGGGTGACCAACGTGCGTGACACGTTTTATTGCATCGGCACCGCGGCTGGCCCCGCGCCTTATCCGGCGATGGTGCGTGATTTCCAGTCGATCATCGGCAAGGAAGTCCGCTGGCAACTGGCCGAACAGGAAGGCGAAGGCCGTCTGCCCGACACGGTGATTGCGGCCATCGGCGGGGGCTCGAACGCGATCGGGCTGTTCTATGATTTCCTGAATGACGATCAGGTCAAGATCATCGGCGTCGAGGCCGGCGGCAAAGGCGTGAACGAAAAGATGGAGCATTGCGCCTCGTTGACGGGGGGGCGGCCGGGCGTGCTGCACGGCAATCGCACCTATCTGTTGCAGGATGACGACGGGCAGATCCTTGAGGGGCACTCGATTTCCGCCGGTCTGGATTATCCCGGTATCGGGCCCGAACACAGCTGGCTGCATGACATTGGCCGCGCCGAATACGTCTATGTCACCGACAAAGAAGCGCTGGAGGCGTTCCAGTTCTCTTGTACCTCCGAGGGCATCATCCCCGCGCTGGAACCCTGCCACGCGCTGGCCCATGTGATGAAGATCGCCCCCACACTGCCCAAGGATCATATCCTGGTCATGAACATGTGTGGCCGCGGCGATAAGGACATCTTTACCGTCGCCAAACACCTGGGCGTGGACATCCAGACCGGCGGCTGATCCGGCCCTGCATTGTGAAACGCATTCCCCCGCCCCTTTGGGCGGGGTTTTCTTTTGCGGCATCCCAATATGTCTCTAAACCAAAGTTTATGCAGATGGATCAGAGGGTTATACCCGCAGATTTAAACCCAAGTCGCATAGAAAAGCAGCGCGACAATCCTTTTGTAAGCCTCATCGAACGCGGACCCACCGCAACGAGATTTGAAAACGGTCTTACACATAGGAGAATGACCATGAAAAAACTGCTGACCGCCGTCGCCGCTACTCTGGTTGCCACCACTGCCATTGCCGCCCCCGTGGGCGGGTCTTATCAGGCCGATGGGGGCTGGAATGGCCAGGTTGCCACCGATCACGTCACCAAGACGAACCTGACCGCGTGCTATGATCACGTGCAGGCCGCGCCCGCCGTTGTGGCAGGGGCCGATGCGCTGACGGACCACCCGGAAAACGCCGCGCCGCTGTGCAATACCACGCTGGGGACGGATGATATCTTGGGGCAATAACCCCCGATGGGGGCGGCTTCGGCCGCCCCTGTTCTTTGCAATGCAGGCGCAGAAAAATCTGCCGCGCAGCTTGCCAAATCCGGGTGCCGTATCTACCTCAAGGATCAGGAAACGCGGAGGTCCCGGTGACCCTTTCACAGAAAAAAGCCATTCTGATGGCCATCATGGCCGTGCAGGTCTTTTGTACCTTTTTCTTTGTGGCCGGTGTGCTGAAGCACCAGCTTGGGATCGAGGATTTCCTGCCATTTCGGCATCGTGAAACCGCTGAAATCGGCGCTGCGATCGGGCTGACGCTGGGCGGTGCGATGGGCTGGGTGGCGTTGCGCCGGGCCTTGCTGCGATCCCATCGGGCCGAGGCGAAATTACGGCTGGCCTCGGGGGCTTTCATGGAACTGCTGGACGAGAGGTTCTCGGATTGGCGGCTGACCCCGGCCGAGCGGGATGTCGCGCTCTTTGCGCTCAAAGGGCTTAGCACGCATGAAATCGCAGACATGCGCAACACTTCGGAGGGCACGGTCAAGGCGCAGTCGAATGCGATCTACCGCAAGGCCGGCGTCGGCAGCCGGTCGCAATTGCTGAGCCTGTTCATCGAGGATCTGATGCTGGGCGATATTCCCCCGGCCGCTGCCAGCACGGCCTGACGCGCTGCGGCCGATCTGCGGCTCTGTCAGGGGGCCGCGTGCTGCTGTAGAATGTCCAGCCGGACGATCTGAAGCGCGGAAACATGCGTGGCGGCCAGATTGACCTGTGGCGCGCAGCCTTCGTCATGGGCTTGGAGGAAACGCGCTGCGCACAGGCACCACTGATCCCCCGGTTTCAGCCCGGCAAACCCGAATTCCGGGCGGGGCGTAGATAGATCGTTGCCAACATACTTGGAATAGGCCAGAAATTCGGCCGTCATGATGGCGCAGACGGTGTGGCTGCCGGTATCTTCGGCGCAGGTGTTGCAATGCCCGTCACGGAAAAACCCGGTCAGAGGATCGTGCGAGCAGGGCGTCAGCGCGCCGCCCAGAACATTGACTGAAGAGAGTTTTTCCATCGGCTTTCCTGGGGTTCAGCGGAATTTATCCAGCAGTTTCTCCATCGGGCTGCGGGCGTCTTCGGGGGTGGGCTGGGCCGGTTTGGCCTGCGCTGCGGGCTGGGGTTTGCCCCCGGATTTGGACGCGCGCGCAGGTGCCACGCGCAGGGCGATGGCGTTCAGGAATTTGGGGCCTTCTCCGGCGGCCAGATCGGGCGCGCCGTCTGAAATCCCGCGCATCAGATCGTCCAGCCAGCCCTGTTCGGCCTTGGCGAAATCGGCCAGCACATAGCCGGAAACACGGTCTTTATGCCCCGGATGCCCGATGCCCAGCCGCACCCGCGCGTAATCGGCCCCGATATGCTGATGGATCGAGCGCAGCCCGTTATGCCCGGCATGTCCCCCCCCTTGTTTCAGGCGGGTTTTTCCGGGGGCCAGGTCCAGTTCATCGTGGAAAACCGTCACATCGTCCGGCGTCAGCTTGTAGAAGCGCATGGCCTCGCCCACGGATTGCCCCGAGAGGTTCATGAAGGTTTCGGGCTTCAGCAACAGCACTTTTTCGCGGCCCAGACGGCCCTCGGTGATCTGTCCCTGGAACTTTGATCGCCAGGGCGCAAACCCATGATCCGCCGCCACCCGGTCCAGCGCCATAAAGCCGATGTTGTGCCGGTTGCCCGCGTATTTCGTGCCCGGATTGCCCAGACCCACCCAAAGCTGCATGTCGATTACCCTTGTTTGCGCGCTGGCAGGTTATTGACCTTGGGCGCTAAATTCAATCTAGTGCGCGCGCCAGCCCGGAGTTTTGCGCCCTCGCCAGCCTTGATGTTGAACAGCTGAGGAGCGAAAATGTCCTATATCGCCATGAACCGTTTCCGCGTCGTGCCGGGCGGAGAAGAGCAATTCGAAACCATCTGGCGCGAGCGTGAAAGCCATCTGAAAAAACTGCCCGGTTTCGTCGAATTCCGCGTCCTGAAAGGGCCGGAAAAGGACGGGTATCGGCTCTATTCCTCGCATACCCTGTGGAAAACCGAAGAGGATTTCCAGGCCTGGACCCGGTCCGAGGAATTCCGCGCCGCGCATAAAAATGCGGGCAATCGCGGCACCAAGGATCTGTTGATGGGCCCGCCGGAATTCGAAGGGTTTCAGACCGTGCTGCACGAAACGCTCTGATCGAAATGCAAAAGGCGCGACCCGCGATAGGGCCGCGCCTGAAACTGTTCCCCGGTGGGGGGCAGATTATTCCTCTGCCGCAGCCTCTTCGCCGTCTTCGGCTTCGTTTTCTTCCGAACGCAGACCCGACGGGGCCGAGATGTTCGCGATCACGAAGTCACGGTCGATGGTGGGCTTGGCGCCTTCGGGCAGGGTCACGTCGCTGATGTGCAGCACGTCGCCAACCTCGGCGTTCGACAGGTCCACGGTGATGTGATCGGGGATCTCGCCGGCCAGCACTTCCAGCTCCACCTCGGGGCGCACGATGGTCAGCACGCCGCCCTTTTTGATGCCGGGGCAGGTTTCCTGGTTTGCGAATTCAACGTGGATGAACAGGTTGATGCG
Source organism: Youngimonas ophiurae (nom. illeg.) (assembly GCF_049803795.1). NCBI lineage: Bacteria > Pseudomonadati > Pseudomonadota > Alphaproteobacteria > Rhodobacterales > Roseobacteraceae > Thalassovita > Youngimonas ophiurae (nom. illeg.). The sequence goes on from NZ_JBNAGJ010000003.1 coordinate 105,721, forward strand.
CGAGGTACGACGCAGGCGCATGAAATCCACGTGGGTCGGCAGGTCTTTGACAACGTCGCGCTGCACATCGCGGCAGATCACGCGCACGTCTTCCTGGCCGTCAACTTTCATGTTGAACAGGGTCGATTTGAAACGACCGGCTTTCAGACGCTTGAACAGTTCGTTGAACGGGATGTTGATGGGCAGCGGCTCTGCGTCGCCACCAAATACGATACCCGGTACTTTGCCGTCCCGACGTGCCTGACGAGCGGCGCCCTTGCCTGTCCCCGTACGGACCTCGGCGTGAAGATCAGGAATTGCTCCAGCCATGATAATTCTCCAAATGTTTAGACTGACGGGGATCCTCCAAGGCTGTATCCCCGCATGAAGCCGCGCGTATAGACCAGTCTGCGGCATTTGGAAAGGCCCTATTTTTCAAGCCCTCCCGGTTATTGCCAGCGCCCTTCGAAATCTTGCGGGATCATCAGGATCGAGCGGTCCAGTTCCCCCAGGTTGCGCCGCCCGCACAGCGCCATCGAGGTGTCGAATTCCTTGTGCAGCACCTCCAGCGCACGGGTCACGCCGGCCTGACCCATCGCGCCCAGACCATAGATGAACGCGCGCCCGATATAGGTGCCCTTGGCGCCCATCGCCACGGCCTTCAGGATGTCCTGACCCGAGCGAATGCCGCTGTCCAGATGCACCTCGATCTGATCGCCCACCGCGTCCAGAATCGACGGCAGCGCCCGGATCGAGCTGATCGCCCCATCCAGCTGCCGCCCACCGTGATTGGACACGACGATGGCATCCGCGCCTACTTGCAGCGCCATTTTCGCATCCTCGGCGTCCAAAATCCCCTTCAGGATCACCGGCCCGCCCCACATGTCCTTGATCGCGGCGATCTTGCCCCAATCCAGCGTCGGATCGAACTGTTCCGCCGTCCAGGCCCCCAGGTTCGCCGTATCCGAGACCCCCTCGACATGGCCGACAATATTGCCGAAATTCCGCCGCTTGGCACCCAGCATCTCAATCCCCCAGCGCCATTTCGTCATCAGATTGGCAACGGTCGCGGGCGTCAGTTTCGGCGGCGCAGACAGCCCGTTTTTCAGATCCTTATGGCGCTGTCCCAGGATTTGCAGATCCAGCGTGATCACCAAAGCCGAGCATTGCGCCGCCTTCGCCCGCTCGATCAGCCGGCGCAGGTAATCCTGATCCTTCATCGTATAAAGCTGAAACCAGAAAGGTTTCGTCGTCGCCTCGGCCACATCCTCGATCGAGTTGATCGACATCGTGGACAGCGTGAAAGGCACACCAAAGGCTTCGGCGGCGCGGGCGGCCTTGATTTCGCCATCGGCGCATTGCATCCCCGTCAGCCCCACCGGCGCCAGCGCAACGGGCAAGGCCACATCCTGCCCGATCATCCGCCCCGCCGTGGATCGCCCCGACATATCCACCGCCACGCGCTGCCGCAGGCGAATCCGGTCGAAATCGCTGGTGTTCTCACGAAAGGTCTGCTCGGTCCAACTGCCGCTTTCGGCATAATCGTAAAACATCCGCGGCACGCGGCGCTGATACAGGCGTTTCAGATCGTCGATACAGGTGATCACAGGCATGACAGGGGCCTTTTTGCTCATATTGGTGAGATTTCCTTACCAATACCTTCCCTTCGGCGCAATCCCAAATGCCGTTGCTCCCCCCGGCTGGCTCGGGCACTCTGCCCCAAACACAAAGGAAAACAGCATGTATTTTGATGACCTGCCAGTGGGCTACACATTTGAAACCGGCACGCGCCAGATCCCTCTTCAGGATATGATCGCCTTCGCCCGGCAATACGACCCTCAGCCCTTTCACCTCAGCGAAGAGGCCGCCAAGGACACGATCTACGGCGGGCTTATCTCCAGCGGGTTTCAGACTCTGATCGTTGGCTTTTTGCTGACGCTGGATGCCGACATCTGGAACGAAGCCTCCCTGGGCTCGCCCGGCATTGATAACCTGCGCTGGCTCAAACCCGTCCGCCCCGGCGACACGCTACAAGTAAAAGCCGAAGTCACCGGCTCCGAGCCCTCAAAATCGCGCCCCGGCATCGGCCGCACCCATATGCGCTATGACACCTATAACCAGAATGGCGAAAAAGTAATGACCTACACCACCACCCATATCCTGCGCCGCCGGGCCGAATGATCCTGCCGCTTCTTTCTGATCGAACTACTCCGGGGTTTGGGGCAGCGCCCCAAGACCTCTCCTTGCGCACTGACCGTCAGCCCAGTGCAGCCCAATGGGCAAATCACGCGCCGCTCAGGCCCGATGCGCGCCATCCGCCAGGGATTTGACGAATTCCAGAACCTCGCCCACCGGCTTGCCCGAGGCCAGCTCGCCCACAATGGCCGAGCCCACAACGCAGCCGTCAGCCACGCCGGCAATGGATTCCGAGGTCTCGGGCGAACGGATGCCAAAGCCCACGATGACCGGCAGGTCTGTCTTGGCCTTGATCCGCGCCACTTCGGGGGCCACATCCACCGCCTGGGCGGCCGCCGCGCCGGTGATCCCGGTGATCGAGACATAATAAACAAAGCCGCTGGTGTTTTGCAGCACGGTCGGCAGGCGCGCGTCATCGGTGGTGGGAGTCGCCAGACGGATAAAGTTCAACCCCGCTTTTTGCGCCGGGATGCACAGCTCTTCGTCTTCCTCGGGGGGCAGGTCCACCACGATCAGCCCGTCGATGCCCGCAGCCTTCGCATCCACCAGGAATTTATCGACACCGCGGTTAAAGATCGGGTTGTAATAGCCCATCATTACAATCGGCGTGCTGTCATCGTTTTTGCGAAACTCGGCCGCCATATCCAGCGTTTTCTGCAAGGTCTGGCCGCTGTCCAGCGCGCGCTGACCGGCCAGCTGGATGGTCGGCCCATCCGCCATCGGATCGGTAAAGGGCAGGCCCAGCTCGATCACATCGACACCCGCAGCCGGCAGCCCTTTCAGCACCTCCAGCGACGTATCGTAATCGGGATCGCCCGCCATGATATAGGCGACGAAGGCTTTCTTGCCTGCTGCGTTCAGCTCGGCGAACTTGGCGTCGATACGTGTCATACCCGGATCCCTATTCTGTCCTGCGCTCCGATGTGCCGCAAAAGGGGCGGGAACTCAATGGCCGGAGGGCGCGAAATGCGCAATTTCCACGGGGGCCGGTGCCCTGAGCGGCCTTGCCATGCAGGCCCGCCCGTTCTAAGAGCGGCCAACTGGAGTTTTTATCGGATCGGACATCCGATCACACGGAGGCCGCAGATGGGTTTCAAGATGGGGATTGTCGGGCTGCCGAACGTGGGCAAATCGACCTTGTTCAACGCGCTGACGAAAACAGCGGCGGCGCAGGCGGCGAACTTTCCGTTCTGCACGATCGAGCCCAACGTGGGCGATGTGGCCGTGCCCGATGCGCGTCTGGACACGCTGGCCGGGATCGCCGGATCCAAGCAGATCATCCCCACGCGCATGACATTCGTGGATATTGCGGGCCTGGTCAAAGGGGCCTCGAAGGGCGAAGGCCTGGGCAACCAGTTCCTGGCCAACATCCGTGAAACCGACGCCATCGCCCATGTGTTGCGCTGTTTCGAGGACGGCGACGTGACCCATGTCGATGGCCGCGTGGACCCGGTGGCCGACGCCGAAACCATCGAAACCGAACTGATGCTGGCCGATCTGGAATCCATCGAAAAGCGCCGCGCCAATCTGGTGCGCAAGCTGAAGGGGAACGATAAGGAAGCCAAGGAACAAGATCGCCTGCTGGCTGCCGCTCAGGACATGCTGGAAAACGGCAAACCCGCCCGTCTGGTCGAGGTGGACGCCGAGGACCGCAAGATGTGGAACCAGCTGCAACTGCTGACCACCAAGCCGGTTCTGTACGTTTGTAACGTCGGCGAGGCCGAGGCCGCCGAGGGCAACGACTATTCCGCCAAAGTCGCCGCGATGGCGGCCGAGCAGGGCAATTCACACGTCATCATCTCGGCGCAGATCGAGGAAGAGATCAGCCAGCTGGACGATGACGAAGCCGCCATGTTCCTGGACGAAATGGGCCTGGAAGAGGCCGGCCTGGACCGCCTGATCCGCGCGGGCTATGAGCTGCTGCACCTGGAAACCTACTTTACCGTCGGCCCCAAAGAGGCGCGCGCCTGGACGATCCGGGTGGGCACGCAGGCCCCTCAGGCCGCCGGTGTGATCCATGGCGATTTCGAGAAGGGCTTTATCCGCGCCGAAACCATCGCCTATGACGATTATGTCGCCTGCGGCGGCGAGGCAAAGGCCCGCGAAACCGGCAAACTGCGCGCCGAAGGCAAGGGCTATGTGGTGCAGGACGGCGATGTCATGCACTTCCTGTTCAACACATAACAGCGATGGGCGGCGCCGTCTTTCCCCGCGCCGCCGCTGCCTGCGCCCGGTGATTCTGCATCCGGACGATGCCGCGTCGCAGCGGGCCCTCCGTCTTCATTTGCCGCCGAACCCGGCATTTCAGCGCATTTTTCGAACATATGCTACGCATCAAGGCGGAAAACTGCCGTTTCTAGCCGCATTCTCGGGCGAATTTCTTTTTTTTATTACGATGCTGTGAGATCAAAAATACAGGCTGCGCGTGTCTGCGTCGCCAATATGCATGTTGGAGAGACATTATGAAAAAATTTACCATTGCTGCCGCCGCTGCTCTGGCTCTGGCTTCGGCCGCTCCGGCCATGGCTGACACCAAAACTTCGGACGATCCGTTCATCTCGACCGCTGGTCTGGAAATGGGCCCTGCCGCTGCCGTTGGCATCCTGGGCACCATCCTGGTTATCGGCATCGCATCCTCGGGCGATTCCTAAGTTCGCCCGTTTCTCTTAGCAATCGGAAAAGGCGCGGAACATTCCGCGCCTTTTTCAATGTGTCTTCGGTGGCTGTGCGACCTAGCGGCGCAGCACCTGTATGGCGAAATACCCCTGATTGGGGCCCAGCCATTGTTCTGAGGACAGGATCATGCCGCCCCGATCCACCAGATAGGTATTGGTGAATTTCTGGGTGTCGGACACACAGTTTTCGGTCATCTCGGTGACACTGGCCGAGACAACGCCCTGCCGGATCGTCGTCGCGCCGGTCACGTACATATCGCACTCGAACGTATAGCTGAGCGTGGTGTTGGCCGAATCCAGATAGCGCATCACGCGCTTTGCCTTACCCTCGCGCCGGGCTGAGATCAGCCGCAGGCTGTCATTCACGCTAGAGGACATCAGATCGTGCCCCAGCCCGCGCGTGGCTGTTGCCATCCCCTGACGGAAAGTCAGCGATTGTTTGGTCGAGGTCGCGTGGGTCCGGTAGGGGCCGTTCTGCGCAATCTCGATCGTCAGGACCATCGCGTTGTTCAGGCTTTTCTGCGTGATCATGTTCACCGGCCCGGTCGTTGCGGCCAGAACCCGCGCGGGGTCCGGCTTGGCGGGCGGAGCGGCCTTCTTGAAGCTGGGCAGAGAGCCGCGCAGCGATTTCAGCAGCTCTTTTTGATCCTGATCGCTGCTGCAGCCCATCAGCATCAGGGCCGAGGCCAACGCCAGCACCGGCAATTTGATAGCGGATTTCAGTGTCATCGCCAGAAACGTCCCCATTCTCGTGCCAGCTCGGGCTGGTGATAATCGCGTACCAGCGGGTACAGCCGGTCGTTCAGGTTCAGGCGGGCCCCGCCGTCACGTGTCAGCGACTGGATATTCAGGTTGTTTTCCTGACGCGACGGTTTGCCAAAGGCCCAGGCGAACGGAATGGTGATCCGAATGCCCTTGTCGAACGAGCCCTCGCCGAAATCGTCGATTTCCGCGGTGGTGAAGGTTGCATAGGCCCCCACGGTCCAGCCATTGGCGAATTCGCGGTCCAGCGACACGGTTGCGCCCAGATCGCCGGCCAGGTAGCTGCCGACATCCAGCTGCCCGTGGAATCCGTTGCCGAAATCGTAATAGGCCGACAGATGGCCGTTGAATTCGGGGATCGTTCCGGACGAGGTAACCCGGCTGCGCAGGCCGAACATCTGGTCAAAGTCGCGCGGCTGCACATAGTTCAGCTCGGCCCCCAGGGCCAGGCGGCTGCCAACGGGTTTCCACAGCAGCTCGCCCGAGACACCGGCATACATGGTTTCCAGATAGCCCATCGAAACGCGGCTATACAGATCCTTGCCCGGCCGGCCGAAGTGGGTCAGCGTCAGATATTCCAGCGCCGGATCGCCCTGGCGGCTGTATTCGGCATAATCCGTGCGCACACGCGCCAGCCCCGAGGGGATTTCCCGCGTGACCGAATCCAGATTGCCGTTCAGCTTCTTCGCCAAAGAGCCCGCCAGAACCATGTTCGGCGTGATCCGGTAGGCGGCCTTGGCGCGAATGCCCAGATCATAGCGCACCGGGTTGTCCGGATCGAAAACGCTTAGCTGCATATAGGGGCTGACCGACCAGCTGAAACGCGTGCCGGCACCCTCTTCCAATGCGGGGGCGCGGCCCAGCCCGTCCTCGACACCGATCCGGCCCAGCATCTGTTCCGCCGGGGCGTTTTCATAGCGTTCCAGATCGCTGCGGTTCAGGGTGATGGCGGACATCGGGATGCCCTCGACCACGGGAACGATCACGAAGGTTTCGACCGAGCCAGGCAGAATCCGCGACATCGAACGGGCCGCGCGGCCAATCGCCTCGGGCTCGTCACCATAGCGCGTGTTCACCAGGCGCAGGGTTGCGCGGCGTGGGGTCAGGTTCAGACCCTCGTATTTCAGGCCCTGGCTGGCCAGGGATTTGCGCAGCCGCGCCTGCACGCTGTTCACAACCGTGCCGTCCTGATGCCAGCCCAGATCGCCGCGCTCCGCAGCCGAGCGTACCCGGACGGGCAGGGGGGCGGTCTCGCGGCCACTGGGATAGCCGCCGGTGCGCGGGTTCGAATGGAACGTCACCAACGCCCCGAATTCCGACCCGTACAGCGAATAGAGCGACAGCTGCGTGCCGTTCCTGGTGCGGTAGTCCAGGCCGAAGTTCCAGGGGGATTTGCGCTCGAATACGGGGCCGTAGATGACACCGCTGTTGGTGCCGGTTTCCTGCTCGGTGTCATAGGCGTCCGAGGAATACTCGGCCTTCAGCGTCAACCGATCAGTCGCGTGCCAGGCGATGCCGCCAAAGGCCGCGAAATCCCCGCGGAACCAGCGGTCATAGGTGGGAATGCCGCCCTCGCCGATGACTTCGCTGGGGCGGGTGCCGGTGGAACCGATCGTGCCATGGCTGCCCAGACGCCCCCAGCCGACGCCGCCGGTCAGTTGCAGGCGTTTGCCGATATGCTTGCTGGCGACGATATATTCCCCGCCATAAAGCCCGGTGCCGATGAAATCCTGAAGCCCCACCGCAACCGCAGGGCGCCAGTCGGTTTCCGAAAACAGCTGATAACGCATGTCAAAGCTGCGGTCGTAATAAGTATCCCGATCCCAGCCGCGCAGGTACAAATCCTGAATGGCGGTATATCGGAAACTGGCGGTCAGACGCGGCAGCACCTGAAACGTCAGCGTATTGCGCGAGGTGCCCGCGAAATAGGAAAAGGTGGTCGATAGCGTCCCGTCGGGGGCCATATCGGCATTCGGCATGTCGATCAGGCCGGGTGTGCCGTACAGTCCGAAAAACGGGTTTTCCTCTGCCTGTGCAGTGCCGGCGGTCAGGATCAGAGCCATCGCGCTTGCGCCCAGCAAGGCCTGACTGCCGCGCCGCCTGATCCGTTCAGGCCGTTCCGAGCGTGAATTGCCGCTCTGTTTCGTCATATCCAAATCTGCCCATGGTTCGTAATTTCCCTTCACGGGTACGCGATCAGGCCCGCTCTGTCCAAGAGATTTCCGCAAAGGAACCGTATTTACACGCCCGCCGCTGAACATTTGCCACAGTTTCAGAAAAGAGCGCCTGCGATAGGGTGATCTGGTGTTGGAACGGCCAGAGAAGGCTGAGGAAAGGGATCGCATGGGCTGGATCGAATTTGCGCTGGCGATGGGGCTGTTTCTGGTGTCGCATCGCATCCCCGCCGCGCTGGGGCTGAAAGAGCACCTGATACGCCGGCTGGGCGCGCGCGGGTATCTGTTTTTGTTCAGCCTGGGCTCGGTTCTGTTGCTGTGGTGGGTGATCGTGGCGGCCGGGCGCGCGCCCTCGGTTGCCCTGTGGGATCAGACCCCGGCCGCGCGGCTGGCTGTCAATCTGGCGATGCCGGTGGTCGTGCTGCTGACGGTCTTTGGTGTGGCCGCGCCCAACCCCTTTGCATTCGAGGGCCGCCCCGATGGGTTCGATCCGCAAGCGCCCGGCATTGCCGGCCTGACCCGTCAGCCGCTGCTGTGGGCGCTTTTGCTGTGGTCGTCCGCGCATCTGTGGGTAAACGGAGACCTGGCCCATGTTTTCCTGTTTGGCAGTTTCGCGGTGTTTTCCCTGCTTGGCATGAAAATCGTCGAGCGCCGCCGCGCCCGCCAGGCCGGCCCCGCTGAATGGGCACGCCTGAGTGCGCATACCGGGCTGCTGCCCGGCGCGGCCCTGCTGTCGGGCCGCTGGCGTCCGGGCCTGGCAAAGGGGGGCATTGTGCGTTTCACCGTCGCTCTGGCCGCTTATGCCGCGCTTTATCACAGCCATGAAATCGTGATCGGAGCCTCCCCCGCCCCTTAGGTTTCAGGCGGCTGACCGGGCCTGAATTCTGACCGCCATCGTCAACGGCCACAAGCCCGCGATGGTGCGAAGGGGCGCTAGCGGGGCATATTGTAGGGGGGTACTAACATCTGGACAAACACCCCAAAGCGTCCGAGTTTCAATAGGGCGTTGAAAATAAGGGGGAAAACGAGGGTGATACCCCTGAGCGTCCAAAAGGCGTCGTGCAAGTAGGGGGGTGAAATGGGCAACTTTTTTGACATTCATCGAACAAACACTTGCAAAACTCGGACACAAAGCGCGCATAGGGTAACGGTTTGATAACAATAGAAAAATCAACCGCCATTGCCGGAGGTTTCGGACTAATATCCAGAAGCTGTCACAAAAAACTCGGACGCGACGTCCGAGTTTGGGTCAGGGTGTCAGCACGAAACGAAAAGGCCTTATTTCTAACAGTTTGGCGCAGTGCTGGCAGCGTTTTGGTTCAGCGTTGAACTCGGACGTCAAAAGAGCTGTCCGATTCACGGCTGTCATCAGCCGATGAGGCCGTCCTTGGCAGGCCAAGGAGGAGGCGATGGAGCTTTCCGAGCGGCTGTCACCCACCGGACAAGCGGAGGTCTCCGAACAGATTGCAGAGCCTGTGAAGGCGGCGCTGGACCTACAACCCGGCCACCAGCCATGAGTGAACTTGATGCACGGCTTGCAAAAATACGGCGACAAAAAGCGGAAGCCCGCACCACGGCTGCGAGTGATTTTGCGCAGTTGAATGAGGGGTTGGCCGAGGCCCAGAGCAAACTCGCGGAACTGGACGCCGCCCGGCAAACCCTGTCTGAGGCCGTCGCAGCCGATAGCCGAAGGATCGCGGTCCTTCGGCGCCGGGTGACTGTTGGTGTCGTTCTGGTTGCCCTCGTCGCGGCTTTGGCTCTGGCGCTGATCGAGGAAGTTGCCAGCCGCATGGTTGATGAAGCACGAACCGAGGCAGCCCGTATCCGCACCGAGAACGCCCAAGAGATTGCCCAGGCACGGGCCGAAGGCGAAGCCGCATTGCAAGCCTTGTCGCAGCGGCTGGCAAGCCGTGAAGCCGCGCTGACCGCCGAGATCGAGGCGATGGGAGCCGATTTGGCGCAGCTCGGTGCCGACCGTGATGCCGCCCGCGCCGATCTGGAACACTTTGCAGAGCTGCGGCAGAAAATCGGGTTCGATCTGATCCCCTACCGCAACCGCGTGGTGATCGTGGTCCCCGAAGGTGAAACCATCACGCGCTGGAGCGCCCCTGGTCTGTGTCGGATATCGCCCGCTACAACGGGCGAATGTTTCGGGTGGTGCGTGCAGACTAAGCGTGCAGTTAAGCGTAAGAGGCTGTCCAGACAGGGGGCATGGCTCACTAATACTACATGGATTTTTTCATGTTATCAGTGCTATGAGCGGTTTCGTTGACATAAGATCAATACCTTGATACTAGAGGGGCATGCTCGAAATTGCGAAATCAGACATCCTCAAAAGTCTCCGCCGGGATAACCCGTGGTGGGACGCTTCGTATAAGGTGGCTCAAAGTCCAGCCGAGAAGACGCGCGCCTATTTTAGCCCTTTCTCGACGCTTGCCTTGGACTGGTCTGTGCGACGCTCAACCATCCTGATGGGGCCGCGACGGGTTGGCAAGACCGTCATGCTGCGTCAGTTGATCGAGAAGGCGATAAACGAGGGGTTCAGCGGCCAGAACATCCTGTTCGTCTCCATCGACACGCCACTCTATAGCGGAATGCCGCTCTCGCGCCTGATTGACCTGTTTGAGGAAGAGACTGAGCACGATGCGCAGGCAAGGCGGATCATCGTCTTTGATGAGATCCAGTATCTGAAAGACTGGGAAGTCCATCTCAAGGTTCTGACCGACCAGCACCCGAATACAAGGTTCATCGCATCCGGTTCGGCGGCGGCGGCGCTGCGCCTGAAAAGTCAGGAATCGGGCGCAGGTCGCTTCACTGACTTTTTCCTTCCGCCACTCACATTTGCCGAATTCCTCGCGTTTAGGGAGATGGAAGCCGATCTGATCAAATCCGCTCCGCTTGGCGCGACCCTACGGTTTTCCACGCCGAATATCGAGCGGCTGAACGAAGAGTTCATCAATTACCTGAACTTCGGGGGCTATCCAGAGGCCGTTCTCAACCCGGCGATTCAAGCGGATGTGCAGCGTTTCCTTGGCCGTGATATCATCGACAAGGTTTTGCTGCGTGACCTCCCCAGCCTCTACGGAATTCAGGACATTCAGGAACTCAATCGGCTTTTTACGACAATAGCCTATCATACGGGGCAAGAAATCAGCCTCGACGGCCTGGCTCAAAGCTCGGGCGTAGCCAAGAACACGATCACGAAGTATCTCGAATACTTGGAAGCCGCTTTCCTGATAGTCCGAATCCGCCGTGTGGACGACACTGGCAAGACATTTCAGCGGATGCGAAACTTCAAGGTCTACCTGACCAACCCATCCATGCGCGCCGCGCTATTCGCTCCGATTGCCGATGGTGACGATGCGATGGGCGCGATGGCCGAGACGGCGATTTTTTCGCAATGGTTCCACTCCGATCTGATGAAAAACCTGCATTACGCGCGGTGGAAGCAGGGAAGGACCGATCAGGAAGTTGATCTGGTTCGTGTCGATCCGGCGCGCCTCAAGCCGATCTGGGCATACGAAATCAAATGGTCCGACCGCTACGCCAGTGATCAACCAGGTGAATTGCGCGGGCTTGTCGAGTTCGCCAAACGCAACTTTGCCAACAGCGTTCCCGCAGGGGCGACAACGAAGACGATTACCGCCGAGAGCGAAATCGACGGGGTCCTCATCCGGCACTTTCCCTGCGCCCTGCATTGCTATCAGGTTGGCAAGAACGTCGCCGAAGGGCGAGCGCCCTGAGGGATTGAGGCAGCCTTCCGGTCTGTTCAAGGTTCATGGCCACCCCGCCTTCCCCTGCCTTATGAGGGGCGATGTCAGGCGGGGCTGACCGTGCTTTCACCCAGCTCAGTGTGCCTGTGAATTGTGCCTTTAGAGCACCAAATTCCAGACCCATCGTCGCTGGCCTTATCCGCTAAGAACATTATGATCTGCTTTCGGACGGGGCTGCCGAATTTTCTTTCGGAGCAGAGCTTGGCGACTTCCCAACTCATTTCATTCAACCCTGATCGTGTTCATACCGCATTGGAAATCTGGCTCAAACATGAGATCCAGAACCCGTTGGTATAACACGATTTTGTTCGATCCAGGCATTTAGGTCCGTGCCTGCATATTTTACGCGCCTCCCGAATTTGATGAATGCAGGGCCAACGCGTCGATGCCTCCATTGAGCGCGTTTTGACTTGCCTGCGATGATGTTCAATTCCGGGTCAGAATCATCATAGATTCTTTTTGGATCGAATACTTCGACATCAGTGGATGACATCCGACTTCTCCCAATATGTTGGTGTGAAATCGAACATGAACGAATGAGGACGCATCCTCTCGCAAAACCGACAATACAATTTTATCAAATTTCGCGGCCACGCGTTCTTATTAAGAACCCACGACGAGCCGTATTCAAATTGACCACAACGCCGCTGTCGAATGGTCTGTCAAACTTCGTAGATTATGGGTCCCTTAGGCGCTGGAGGTTCCTCAGGACGGTGCGTTTGGAGCACATCTAAGTACTTTTTCAGTTGGTAGTCATCCCGTTCAAGCGCTCGGGCTTCTCTTGCGTAGCGGTAAAAGTTGACCGGAATGCCCGCTCGCGAAAAAACCTCTTGAAGGCATTTACCAAAATCACCTTCGGGAACCTGCTCAGTTACGCCCAGGGAAATAGGCTTGTCAGAGTAAATTTCAAACAGCGCACGCACGATAATTGCCACGGTGCGCGCCCGTTGATGCCCAGAATTGCCCCTGCGTTCTTTGGCGTATTCAGCGAACAGACTATGGATGTTATCCAGTAATCCCATCCACTCCAAAGGTGCTCCACAGGCTGCGTTTTCGATCCAAAGCGAGATGGGTGGCGGGAGTGCCTTCATCCGGCATAGCGCGCGATCCAGTTCAACTTTTGATGCATTTTCTTCCCCCGTCTTTTCAAGATGAATGGCCGCTTTGACCAATTGTTTGGCTCTGCGCGTCTCTTTGATTACTTTGCGGATGTCACCGATTTCTTGACCTTGATCGCGATGCATCCAAACCGGGCCTTCAAACTGGTTCAGCATCAAAGCCGCTGGCAAAAACGTCTGATTGTAGTCCATCGGGGCCTTCAGCCATTTCTCCAGGCAATGCGTTATCTCGCAGGCAGCACGATACATGATGTAGTCGTAGTTGGACGCACCGTGTCGCAGGGCGGGGAGTTTTGTTTTGCGTCCATCATCCCAGATCTCACGAGGCAACATACTCGCACCACCTTTCCATCAGCTGTCGCCGCTTTTCCAACAAGTCTGACCGCGCATAGGCGCGCTCGACGTCCGACCCCACCTTATGGGCTAAACTCAGCTCAGCCACCTCTCGGGGAACATCCGGCTGCTCGGCAGCCCAGTCCCGAAACGTCGAGCGAAAACCATGAACCGTAATGCCCTCCACCTTCATTCGGCGAAGCAGCATCAGCATGGCCATGTTGCTCATTGGTTTGTGGCGCTTTTGACCTTCAAAAACGACGTCAGACCGAAGGGCTTTTAGTGGTTCAATGATTTCCAACATCTCAGGCGTTAAGGGGACGCGGTGTTCTTGATCCGCTTTCATCCGAACAGCCGGAACGACCCAAAGCTGTTGGTCAAAATCAAACTCTTCCCAGCGAGCATGAAGCACTTCGCTTGTTCGGCTGGCTGTGAGGCAGGTAAACATGAGAGCCTTTGCGGCCATCGCGTCTTTCGTCGCCAGTTCCGCATAGAAAGCGGGAACATCTTTCCAGTGCATGGCTTTGTGGTGTTGCACCTTCTGCTTAACTTGCGGCAGAACACGAGCATCGCGGATCGTAGTCACGGGATTTTCACCGTCACGAAAGCCCTTTGACTTCGCCACGTCTAGAACGGCCTTTATCCGCTGCGCAAGCCGCTTTGCAGTTTCATGTTTCTCAGTCCAGACTGGCAATAGCACTTGCAGGACTTCGGGTTGACCGATCTCAGAAACAGGCAGGCGTCCTATTTTGGGGAATGCATAGTCGGCTAGAGTATTGATCCACTGCTGGCCGTGTTTAGGATTCTTCCACGTCGGCAAGCGTTCAATGTGAACTTGCCGCGCAATCTCTTCGAAGCAAGGTATCTCCTGTCGCCCGTTGTAGCGCGGGTTGATGCCCTGCTTTGCAAGCCGTCGATATTCTAGAGCTCGGTCACGCGCTTCGTTCAGGGTCACTACATCAGCTCCGCCCAAGCCGAAGTCTGTGCGCAACGGTTTACCTTCGCGATTACGCTGGCCTTTCACGGTGACGCGCACAATCCACCTGCGCGCTCCCGATGGATCGACTACAAGGTACAACCCGCTCCCGTCGCCATGACGACCGGGGCCGAGTGTTCGCACCAGATTCTTCGTCAGCTTTCCGCTCAGAGCAGCCATAAAATACCACAATTTCTACCACGCAATGAATAGAAACGAGTCTAGTCGAAGAAAAACCAATAGCAACAACGAATGCAGATAAATCAACAAAAACAGCCCCATAAGGGGCCAAACAACATCGAACGCAACTGAGTAAAAATGGTAGGTGGCGGAGACGAAGGGATTCGAACCCTCGATACGGTTTCCCGTATACTCCCTTAGCAGGGGAGCGCCTTCGACCACTCGGCCACGTCTCCGTCGGCCGGTATATGTGCCGCCTCGCAGAGAAACAAGGTCGAAATTCAAGGCTGCGCGAATTTTTCACCAAAAACCATGCTGCCGCAAATCGGCGCAAACCGGAAGTGTCCGGTGCTTTGTGCGGGCGCAGATCGGGGGGCATTTATCTGAGCTGGCTGCTTCTTATGGGCTGCGGGGGGGGCTGTGCGCCGCCGGGCCGATTGTTCGTTTCGAAAGCAGAAAAAACCGCTATACAAAGCGCGTTTCACCCTATACGAGGCGGCGGTTATCCTTCGGTAACGCTGTATTGTGATGCGGCGCAGCGCGTGTCACCCCCTAATTGCAAAGACCCTCCGCTTTGAAAAAGACGATCGCAGATGCGCTTGCCCGTAAGGGCTATGATAGTTTGACACCTGTTCAGCAGGCTGTCACCGACCCCGATCTGCAAGGGCGGGACCTGTTGGTTTCCGCTCAGACCGGATCGGGCAAGACCATCGGGTTTGGCCTGGCGATTGCCCCCAGCGTTCTGGGCGCAGACGACACATTCGGCCCCGCCGCCGCGCCGCTGGGGCTGATCATCGCGCCAACGCGCGAGCTGGCGTTGCAGGTCAAACGCGAGCTGGGCTGGCTTTATGCGGATGCGGGCGCGGTGTTGGCCTCTTGTGTGGGGGGCATGGACATGCGTGACGAACGCCGCGCGCTGGCGCGGGGGGCGCATATCGTGGTAGCCACGCCCGGCCGGCTGCGCGATCACATCATGCGCGGCTCTATTGATCTGACGCATATCTGCTCGGTTGTGCTGGACGAGGCGGATGAAATGCTGGACCTGGGGTTCCGCGAAGATCTGGAGTTCATTCTTGAACAAACCCCGCAAGAGCGCCAGACCCTGCTGTTCTCGGCCACGGTGCCCAAGTCGATCGGGGCGCTTGCCAAACGGTATCAGCGCGACGCCCAGCGGATTTCGACGATCAGCGATCAGGTTCAGCACTCGGATATCGAATATCGCGCGATGACGGTGGCGCCACGCGATGGCGACAATGCCGTGATCAATGTGCTGCGCTATTACGAGGCGCCGAACGCGATTGTTTTTTGCAACACCCGCGCGATGGTTTCGCGATTGACGACGCGGCTGTCGAACCGGGGGTTTTCCGTTGTGGCCCTGTCAGGCGAGCTGACCCAGAGCGAGCGCTCGAACGCGTTGCAGGCCATGCGGGACGGGCGGGCGCGGGTCTGTGTGGCCACGGATGTGGCTGCGCGGGGGATTGACCTGCCCAAGCTGGATCTGGTGGTGCATGCCGAATTGCCCAACAATCACGAAACGCTGCTGCACCGTTCGGGGCGCACGGGCCGGGCAGGGCGCAAGGGCGTCAGCGCGCTGGTCGTTGTGCCTTCGGCGCGCAAGAAAACCGAGCGCCTGCTGCGATTTGCCAAGCTGACGGCGAATTGGGGCCCGGCCCCTTCGGCCGCCGAGGTCTCTGCCCGCGACGAAGAGCGCATGTTGGCGGCGGATGACTGGCATCAGGAGGTCTCGGAAAGCGAGCGGGGCGCCGTTGATAAGCTGATCGCGCAATTCACGCCCGAACAGATCGCCGCGGCCTATCTGCGCCAGTACAAGGTGCAGCATTCCGCCCCCGAAGAGCTGGGCGCCGTCCAGGCCGAGCCGCGCAAACCGCGTGAGCCCTTCGGCCCAAGCGTCTGGTTTTCTGTCTCGGAGGGGCGCAATCAGAATGCCTCGCCGCGTCATCTGCTGCCGATGATCTGCAAGGCGGGCGATATTACCAAGGGCTCGATCGGGGCGATCCGCATTGCCGACGACCTGTCTTATGTCGAAATCCGAGAGGCCGATGTCGCCGGGTTCCTGGCCGCAATCGGCCCGGAAATGAAGATCGAAGGGGCCAAGCAGATCACGCGTTTGGATCAGGCTCCGGATCTTCCCGACACCAGACGGGGGCGGCCCGAACGACAGCCTGAACGCCGACCGGAACGCACCGCCGGCCCGCGCAAATCGGGCACGCCGCCGATTGACTGGAACGACGATCCCGAGCCGCGCCGCCGCAAACCCAAACCCGAAGATCGCAAACCGCGCGGTCCCAAGGCGGGCAAGCCCGACACGCGCGATCCGGATGCGCCGTGGAAGGCTGCGCCGGGCAAGCGCAAGCCAGCGGGCCCGCGCCCGGATGGGGCCGCGAAAGGCGGCAAAGACGATCCGCGCCCATTGCGTGGGGAAAAGCGCAAGGGGCCGCCTCCGCCCAAAGGTAAGCCGAACAGCAAGAAAAACCGCGCCCGCGCGGCCGCAGCCAAGGCGGCCAAGGGAAAACAGGCCGGCCCCAAGAAACGCTAAGCGGGGCCGGGATCAGGCGGGCAGGGCGCGATCCAGTGCCTTTGCCAGCTTATCGACCAGTTCCTCGATCTGCGCGTCCGAGATGATGAACGGCGGCGCCAGCAGCACGTGATCGCCCCGCTTGCCATCCAGGGTGCCCCCCATCGGATAGCAGATCAGCCCTTCGTCGAATGCGGCGGCCTTCAGTTGCGCGTGACGTTTGTCCGCCGGGGCAAAGGGGGCTTTGCTGGCACGATCCGCGACCAGCTCGATCCCCTGAAACAGCCCCACGCCGCGAATGTCACCGACATGGGGATGCTGCGCCAGGCGCGCATTCAGAGCGGCGTGCAGTTTCAGGCCCGCAGGGGTGACGCGCGACAGAACGGCATCGTCCACCAACCGTTCGAGCACAGCCAGACCGGCGGCGCAGGCCAGCGGGTGCCCCAGATAGGTATGCCCGTGCTGGAAAAAGCCCGTGCCGCCCGCGATCGCATCGTGAATGGCCCTGGTGCACAGCATCGCGCCGATTGGCTGATACCCCCCGCCCAGCCCCTTGGCGATTGCGCAGATATCCGGCGCGACGTTGTATTGCTGGGCGGCGAACAGCGTGCCGGTCCGGCCCATTCCGCACATGACCTCGTCTAGGATCAGCAGGATGCCGTATTTGTCGCACAGCGCCCGGACGCGTTCGAAATAGTCCCCGACAGGCGGCACCGCGCCCTGAGTCGCCCCGGTGACGGGCTCGGCGACAAAGGCCATGACGGTTTCGGGCCCCACGGCAAGGATCTCTTGTTCCAGCTCGGCGCTCAGACGCGCGACATAGGCGGCCACGGTTTCATCGCTGCGTTTGTCGCGATAGGCATAGCAGGGCGCGACGTGGCTGACCTCGATCAGCATCGGAGCGAAGGGCGCGCGCCGCCAGGCATTCCCGCCCGTGGCCAGCGCGCCCAGCGTATTCCCGTGATAGCTCTGGCGGCGGGCGATTACCCTGTGGCGGGCGGGCTGACCGATTTCCAGGTAATACTGACGGGCCAGCTTCAACGCGGATTCCATTGCCTCGGACCCGCCCGAGACAAAATAAACCCGATCCAGATCACCCGGAGCCAGATCCGTCAGGCGCTTGGCCAGTTGCTCGGCCGGGTCAGAGGTGAAAAAGCCGGTATGCGCAAAGGCGATCTTCTCCATCTGTTTTGCGATGGCGGATTGAACGTGCGGATCGCCATGCCCCAGACAGGATACCGCAGCATCCCCGCAATTCAGATAGGCTTTGCCAGCCTGATCGTACAGATAGGCGCCCTTCCCATGCGAAACCATCGGAGGCGGGGATTTCGAGTTGCGCGCAAAGACGTGGCTCATCAGAGGGATTCCTTTTCCGCCAGGGCCGCGGGCAGGGCAGCCCGCAGGGCCGCGACATTTTCCGCATTCGACCGCGCCAGAGGCCCCAGAGGGCTGTGCAGATTGTTCTCGAACCCAACGCGCAGGTCGGCCCCGTGCTGCGCGGCCTGGATCAGGACGGCGTGTTCCGAAGGGCCAAAGGCGCAGACCATGCGCTCCGTCAGGGCAGGGGGGGCGGCGCGCAGCAGTGGGGCAACATCCGCGGGCAGCGCAGTGCGCGGCGGCTGATAAGCGCCCAGCACGAACAGCACGCTGGACTGATCGGCCTTTACCACGCCCGCATCGCGCCAGCGCAGCAACTGGGCCGTGTCCTCGGGCGTGTAGAGGATATGCTGAACCTGGGCCCCGATGTCCTGACACAGGGCATACATATGCGCGGCGCGCGCCGGATCGCGGGCCATTTCGCGAATGGAAATACTGACCGCCGAGGGCCGGACCCCGGCCACGGTGTCTATTTGCTGGGCAACGCTGAAAATCCCGGCGGCCTCGGTTGTGATCTGAACGGGGAAGCCGGGCAGGGCCCGCTGAAGGGCGGCCAGAGCTTCGCGATACCGCCCCGCATCCAGCGAATGCCGGCCGTCTGCGGCGCGCACATGCAGGTGCAGTGCGTCGGCGCCAGCCTGCGCACAAGCAACTGTTTCTGAAACGATTTCCTGTGTTGTGATGGGTAGGTTCGGGTGCTGGTCCTGACTGCGCCGCGCGCCGTTCAGGGCAACCATGATCCGTGGGATTCGGGGAATCCGGGGGGTGGGGGTCGTCATTTCAGTGTGCCGATATGTGCGTTTCGGGGGTCGTCAGAGAATGACTGAAACACATATTTCAGCAGTTGACAATAAGTGAAACACTTGCCACGCTCTGTTTCAACGGGGGCGAAATGAATCACGATCAAACACTCCAAGACCGCGTGGCCGAACGCTATGCAGGCCTGTCGGGTCAGTTGCAGAAGGCGGCCGATTACGTGCTGGCCAACCCTCTGGAGATTGTCAGCCGCAGCCTGCGCTCGATCTCGATGGAAAGCAAAGTCTCACCGGCGACCTTCTCGCGGCTTGCGCGGGCGCTGGGATTCGAAAGCTTCGAAGAGATGAAGGATCTTTCGCGCCGCTCGGTTGGGGCGCAGGTGCTTAGCCTGTCCGAAAAGGCCGAACAGCTGCGCAGCGGCAAGGGCACGGGGCAATCCATCCTGCATCTGCAAAGCCAGGCCTGCATCGCCAATATCGAGGAATTCGTCGCCCAGGCAGACGAAACACGGCTGATTCAGGCGGCCACGCTGATGCGCCAGGCGCCGCAGGTTTTGCTGCTGGGGGCGCTGGCCTCGACGGGGATTGCGGAATACATGGCCTATCTGGCGCATTATTTTGCGCCGAACTGGCAGCTTGCGGGGCGGATGGGGGCCTCTTTGGGGTCGCGTATTGCGACGCTCAGGCCGGGGGATGTGGTGTTCATCGTCACCAAAAGCCCCTTCGCGCAGCGCGCCGTGGTGGCCGCCAAACAGGCCCGCGAAGGCGGCGCCGAGGTCATTTTGGTAACCGATACGTATAAATGCCCGGCTTTCGCCCATGCGACCCACGGGTTCGTGGTGCCCTCGGAAAGCCCGCAATTCTTCTCGTCTTACGTCGTGACAGTTGTGTTGATCGAAACATTAATTGCTATGATTGTCGCCGACTCAGAGGCAGATGCAACCGCTGCGATCCAACGGGTCGAAGCAAAGAACCAGGAGCTCGGGGAATACTGGTCCGAGTGAGTTTTTATCAAGGGAGACTATGAACATGTTGAAACACCTGAAAATTGGCGGCTCGGTGCTGCTGGGCGCGATGGCTGCGGCCTCGATGACGGCGGCGCAGGAGTTCATTTCGATCGGCACCGGCGGCGTCACCGGCGTTTACTATCCCACCGGGGGCGCGATCTGCCGTCTGGTGAACAAGTCCCGCAAAGAGCACGGCATCCGCTGCGCCGTGGAATCGACCGGCGGCTCGGTCTACAACATCAACACCATCAAGGCCGGCGAGCTGGAATTCGGCGTTGCGCAGTCCGACTGGCAGTACCACGCCTATAACGGCACCTCGAAATTCGCGGACAACCCGTTCCCTGAAATTCGCGCCGTGATGTCGGTCCACCCCGAGCCCTTTACCCTGATCGTACGCGCAGACAGCGGCATCAGCGGTTTCGAGGACCTTAAGGGCAAGCGCGTGAACGTCGGCAATCCCGGCTCGGGTCAGCGCGCCACGATGGAAGTGGTCATGGACGCGTTCGGCATCGGCATGGATGATCTGGCGCTGGCGACCGAATACAAGGGCTCGGAGATGGCCAAGCAGCTGTGCGACGGCAATATCGACGCGATGATCTACACCATCGGTCACCCGGCCGCCGCCATCAAGGAAGCCACCACCACCTGCGACGCGACCCTGGTCAGCGTGACCGGTGCACCGGTTGAAAAGCTGGTTGCCGACAATCCCTTCTACCGCGTCGCCACCATTCCGGGGGGGATGTATAAAGGCACCGACACCGACACCACCACCTTTGGTGTGGGCGCCACCTTTGTGACCTCGGCAGATGTGTCGGCGGATGTCGTCTATGTGGTTGCGAAATCCGTGATGGAGAACATCGACGATTTCCGCGGTCTGCACCCGGCCTTTGCCAATCTTGACCCCGCTCAGATGGTCAAGGACGGCCTGAGCGCGCCGCTGCACGAAGGCGCGGCCAAAGCCTATAAAGAGCTGGGTCTGATCGACTGATCCCAGTCTGAAAGCACTTCGATCACGCGGCCCGGCGTCGCGTGATCGCCCTATTTATAACGAATAATAAGTTCAACCGGGGGGCATTATGGCCAACAACACCGAGACTCCGTCTGCCGACGATCTGGTCGCCGAGGCTGATACCGGCGCGCGCAGCCCAAGCGCTGCCTGGCAGGCCAAGCTGATCATTGGGACCTGCATCGTCTGGTCGCTTTTCCAGCTCTATATCGCGTCGAAACTGCCCGGGCTTGTGGCTCAGGCGACGGGGGCGAACATCTTTGCCAATATCGTCGCGCAGGCACGTTTCGTGCACCTGGCCTTCGCCATCATGCTGGCCACGCTGGCCTTTCCCCTGTTCAAATCCTCGCCCAAGGATCGCATTCCGCTGTATGACTGGGCGCTGATCATCCTGGGCGTGTCGGCCTGTCTGTATCTGATCGTCTTCCGGTTCGAGATCGCGGACCGGCCCGGCCTGTGGAGCACCTCGGACATCGTCATGTCGTCGATCGGCATGATCGTGCTGTTCACCGCCGTCTATCGTTCGCTGGGTCTGCCGCTGGTGATCATCGCTGGTGCCTTTGTCGCCTTCGCCTTTTTCGGAGGCTATTCGGAATGGGCGCGCAACATCACCAACTATGGCGGCGCGTCCCTGTCCAAGGCTCTGGGCCATTACTGGATGCAGACCGAGGGTGTTTTCGGCGTTGCCCTGGGCGTGTCCACCACGATGATTTTCCTGTTTGTGCTGTTTGGCGCGCTGCTGGATCGCGCGGGGGGCGGTAGCTGGTTCATCAAGGTGGCCATCGCGCTTCTGGGCGCGCTGCGGGGCGGGCCGGCCAAGGCCTCGGTTCTGTCGTCGATGCTGACGGGGATGATCTCGGGCAGTTCGATTTCCAACACCGTGACCACCGGCACCTTTACCATTCCCCTGATGAAGCGGATCGGATTTCCGGCGGAAAAGGCCGGCGCGGTCGAGGTGGCCTCGTCCACCAATGGCCAGTTGACGCCGCCGGTGATGGGCGCTGCGGCCTTCCTGATGGTCGAATACGTGAATATTCCCTATATCGACGTGGTGAAGCACGCGTTTCTGCCCGCGGTGATCAGCTATATCGCGCTGCTGTATATCGTGCATCTGGAAGCGCTGAAAATGCAGATGCAGGGCCTGAAAAAGGCCGGACGTCACATCGGCCCGGTGCTGATCCTGATCCTGTTCCTGTCGGGCTTTATCTTCTTGGGGGCGCTGACCTATGGCATGATCTTGATCCGCAGTGTGCTGGACGGGTTCATGGCCGAAAGCGTCTATGGCGGTCTGGTGATCGTGGCGATCCTGTATCTGGTGCTGGTCTATTATGCCGCGCGCTATCCGGATGTGGAAATGGACGACCCCAATGGCCCGCTTGAGGCCCCGCGTCTGACGCCGACCCTGCTGGGCGGGGCGTATTTTTCGCTGCCGATCTTTATTCTGGTCTGGAACCTGATGGTGCGCACCGAAGGGCTGGAGCGCCTGTCGCCCGCGCTGTCGGCCTTCTGGGCGACGTTCTTCATGATCATCGTGGCGCTGACTCACCGCCCGCTGAAGGCGTTTTTCCGGGGGCAGGGCGGCGGTGCGGCCTTTGTTGCCGGCTGGCGTGACTTCATCGAGGGCCTGATCCTGGGCGCGCGGAACATGATCGGCATCGGCGTGGCCACGGGGGCTGCGGGCATCATCGTGGGTACAATCAGCCTGACCGGCGCGCACCAAGTCATCGGCCAGGTGGTCGAGGTGATCGCGGGCGGCAATATCTGGGTGCTTCTGATCCTGGTGGCGGTGATGTCGCTGATCCTGGGGATGGGGCTGCCGACGACGGCGAACTATATCGTGGTCTCGTCGCTGATGGCGCCGGTGATCCTGTCGGTGGGCGCGCAGGCGGGCTATATCTTTCCGCTGATCGCGGTGCATCTGTTCGTGTTCTATTTCGGCATTCTGGCGGATGACACGCCGCCGGTGGGGCTGGCGGCCTATGCGGCGGCGGCGATCAGCCGGGGCGATCCGATCAAGACCGGCGTGCAGGGGTTTTCCTATGATATCCGCACGGCGTTGCTGCCCTTCCTGTTCATCTTCAACACCGATCTTCTGCTGATTGACGTGGGGCTGGCCAAGGCGGTGCTGATCTTCTTTATCTCGCTGATTGCGATGCTGCTGTTCGCGGCCGCGACGCAGGGCTATTTCATCGCCAAAAGCCGGATTTGGGAAACCGTGGCGCTGTTGTTCATTGCCTTCATGCTGTTCCGGCCCGATTTCTTTCTGGATCAGATCAGCGACAAATACACCTCGGCCGGGGGCGAGGCCGCGCTGGAACTGATGGCCAGCGCCGGAACCGGCCAAGAGCTGCGGGTGATTGTCGAAGGGCCCGATTTCGATACCGGCGCGATCCGGCCCACCACGATCACTCTGCCCGCTGTGGCCGGGGACGCGATGGCGGCCCTGTCGGCGCAGGGGCTGACGATCTTGCCCGACGGCGATGTGCTGGCCATGGACGAGCCCTTCCCCGGCACGCCCTTCTTTGAAAGCCTGGGGAACGAGTATGACTTCTACGGTGACAGCCCGGTGCAGATCACGCAGGTCCAGATTGAGAATGAACGCATGGCCAAAGAGCTGTTCTTTATTCCGGCGCTGATCCTGCTGATGGGGATTGTGCTGATCCAGCGCCGCCGCGCCACGCAACCTGCCTTCTAAGGAGCATCACATGTTCAAATCACTCTTGCTTGCGATAGACATCAATGATCCCGAGGCCGCGGCGCGCAGTACCAAAGCGGCGGTTCAGATGGCGACGGATCAGGGGGCGGAACTGCACATTCTGAACGTGGTGCCCGATGACGGGATGCCGATTGTCAGTGCCTCTTTGACCGCCGATCACAATGAATCCGCCCTGGGCGCGGCGCAGAGCGCGCTGAAATCTTGGGCCGAGGGCAGTATTCCTGATGCTCTGGCGCCCAGGCTGCATGTTGCGCGGGGCCGGATTTATGACCAGATCCTCAGGGTCTCGGACGAGCTGGGCGTCGATGTCATCGTCGTGGCGGCGCATAGTCCGGCCTTGCGCGATTATCTGCTGGGCTCGAATGCGGCGCGGGTGGCGCGGCACGCGAAACAATCGGTCTTTGTGATCCGCTAGCGGGGCTGGCGGAAATCCGTTGAAGCGGCTCTTTCGATGAAAGCTTTGACCAGGCGCAACCGCGCCCGGTCTTTGGGGGCGACGATGGCGGTTTCGTGGGTTGCGGACAGCTGCGCCACCGGAATTTCCACCAGACCGCGCGAAATCAGCCCGCTGTTGCTGAGGAAAACAGCAATGCCCGCGCCTTGCAGCACGGCCTCGCACATCAGGGGGAAGGTGGTCATTTTGATGATCCGCCGAAACGAGACCCCGTGTTTTTCCTGCGCGGCGCGGACCACCCGTTCGGTCAGCGATCCGGTTTCCGGCAGGATCACTGTTTCGTGCTCC
This sequence comes from Youngimonas ophiurae (nom. illeg.), assembly GCF_049803795.1. Taxonomy (NCBI): domain Bacteria; kingdom Pseudomonadati; phylum Pseudomonadota; class Alphaproteobacteria; order Rhodobacterales; family Roseobacteraceae; genus Thalassovita; species Youngimonas ophiurae (nom. illeg.). Next base: position 130,026 of record NZ_JBNAGJ010000003.1, read on the forward strand.
AGATCGCTAAGATGCAGGAGCTTGCGCCTGGCCAGCGCAGCGTCGGGCAACAGATAGGCCACATAGCGCGCCCGCTGAATCGCCACATGTTCCCAATCGTCCAAGCGGGGCGGATCGGTGATCAGCCCCACATCCGCGCGCCGTTCGCGTAGCAGCCGGGTGGCCGTTGTCCATGAATGCAGGGCAAAATCGATCTGCACATCGGGATGGGCCTGCCGGAACAGGCTGATCGCCCTCAGCGCGGGCAGGGGCGCATTGGCGATAATTTTGATATGGCCGCGCGCCATGGCCTGGAACCCTTCCAGCCGCTCGCGGATGACGCTGTCCAGGGCGACCAGCCGATCCGCCAGATCGTAGAATTCCTGCCCCGTGCGGGTCAGCTCGATCCCGTCGCGGCCGCGCAGCAGCAATTGCGAGCCCACCTGTTTTTCCAATTTGGCCACATGCTGGGTGATGGCCGATTGGGTGACCCCCAGCCGGGTTGCCGCAGCCGAGAAACTGCCCTCGCGCACGACATAGGCGAAGGCCACAAACTGGTGGTGATTGGCGCGCATGGCGGTCTCCCGGTTTGAGCGCAGCCATAGCCGGCATTAGTTTCACTAATATGACGTCACAAAAATGAAGGCTCCTCTGCCTAGACCGCCATTGTCAGATGGAGGAATCAGATGGCCGAGCTGAGCATCGAAAACGTGACCAAGCGCTTTGGCGAGACCGATGTGCTGAAGGGCGTTTCCCTGCATGTCGGGGATGGCGAGTTTGTCTCGCTGGTTGGCCCGTCGGGCTGCGGGAAATCCACGCTGCTGCGGATCATCGCCGGGCTGGACACGCAAACGACTGGCGATATCCGGATTGGCGGACAGTCTGTGGCCGGTCGCCGGGCGGCGGATCGCAACCTGTCGATGGTGTTCCAGTCCTATGCGCTCTATCCGCATCTGAGCGTGGGTGAAAACATTGCCGTCCCGCTGAGGATGCGCCGGATGAGCGGGGCGCAGCGCCTGCCGCTGGTGGGGCGTTTCATGCCGGGCGCGCGCGGGCTGCACGCCCGGATCGGCGCTCAGGTCCGAGATGCGGCGCAGATGCTGGAAATCGGGCATCTGCTGGACCGCAAACCGGGGCAGCTGTCGGGGGGGCAGCGGCAGCGGGTGGCGCTGGGGCGGGCTCTGGTGCGCGATCCGGCCGCGTTTTTGCTGGACGAGCCGCTCTCGAATCTGGATGCCAAGCTGCGGGTGCAGACCCGTGCCGAGATCGCGCAACTGCACCGGCGGCTTCAGGCGACCTTTGTCTATGTCACGCATGATCAGGTCGAGGCGATGACAATGTCTGACCGGATCGCGGTGATGATGGGCGGGCGCATCCTGCAATGCGCCGCGCCTGCGGTTGTCTACGAAGACCCGGACCGGATCGAAGTGGCCGAGTTTATCGGCGCGCCCAAGATCAACATCCTGCCGGTCGAAATGACGGAGGAGGGGCGGCTCAGCCTGCTGGACCGGGCGCTGGACATCGTTGCGGTTGGCCAGGGGCGCGGCGTTGGCGCGCTTGGGCTGCGCCCCGAGGCATTGCAGCTGGCCGGCCCGGACGCGCCTTTGCGCGGCCATGTGGTGCATAGCGAAAATCTGGGCGCGGAAATCTTTGTGCAGATCGACGTGCCCGGCCTGCCCGAGCCCCTGACCCTGCGCGCCCTGCCCGAACAGCGCGGTGCGTTGGCGCTGGGAACGCCGGTGGGGCTGACGTTCGATCTGGCCAGGGCGCTGGTTTTTGGGTCTGATGGCGCGCGGCTGCGTCATCTGCGGTTTCTGACCGCCACAACCTCTGAGGTGGCCTGACATGTCCGCGATAGAGCCCGCTCTGCCCGGCAGCGCCCCGCGAACGGTAACCGACCCCGCCAGCAAAGAGCGCCGGGCGGCCTGGATACTGACGGCCCCCGCGCTGATCCTGATGGTGCTGATCCTGCTGGCGCCAGTGCTGATCGCGGCGGGGCTGTCCTTTACCAATTATGCGTTGGGCAACAGCGGGTTCGATTGGGTTGGCGCGCGCAATTATGAAAGGCTGTTCACCCGCTCGACCTATGAAAAGATGTTCGTCGCCACGCTGACCTATGTGGTGACGGTGGTGCCCATCTCGGTTGGGCTGGGACTGGGGGCGGCGCTGTTGATCAATGGGCTTGGCCGCTTCCGCGAGGTCTATAAGACGATCTATTTCCTGCCTGTCATGGCCACGCTGCTGGCCATGGCCATCGCATGGGAGTTCATGCTCCACCCGACCATCGGGATGGTGAACCGCACGCTGGAAATGGCCTGCGACACCCCGCTGGAGATCATCCCCTTCATCGCCCATGGCTGCGCCGAGCGCTTCCCGCTGTGGCTGGGGGACAAACGCTATGCGATCTGGGTGATCTGCTTTATCGGGATCTGGCAGGGGTTCGGGTTCAACATGGTGCTGTATCTGGCCGGGCTGACCGGCGTCCACCGCGAGCTATACCACGCCGCCGAAATGGACGGGGCCCGTTCGGCATGGGACAGGTTCCGCCTGGTGACCTGGCCCGCGCTGGGGCCGACCACGGTGTTTGTGGTCACCATCACCTGCATCCGCGCCTTTCAGGTTTTCGACACGATCGAGGCCTTCTGGCCCCAGGGCGGCGGCCCCAACAAATCCACTTATGTGATGATGTTCGCCATCTTTGAAAAAGGCGTGCAGCAAAATCTGATCGGGATCGGATCGGCGATCACCATGCTGTTTTTGGTGTTCGTCATGTTCCTGACCCTGATCCAGCGCTGGTTGGTGGAACGAAAGGTGCATTACGGATGATACGTGACTGGTGGAAACATCTGATCCTGATCCTGGGCGCGATTATCGTCATCGCTCCGTTCTATATGATGGTCAGCTATTCGTTCAAATCTCCGGGTGAGATCGACCGCGGCGAGGGCGGCTTCTTCGGGCGGCAGGAACGGATGGTGGACGAACGCTGCGTGAAACTGCGCGATCCCAGCCGAGATGACATCACCGCCGCCGCCGACAGGTTCCCCGGCCAGACAGACGCCAGCATCCGCGACGCATTGGTGGCCGAGGCCGTGGCCGATTGCACGATGCGCCCGGTGGTCTTCAACTATAGCAAGGCTTTCACCCAGGCGCCCTTGCTGCGCTATCTGCTGAACGGGATTATTGTGACGGGCTCGATTTTCCTGATCCAGGTGGTGGTGGCGCTGCCGGCGGCCTATGCGCTGGCCAAGCTGAAATTCTGGGGGCGGGACGCGGTTTTTGGGCTGGTGCTGTTCTGCCTGCTGATCCCTGTGCACGCCATTGCCCTGCCGCTCTATATCATGCTGGCCAAGCTGGGGCTGACCAACACCTACGCCGCGTTGGTGGTGCCCTGGACGATCAGCGTGTTTGGAATTTTCCTGATGCGGCAGTTCTTTATGACCGTGCCCGATGATCTGATCGACGCTGCGCGGATGGACGGGATGGGCGAATTTGCCATCGTCTGGCGCGTCATGCTGCCCACGGCGATTCCGGCGCTGATGGCCTTTGCCATCTTCAGCGTGGTGGCCCATTGGAACGATTATTTCTGGCCCCGTATCGTGGTGACGGGCAACCGGGATCTGTTCACCCCGCCGCTGGGGCTGCGTGAATTCAAGGGCGACGGGGATGGCAGCTTTTTCGGCCCGATGATGGCCACTGCCACGGTGATTGTCACGCCTTTGATCGTGGCCTTCCTGCTGGCGCAGCGGCGCTTCATCGAGGGGATCACGCTGAGCGGTATGAAATGAATTTCCGGGTGCGGGCCGCCCCGCACCCGCCCGAAATCCCAAATGGGATCAAACCCGGAGCGCGCATCGCCAAACACAAGCGCTCCTTGTCAGGACAAGAGGACATATCCATGAAAACCACTCTGACCGCAATGGCCATGGTGCTGGGCGCAGGCGCCGCGCTGGCCGACGACACCGTGACCATCGAATTCGCCTACCCCTACAGCCACCTGTTCGACGTCACCTACGAGGCGATGATGCCGGCCTTCAAAAAGGCCCATCCGAACATCGAGGTGAAGTTCCGCGCCACTTACGAATCCTATGAGGACGGCACCAACACCATTTTGCGTGAATCCGTGTCTGGCAACCTGCCCGACGTGACCATGCAGGGCCTGAACCGCCAGCAGATCCTGGTGGACAAAGGCATCGCCAAATCGCTGGAGCCCTTCATCGCGCAAGAGGCCGATTTCGCCAAAGACGGCTATCACGACGCCATGCTGTCGCTGTCCACCTTTGATGGCGCGGTGCACGGGCTGCCGTTCTCGGTGTCGCTGCCGGTTGGGTATTACAACATGGACATGATGGCTCAGGCCGGTGTCGAAAAGCTGCCCACCACCTGGGACGAGGTGATCGGCGCGTGCAAGGCGATGAAGGCCAACGGCATCGACAACCCGATTTTCTGGGGCTGGAACATCACCGGCAACTGGTTCGTGCAGGCCCTGATGTGGAGCCAGGACAAAGCCATCGTCGAAGACGGCCGCGTCACCCTGGACAGCCCCGAGGCCCTGGCCGCGCTGGAGCAGATGCAGGACATCTTTACCGAATGCGACATGCAGAACCTGGAATGGAAGGCGGCGCTGGCGTCCTTCTCGGCGGGTGAGATCGGCATGATGTTCTGGTCCACCTCGGCGCTGGGGGCGGTCGAACGCAGCCAGGGCGATTTCGACCTGATCACCGGCCCCTTCCCCGGCATGGGGCAGGCGCCCAAGGGCCTGCCCGCTGGTGGCAACGCCGCGCTGCTGACCTCGACCTCGGACGATCCGCGCGTTCAGGACGCTGCCTGGGCCTGGCTGAAATTCATCACCAGCGGGGAAGGCGCGGCCGAAGTGGCCAAAACCACCGGCTACATGCCCCCGAACAAGGCCGCGAACGAGGTGATCCTGGCCGATTTCTATCAGCAGAACCCCAACAAGCAGACCGCGGTGGATCAGCTGCCGCTGCTGCGCGACTGGCTGGCCTATCCGGGCGATAACGGGCTGGCGATCACTCAGGTGATCTATGACAGCATCGAGCGCATCGTCACCGGCGACGCCACCGACATGAAAGAGCTGCAACAAGAGCTGGTCGAAGAAGTCAACGACCTGCTGCCCAACGGCTAACCTGCCTTTCCGGTCGCCTGCATGATGTGGGCGGCCGGGCTTTTTTCGCTCAGGACGCGCTATGAAAATCATCCATATTTCCGACATTCACCTTACCCTTCCCGGCGAGCCGATGGGCGGGCTGGACCCTCATGAGCGGCTGGCGCTGGCTCTTGCGGATATGGCCGCGCATCATGCGGATGCGGCGCGGATCGTCATCACCGGCGATCTGGCGCATTGGGGGGAACGGGGGGCCTATGATACGTTGCAAGCCGCGCTGGCCGATATGTCGGTCCCGGTGCGCCTGATGATCGGAAATCACGATGATCGCGACACGTTTCTAAAGGTCTTTGACGGTCAGCCGACTGATGCCAACGGTTTCGTCAATCATGCCGAAACGATTGGGGACACGCGCTTTATCTATCTGGATAGCGTGGGGGCGCGCACCCATGCGGGGCATTTTTGCGCGGCGCGGCGCGGCTGGCTGCGGGACGAGCTGGCCGCCTGCACGCGTGCGCGTTTGTTCATGCACCATAATCCGATGCCGCTGGGCCTGCCTGCCGAGGATAAGATTGCGCTGAACGCGGCGGATCGTGGCCCGTTCGAGGCCCTGATCCGGGAATATGCGCCCAAGATCGACTATCTGCATTTCGGCCATGTCCATGCGCCGGTTCACGGGGGCTGGGCGGGGGTGCGCTTCGCCTCTGTTCCCTCGACAGGGAACCAATCCATCCCCGATCTGCATGAACCCGACCTGTTGCAGGGCGCTCCGATGGCGCCGGCCTATTGCGTGATCTTGGCCGGTCCAGAGCAGACGATTATTCACCAGATCCCCTTTGCCTGGGACGGCCCCGTCATCAGGACCGGCACAAGCTGGGAGGACTGGTCCAAACCCGGCCAGGCCGCTGAATAAGCCCCGGCGCCCCCAAAGGGGGCTGAACGGTTGCCGCAGGGCGCGGCGGGTCAGCGGCTGTCAGACAGGATGCGCGCCCTGGTCAGAAAATGCGTTTTACGGCCGGCGTCCAGGCTGAAACCGGCACCGCTGCCGGGGCCCGCGTCCAGAATCATCTGCGAGTTTTCCCACAGTTTGGCAATCGTGGGGGCCGCCCAGATTTCCGCGTCATCGGCGGTGCCCAGCAAAATGTCGTTCACGCCGATGAACGCATCGCTGACCCGGTAAACCATCGGGCCGCTGCCATCGCAGCACCCGGCCGAAATCTTGAAAACGACGGCACCATAGTCCGCGCGGATCTGGCCCAGAAGCTCCAGGGCGGCCTCTGTTACCACCACTTTTCCGGCTTGCTCTGTCATCGGTTCTCCTTCTGGATACGCGGCCACCATAGGGGCTGATCCCGCAGACCGAAAGGCGACCAAAGTGCCGCAGCATCCGCGGGCAGACAGATTATGCGAGGAACCGGCGGCGTCCCCATCCGGTGGGCTATTGGACCTGTGTCAGCGCGACTGGCGCGGCTGTCTGGAGGAAAGACTGAAGCTTTTTCTTCAGCGCGTTGTTCAGATCCGGAATCCCGCTGCGCTCTGCTGCGCGCAGCGCGGGCGAGATGTCCACACCGCTTAGCAGCAATTGCTCCAGTCCCTCTACCGTGTCGCGTATCGTCGCGACGGCCCATTGGGTGTGGGTGCCCTCTTTGGCCAGTTGTTCGATCGCGTGGATATAGCTGCGCATGGCAATCGGCAGCTCGTTCGGCAGTCCGCGCCGCTGATGGGCGTTTCCCTTGATGGCATGGAAATGCGAGGGCAAGAACATATCCGTATCGGCCTGAGCGGCCAGGATGCGCGCATCGACGGCGGCCAGGAAATCGGTATAGCGGCGCTGCCCTTCGGCGGCGTTCCAGGCCTCGGCCAGCACGATATGCGGCGCGTCCATGCTGGGCTGAGCAATAAGCCCCATCAATTGCCCAAAGCGCGCTTCGCGCTGATCCAGCGGCCCCAGCCGGGTCTGCAATTGCAGATATTGCGCTTGTGTCGCCAGCGAGGAACTGTCCAGCTCATAGGCGGCCTGTACCAGCGCCTTTTCCAGATCCACACGTTTCAGCCCCCGCGCCATTTGCGCGGCGTTGAAAATGTCGTCTGGCGTGAATTGCAATATCACATCGCCGTTGCGCTCGACCTCGCGCAGGTGGTCGCTGATCCGCCGCACAATGCCGACTTTTTCGGCGCGGCTGAACGTCTTTGTATCTGCGGTCAGCCTTTCGAAATCGCCTTTCAGGTCTTCGTCGGGGTCATACCCGTCCAGACCGTCCAGCGCGGGTTTGATCTGTTGCCAGCGGATTTCGGCAGCTTGCAGTTTGCGGATTAACGCGTCTGTTTTGGCGAACTGTTCCTGGTAACGGTCGGATTGTTTTTTGCTACGATTCAGGAACAAAGCGATCTTGTTGTCGATGGTCGTGTCCATCGTCGTTGTGAATTTCTCGATTTCGTCGTCCATCTGCGTTTCGGTTTTGTCGGCCTTGTCTGCGAAGGCCTGAACCCGATCTTCGAAATCGCTGAGCTTGCTCATGCCCATAAAGCTGAAGAAGACGCCGACACCAATGGACAACGCGGCCCCGGCTGTCATGACCAGCCCGACCGTGCGTTCGTATCCGCGCCGGCTGGCGACTTCCAGCGCGTAGGCATCCACCTGCCGGCGGATGTCATCCTGGGTGTCTTGCACCTGCGAGAGCGCCGCTTGCAGGCTGGCCTTTTGTTCGGTGATGTCCTCGTTGACCTGTTGGATGTTTTTGTGGGGCTCGGCGGGGGGCGTGTGATCTGCCGGGGGCATGAAAATGTCCTTTCGTTGCGATGGGTAAGAAGGCGAAGGGCTAGGTCAGTATGGTGCTCAGATTTCCGACAATCTTGATCAGGGTCGCGATTTCCTCCAGTACGTCGGCTGTTTTCTTCAGGCGTTTGAGGGTTGTGCGCGCCTGAGCGGCCACGTCATCCAGGGCCGAGATCGTGTCCGCGATCGGCATTGAGGCGCGGATTTTGTCCTCGGCATCACGGATTTTGCGGGCGCTGCGGCCCAGCTCGCCCAGTTTCAGCATCATCGCGGTGTGTTCATCCTGACGTCCGGCGGCCAGGGCGGTTTCGGCGTGGATTTCCAATTCGGCCATCGCATTGAAGATCGAGATTTTCAGGCTGCTCAGCTTGGCCAGGGCGGTTTGTTTGGGATTGGGCATGGGTTACTCCTCCAGCAGGGTGACGATTGCGGCAACTTGCGTTGTCAGGGTGTTTAGCTCGGTCAGGCTGGGGCCGCCCTCCAGCCGTGTCAGCATGGCGCGGTGCATGTCATAGGCCAGGTGCAGGCGCCGGATGGGCGAGACCTTCTCTTGGGTGTGCATTGCCTGGACGGCCTTTTGCAGTTTGTTGACGGCCATGATCTGGGCGGCTGTATCCTGTTGAGACAGGGCCAGCGTGTAGGCGTCCATCGAATCCGAAACAGCATCGCGCCGGATCTTGACCGTGTCGCCCAATTGGGTGAACAGCTCGTGACTGTTGGTGACCAGTTTGCTCAGGTGCGGATCGGCGTCTTTGATGGTGCGGCGCAGGGCGCGGATACGGGCCTGATCCGCAAAGAACCCCGCAGTGGCCGAGAGCGCCCCGCCGCGCCCCTCTACAAGAGCGTGCAGGCCGGTCAGCGGAGCAAAGTCACCGGCATTCGCGGCGCTGGCCAGCGCGCCCAGCAGCGAGGCGCTGTTTGCCTTTATCTGATCGGGCGAATCCGTGGTTGCAATCTGCCCGAGCACCGCAAAATAGGTCTGCATCGCGACCAGGGCCCGGCTGACCAGGATGGGCGAATCCGCTCTGTCCTGGGGGGCGATATGATATTGGATATGACAATGGGCCACGCTTTTTGCCAGCTCGCCCTCTATGATCTGGCGGCACCCCTTGGGCAGGGTGACCGCCGTCTTGTGAGATCGCGCGGCCTGCCGCAACAAGGCCTGGCGTTCGGCCTCGGCGGCCTTTTGCAGTGCGGGCCCGGTGGTCTTGACCGTGTCGTCCAGCATTTTGGACACCTGCACGATCTGGCCGGACAGGTCCGGGGTGGTACAAGCGGCGGTGCCGCACAGCAGCACAATGGCCAGCGAACGCTTGCAAGCGGGAATGTTCATTACGTGTCTCCTGTGCGCAGAGGGGTTTCGATCACCTGGTCGATGGCGGCGGGCGGGATGAAATATCCGGCGGCGAACACCACCAGGGTCATGATCGCGGTGTCCAAGCCATCGGGCAGGGGCGCGGCGGACATCCTTTCCACCAGCAGGATCAGAACCGAGGCAAAGGCCGCCGCGGCGGTGCTGCCATAAACCTTACGGGCCGGTTGGGCGGTCTGCATTTTGGGCATTTTGGGCTCCTGTTTTTGGGCGCGTACAGATCGGCACGCGGGGCATCGGGAAACGGCTGCCGGGTTGAAAACCGCCCGGAATCCGCACAAAGAACATGGCGGTTTCAGCCGCTGTCCTTAGCCAAACAGGCGTGCGTGATTGCCCCGTGAACAGGGCGTAAGCAAAGCGTTAATGTTGTGGGAAAGCGCCCGCAGGCCCAGAGCCGGGAGATGCGGGTCAGAGAGGTGTCAGAGCTTGTCGCTTAGTTTGCGATCCGCGATGATGGCCGCCGAGGTGCGGTTCTCGACCCCCAGTTTCTGAAAAATCGTCTCCAGATGCTTGTTCACGGTGCGGGCGCTCAGCGACAGGATCTCGGCGATGTCGCGGTTGGATTTGCCCTGTGACAGCCAGTACAGAACCTCGCCCTCGCGTTCGGTCAGGTTCAGCTCTTTGGTCAGGATGTCGTGGGGGCGTTCATCCGAGGCCGTGCACAGGCGCACCAGCATTTCCCCCACCGACGAGCGCCCGATATAGGTCAGGCGCAGCCCCTTCCATTCCAGCGGCAGAGTGCCCGACACGGGCTGCGCGCTGGAATGGGTCAGCCAGCCCATAACCGGGGCCTGGGGGGAGAATTGCTTGGTCTGGGCCAAGCCGGCAGTGCCCAGCAGATCATAGGCCCGCGGCGATCCCCAGATGACCCGGCCTTGCGGGTCAATCGCCAGAACAGCGCGCCCGAAACTGTCCAGCGCCTCGCGTGCGCTGCGCATCATCTTCGAGTTCAGCACGTGAACGGTGACCCGCGCGATCATTTCTTCAAGCTCTACCGGTTTGGTGATGTAGTCCACGCCGCCGCTTTTCAGCCCGCGCACGATGCTGTCACGGTCATTCAGCCCGGTCATGAAGATGATCGGCGCATCCGTGGCATGGGGGGCGGTTTTCAGAGTCGCGCAGGCCGCGAATCCGTCCATGCCGGGCATCATCGCGTCCATCATGATCACATCGGGCTGCACGCGTTTGACCAGCTCGATCGCGGCGGCCCCGTCACGGGCGGCCAGTACCGTCATGCCGATTTCCTCCAGCGCGGCTGTGACGAACTCCAGCGCTTCGGGGCTGTCATCCACCACCAGGGCGATATTATGCGTGTTCGGATCAAGCAGCATGTTGGTCGGCCTTTCTGATAAGATTGCGGACGCCGGTCATGTCGAACTGATCAATCCGGCGCCGCAACGAGAGGCTCAGATCCAGCGGAATCGCCCCGGCCTGTTCCAGGGCGGTGATCTTGTCGCGGATCGCCTTGGTATGGCCAATTTCGGCCATTTCCAGAATGAACAGCGCGTCGGAGCGTTTGATCGTCTGCACCGCCGAGGCCGCAACCGAGGCCGAGGGCAGGGCTTCGGGCACCAGCTCGACCTTGAGCAGCGCGCAGATGCGCAGCAGCAGGTCGTCCAGGTTATAGGGCTTGGCGATGAACGCATCACACAAGGCCGAGCGCGCGACAGGTTTCTGCGCATCCGAGGCATGGCCCGAAATCATGATGATCGGCGTGGTCGCGTGCATCCCCTCGCGCAGCTCGTGCGCCAGTTGCCAGCCGTCCATGCCGGGCATGTCGATGTCCAGAATGAACAGCTCGGGCCGGATGTCGCCCAGCATCTCCAGTGCGATTTCCGCATTGGGGGCCTGTAGCACCGAAAACCCGACGGGCGTCAGATAATTCTCGACCAGGGACAGGTGGTTCAGGTCGTCATCCACCACCATCAGCGTGCGGCGTGGCCCGGTATATCCCGCCGCCGAGGTGCGGATCACATCCGCCGGGGCGGCTTTGTCGTAGGCCACCGAGGGCAGCATCATTCGCACCCGGAACAGGCTGCCCTTGCCCGGTGTGCTTTCGACTTCGATCGCGCCGCCCAGGATTTCCACCAGCAGCTTGGTGATCGTCAGTCCCAGCCCCGAGCCCCCCGCAATCGCCCCCCGCCCGCGTTCGAACGGGCGCCAGATGCGATCAATCTCATGTGCGGGGATGCCGGTGCCGGTGTCCGAGACCTCGATCACGGCCACCTCGTTACGGTAATTCAGGGTCAGCTGAACCGAGCCCTGTTGCGTGTACCGGATCGCATTGGACATCAGGTTAATGATGATCTGGCGCAGGCGTTTTTCATCGCAGGCGATCCAGTCGGGCAGCACGCCGCGGGTTTTGATGCTGAACTCCAGCCCCTTTTCGCGCGCGGTTTCCTCGAAGATCGAGGCAACCTGATGCAGGAAGGTGCGCAGGTTGATGCGGTCGCGGGTCAGTTCCAGCCGGCCGGCCTCGATCCGGCTGATGTCCAGCAGCCCCTCGATCAGCCCTGCCAGATGCTCCGAAGAGCGGCGGATCGTGGTCACCGCCCCGCGCCGTTCCTCAGGAATACGGGGGTCTTTCTCCAGTATCTGAGCAAACCCGTAGATCGAGTTCAGCGGCGTGCGCAATTCGTGGCTGAGCCCGCTCATGTAGCGGGTCTTGGCCAGGTTCGCGGCCTCGGCCTTTTCCTTGGCCTCTTGCAGGGCGCGGTCGGTGCGTTCGTGGGCGCGGACCTCGCGCAGCAGGCTTTCGGTTTGGCGGGTGGCTTCTTCGCGGGCCTTGGCCTGGCTTTCATGGGCCAGAATGAACATCCACACGCAAATGCCGATAACGATCAGCATCACGCAGAAGATGATGGTCAGTGCGGCGTCGAAATTGGTCTGGTCACGAAAGCCCCGGATCATCAGCAACAGCCCGCCAAATCCCAGCGCCAGCCCGGTCGTGGCGATGGCGAACATGGACAGGCGCGACATCAGCATTTGCGCGATCGGGGCGGGGAATATCCTCTGGGTCAGGGCCGCAAGAGTGTTGTCCAGGCGCGCCTCGGGTTTGCAGGCGTCGCGGCAAGCGCTGTCCAACGTGCAGCATAGCGAACAGATCGGCCCCGAATGGAAGGGGCAGTGGGTCATGTCCTCGGCGTCGAATTTGTATTCACAGACCGAGCATTCATGCAGGCCCGGTTCGGCATTCACCGGGGGGCGCGCGATGTAATATTTGCCCTTGGTCCAATAGGCGATCACCGGGGCCATCACAAAGGCCGTACCCAGCGCGATCACGGTCGACAGGGCCTCGGCCAGATCGCCCAAGGCACCCGCATACGCCACCAAAGAGATCACGCAGGCGGCGATCATGGCGCCAATCCCCACCGGGTTCACATCATGCAGATGAGCGCGGCGGAACTCGATCCCGCGAGGGCTGAGACCCAGCGGTTTGTTGATCACCAGATCGGCCACCAGCGCCCCAATCCACGACAGAGCGACATGCGAATACAGCGCCAGGATACTTTCCAGCGCGGCAAAGACCCCCAGCTCCATCAGGATCAGCGCGATGGCCACGTTGAACACCAACCAGACAACCCGGCCCGGATGGCTGTGTGTCAGCCGCGAAAAGAAGTTCGACCAGGCGATCGACCCGGCATAGGCATTGGTGATGTTAATCTTCAGCTGCGACAGGATCACGAAAATCCCGGTCAACCCCAAAACCAACCATGGCGTGTTAATTACTTGATTAAACGCGGTAAAGTACATGCGAGTCGGGTCTGCGGCCTCGGCCAGGGGGACAGATTCGCGGATCGCCAGCGTCACCAGATAGGATCCGGCCAGCATTTTCAGAACCCCCAGAACAGACCAGCCCGGCCCGGCGGCGATCAGCGCGGCCCACCATTTTCGACGGTCGGCGCGGGACTTGGGCTCGGGCAGAAAACGCAGGAAATCCACCTGTTCTCCGATCTGCGCGATCAGTGAAAACACCACCCCCGCCGCCGCCCCCACCATCAGGATGGTCGAGCGTTCCTTGATCTCAGATTCCTGCCCCGGAAAGCTGGTCCAGGTGTCGAAATCATAACCGACAAAAGCCAGCAGAACGAAGGGCAGGATATGCAAAATCACCCACAGAGGCTGCGTCCAGATCTGAAAAGCCGAGATTTTCGTAAACCCCTTGGCGACCATCGGAATCACCACCACCGCCGCAATCAGATAGCCCAGCATCAGCGGCAATCCGAAACAGAACTCCATGGCCAGGGCCAGAATTGCGGCCTCTAACGCAAAGAAAATAAAGGTAAAACTGGCATAGATCAGCGACGTGACAGTCGAGCCGATATAACCGAACCCGGCGCCGCGCGTCAGCAGATCAATATCCACGCCGTGCTTGGCCGCATAGTAGCTGATCGGCAGCCCGGTCAGAAACAGCAGCAGCCCCACCAGCATGATCGCCGCCACCGCGATGTCGAATCCGTAAAGCAGGGTGATGGTGCCGCCAATCGCTTCGAGCGCGAGAAAAGAAATCGAGCCAATGGCGGTGTTCGCCACGCGGCCATAGCTCCATCTGCGCGCCCGCCGAGCGGTGAAACGCAGCGCGAAATCTTCCATCGTTTCATTCGCGACCCAGCGATTATAGCGTCGCCGTTCCGTTGTCGCCTTCAAGGCTGTCACCATCGGGAGCCCCCGCTTGTGTGTGTGATACAGCCTCTTGCGCGGGCACGCGCGTCTGCGCCCGCGTCCTCCCTCAAGAGTCCATCACCCTGTTCCGCAAATCACTATGGGGTGGAAAAACGCGCACTCACATACGTTATTTGACGTATACTGCACCGCAGCATTTTCCGCAAACCTGACGAGGTGAGGGCGGAAAGCAAATCGCCCAGGGTCACTTCTCGCAAAGTTTCAGGAGGCGATATGTCCAAGAAAAAACTCAATGAACTCTCGTCCGGCGTCAGCCGCCGCAGCGTTCTTGCAGGTGGGGCGGCAGCACTGACTGCATCCCTGTTCGCACCCAAGCATCTGATGGCTGCTGACTATCCCACGTCCGCCGTCAACACCACCGGTCTGGCTGTCACCGATGACACCGTGACCATCGGTATTCTGCACTCGATCACCGGCACCATGGCGATTTCGGAAACCGGGTCCGTTCAGGCGGAAAAACTGGCAATTGAACAGATCAACGCCCAGGGCGGTATTCTGGGCCGCAAGATCGAATACATCCAGGAAGACGGCGCATCCGATTGGCCGACCTTCGCGGAAAAAGCCAAGAAGCTGCTGGTGAATGACAAGGTCGCCTCGGTCATGGGCTGCTGGACCTCGGCCAGCCGCAAGGCGGTTCTGCCGGTGTTCGAGCAGTATAACGGCTTCCTCTACTATCCCACCTTCTATGAAGGTCTGGAGCAGTCGCCCAACGTGATCTACACCGGCCAAGAAGCCACGCAGCAGATCATCGCTGGCCTGGATTGGGTGTCCAAGGAAAAAGGCGCGAAAACCTTCTATCTGCTGGGCTCGGATTACATCTGGCCGCGGACCTCGAACAAGATTGCGCGCAAGCATATCGAGAACTTCCTAGACGGCGCCAAGGTCGTGGGCGAGGAATATTATCCGCTGGGTCACACCCAGTTCAACTCGGTCATCAACAAGATCCGCCTGAAGAAACCCGACGTGATCTATGCGATCGTCGTGGGGGGCTCGAACGTGGCGTTCTACAAGCAGCTGAAGGCCGCTGGCATCGACATGACCAAGGAAAAACCGCTGGTCCTGACCATTTCCGTGACCGAGGACGAGATCCGCGGCATTGGCGGCGAAAACATCGATGGCGCCTATGCCTGCATGAAGTATTTCCAGTCGCTGACCAACGACAACAACATGGAATTCGTCAAAGCCTTCAAAGAGATGTGGGGCGAGGACATGGTGATCGGCGACGTGACCCAGGCCGCCTATCTGGGCCCGTGGCTGTGGAAAGCCGCTGTTGAAAAGGCCGGCAGCTTCGACGTGGATAAGGTGCGCGCCGCCACCCCGGGTATCGAGCTGACCTCGGCCCCCGAAGGCTATGTCAAAGTGCATGAAAACCATCACCTGTGGTCCAAGACCCGCGTCGGTCTGGCCAAGCCGGACGGCCAGTACGAAGTGGTGTTCGAAACCGCCGATCTGGTCGAGCCCGATCCCTTCCCCGAGGGTTACCAGTAAGTCGTCATCCTCCCTTGGGTGGCCCGGCTCGCGACAGGCGGGCCACCTCTTTTCATGACATCCACTGACTGGCCACAGGAGCGAAACAGATGTTTTCCGACTACTCGATGAGCGAGCTGGGCGCGATCTTTGCCATGCAAGGTTTCGCGGGGCTTATCCTCTTTTCCGTCTTTGTCCTTATGGCGCTGGGACTGGCGATCATTTTTGGCCAGATGGGCGTGATCAACATGGCCCATGGCGAGTTCATGATCCTGGGCGCCTATGTCACCTATTTGATGTCGAACCTGTTTTCGACCTACATGCCGGCGCTGTTCAGCGCCTATTTCTTTGTGGCGATGATCCTGGCGTTCATTGCGTCCGGGGCCTTGGGGTTATTCGTCGAATGGGCGCTGATCCGGCATCTGTATAAACGCCCGCTGGATACGTTGCTGGCCACCTGGGGCCTGAGCCTTATCCTGCAACAGGTGTACCGCAGCGTCTTTGGCGCGCGCGAGGTCGGCGTGACCATTCCCGACTGGATGATGGGCTCATTGCCGCTGACCGACCTGATCGAGGTGCCGATCAACGGGATTTTCGTGATGGTGCTGGCCGTCAGCATCTCGGCGGCGGTCTATATCCTGATGTTCAAATCCACCTGGGGCCGTCAGGTGCGCGCGATCAACCAGAACCGCGTGATGGCGGGCGCTGTGGGCATCAATACCGAATGGACGGACCGTCTGACCTTTGGCATCGGCTGCGGTGTGGCGGGGGTGGCTGGCTCGGCCTTTACGATGATCGGCTCCACCGGCCCGACGGCGGGGCAGCTTTATATCGTGGATACGTTCCTTGTGGTCGTCTTCGGCGGCGCCGCCAGCCTGCTGGGCACCATCGCCAGCGCGTTTTCGATCAGCCAGGCCCAGTCGATCATGGAGTTCTTCCTGTCCGGCTCGATGGCCAAGGTTCTGACGCTGCTGACCGTTGTGGGCATCCTGATGATCCGCCCGCAAGGCCTGTTCGCCATGAAACTGCGCAAATAACCGGAGGCCGCAATGGAAACGTCCAACCGCTTTCTTTCCCGTTCCGAGCTGATTGGCTTTGCCGTCCTCGCCGTCGTCATCTTTGTTGTCTTGCCCGTCGCGCTGGATACCTTTCGCCTGAACCTGTTTGGCAAGTATCTGACCTATGCCTTTGTCGCCATCGGGCTGGTGCTGTGCTGGGGGGCTGGAGGGATCCTCAGCCTGGGGCAGGGCGTGTTTTTCGGGCTGGGGGGCTATTGCATGGCGATGTTCCTCAAGCTCGAAGCCTCGACGCCTGAAAACACTGCGATCCAATCCACGCCCGGCATTCCCGACTTCATGGACTGGAACCAGCTGACCGCGCTGCCGTCTTGGTGGCAACCGTTCAACAGCTTGGCCTTTGCCCTGTTGGCCGTGGTCATGGTGCCGGTGATCTTTGCCTTCATCATCGGGGTGGCCATGTTCACCCGGCGTGTGGGGGGCGTGTATTTCGCCATCATCACCCAGGCCTTCGCCGCGATCCTGACCATCCTGATCATCGGTCAGCAGGGCTATACCGGGGGCGTCAACGGCATCACCGACCTGCGCACTCTGCTGGGCTGGGACATCCGCACGGACGAGGCCAAGGAAATCCTGTATTTCGTCAACGGAGCGCTGCTGTTCGTGGTCCTGCTGGCCGCGCAATTTGTGCGCAAATCCAAGCTGGGCCGGCTGCTGATTGCCATGCGCGACCAAGAGGACCGCGTGCGCTTTTCCGGCTACAACGTCGCGAATTTCAAGATCTTTGTCTTCTGTCTAGGGGCCGCCTTCGCTGGCATCGGCGGGGCGATGTTCACCCTTCAGGTGGGCTTTATGTCGCCCACGCTGGTGGGGATCGTGCCCTCGATCGAGATGGTGATTTTCTGCGCGGTTGGCGGGCGGATTTCGATCCTGGGCGCGGTCTATGGTGCGCTTTTGGTGAACTGGGCGAAAACCACTTTTTCCGAAAGCTTCCCCGAGCTGTGGCTGCTGGGCCTGGGCGGGCTGTTCATCGCGGTTGTGATGATTTTCCCCAACGGTCTGGCCGGTATCTACGCCGATTACGTCGCGCCGCGCATCTCCAAGCTGTTCAAGAAAACCTCGGGCGGTGATCTGCCCGGCAGCGCCAACACTCCCGCCGAATAAGGAGGCCGTAAATGTCTGTGAATAATCCAAATTTCGTGCTGACGGTCGAAGGGCTGACGGTATCCTTCGACGGGTTCAAGGCGGTCAACGACCTGAGCTTTTACGTCGAACCCAATGAATGCCGGGTGATCATCGGCCCCAACGGGGCGGGCAAAACCACGGTGCTGGATCTGATCTGCGGCCGGACAAAGGCGACCTCGGGCTCAGTTAATTTCAAGGGGCACGAGCTGCTGAACATGCGCGAAGATCAGATCGTCCACGCCGGGGTGGGGCGCAAATTCCAGACGCCCTCGGTCTACGAAGACCTGACCGTGTTTGAAAATCTGGAACTCAGCTATCCCAAGGGGCACGGTGTGTTCGGGGCGCTGACGTTTCGCCGCGATGACCCGGTGAAAACCCGCATCAAAGAAATCGCAAAGACGATTTTCCTGGACGATCAGTTGGACGAAAAAGCCGCCTATCTGAGCCACGGCCAGAAACAGTGGCTGGAAATCGGGATGCTGCTGATCCAGGACCCCGAGCTGCTGATGCTGGACGAGCCGGTCGCCGGCATGTCCGTCGCCGAGCGCAAGAAAACCGCCGAGCTGCTGAACCGCATCATCAAGGACCGCTCGGTCATCGTGATCGAACACGACATGGGCTTTGTCGAGGATATCGCCACCCGCGTCACCGTCCTGCACCAGGGCAAAACCCTGTCCGAGGGCTCGATGGAGCGGGTGCAGAACGATCCCAAAGTCATCGAAGTCTATCTGGGCCACTAAGGAGAGAACACATGCTGGATGTAACCGATCTGCGCGCGGCCTATGGCGAATCCGAGGTGCTGCACGGGCTGGATCTGAAGGTCAGGCCCGGTGAAATCGTCGCCATCATGGGGCGCAACGGCATGGGCAAAACCACGCTGATGAAAACCCTGATGGGCATCGTGCCGGAAAAATCGGGGGCCGTGTCGGTGGGGACGGACGCGGTGACGGGGCTGAAATCGCACCAACGCGTCGCCAGGGGCATCGCCTATGTGCCGCAGGGGCGGATGATTTTCTCGGCCATGACGGTGCAGGAGAACGTGGAAACGGGGCTGACGGTGACGGGCAGCAAAAAGGTGCCTGATGACATTTACGAGCTGTTCCCCGTGCTGCTGGAAATGAAATCGCGCCGCGGGGGGAACCTGTCGGGCGGTCAGCAGCAGCAGCTGGCGATTGCCCGCGCGCTGGCCAGCAACCCCAAGGTGCTGCTGCTGGATGAGCCGACAGAAGGCATCCAGCCCTCGATCATCCGTGAAATGGCCCGCACCCTGCGCAAGATCCGCGATCAGAAGGGCCTGTCGATCATCGTTTCAGAACAGGTGCTTAGCTTTGCTCTGGACGTCGCGGACCGGGTCATGGTGATCGAGAATGGCGAATTTGTGCACGACAGCCCGCGCGACGGCATCGACGAGGCCAAGGTCTCGAAATTCCTCTCCGTTTAAATCAAAGAAAGGACAGTAACATGGCAGATACGCTGATTTCGGTGGACCTGAGCGAAAGCCCCCACACCAATGAAAACGTACACAACAGGTGGCACCCCGACATCCCGATCAACGTCTGGGTCGAACCTGGCGATGACTTCAAGATCGAGACCTATGACTGGACCGGCGGGCAGATCAAGAATGACGACGACGCCAGCGACGTGCGCGATGTAGAGCTGGAGCAGGTGCACTATCTGTCCGGCCCCATCGGCGTCAAAGGGGCCGAGCCGGGCGACCTGCTGGTGGTGGAAATTCTGGACATCGGCGCCAAGGAAGAAAGCCAGTGGGGCTTTAACGGCTTCTTTTCCAAGCAGAACGGCGGCGGCTTCCTGACCGAGCATTTCCCCGAGGCGCAGAAATCCATCTGGGATTTCGAGGGCATGTTCACCAAATCGCGCCATGTGCCCGGCGTGAAATATGCCGGTCTGATCCACCCTGGCCTGATCGGCTGCTTGCCCGACCGTAAGATGCTGGACATGTGGAACGCCCGCGAAACCGCGCTGTTCAACACCGATCCGGACCGCACGCCGCCTCTGGCCGCGCTGCCGACCACACAAAGCGCGCATATGGGCGCGATGAAGGGCGAGGAACGCGACGCCGCCGCCGCCGAGGGCGCGCGCACCGTGCCCCCGCGCGAACATGGCGGCAATTGCGACATCAAGGATCTGAGCCGCGGCTCGAAGATTTACTTCCCGGTTTACGTGGATGGCGCGGGCCTTTCGATGGGGGATCTGCACTTCAGCCAGGGCGATGGCGAGATCACCTTCTGCGGGGCCATCGAAATGGCCGGCTGGCTGCACCTGAAGGTCAGCCTGATCAAGGAAGGCATGTCCAAATACGGTGTGAAAAACCCGATTTTCAAACCCTCGCCGATCACGCCGAAATACGATGACTATCTGATCTTCGAAGGCATCAGCGTCGATGAGGCTGGCGAGCAGCACTATCTGGACGTCCACATTGCCTATCGTCAGGCCTGTCTGAACGCGATCGAGTATCTGAAGAAATTCGGCTATTCCGGCGCGCAGGCCTATGCGATTTTGGGCACGGCTCCGGTGCAGGGGCATATCTCGGGCGTGGTGGATATTCCGAACGCCTGTGCCACGCTGTGGCTGCCCACGGACATCTTTGAATTCGACGGCATGATGCCCAACCCGGATGGTCCGACCAAGTTCCTGGATGGCTCGATCGACATTCCGCTGGCCCCTGATCTGTAAACCAATCGGGGCGGCGACCCCCGCCGCCCCATCACGAACAAAGGACATCCCAATGCCCGTCTATGAATACTGGTGCGATGATTGCGGCCCGTTTGAATCCCTGGTGCCGATGTCAAAATTCTCGGAACCCTGCGCCTGTCCGGTCTGCGCGCTGCCCGCGCCGCGCGTGATGATGACCGCGCCCAAACTGTCCGTCATGGATTCAAGCCGCCGCCACGCGCATGAAACCAACGAACGCAGCGCCGACAGTCCGCGCAGATCCGCGCACGGGCCGGGCTGCGGCTGTTGCGGAGGCGGGGAAAAGAAGAACTCCAAAACGCTGTACCGCCCGGACGGATCCAAGAGCTTCCCCAGCAAACGGCCCTGGATGATCTCGCATTGACGGGGCGCGCCGTCAGATGATCTCATCCTCATCGAACATTGGATCGTCCTCCAGCTGGCTTTCCAGATCTTCGACGGCGCCCTCTGCCTCGGACATAGATTTGACCCGCCCGATGTGGAAAACCGCATCGCCTTCGTTGACGATGGGCATGACGGCACGCCCCACGATAATCCCCGAGAAAGGCGCAAGAATTTCCGTTTCCTTCTCGCCGAACGGGTCAGATACGGCGGCCAGCAGATCGCCTTTGCGAACCAGCGCGCCGTCCGCTTTGAAGATACGCAGCAGCCCGCCCATCGGCGCGCGGACCCATTTGCTGGACGGGCAGAACTGCGGCGATCCCTTGGGCTTTGCGACACCGCGGCGCGCGATCATCCCCTGATGGTTCATCACACGCAGCACCCCGGCCACGCCCGCCCGGATGGTGAATTCGTCAAAGCGCAGCCCCTCTCCGCCTTCGAACAGCAGAACGGGTTTGCCGATTTCCTGTGCCGCATGTCGCAGCGAGCCATCGCGCAGCGGGGATTTCATCACGACAGGCGCGCCGAAGACCTCGGCCAGTTCCTGCATCGCCGTATCATCGGGGGAAATGCGCACCTGAGGATAATTCGTCCGGTGAATCGCGGCCGAGTGCAGGTCAATCCCGATATCGGCGCGCGCCACCACCTCGGTCAGGAACCGATTGGCCAGCCGCGCCGCCAATGAGCCCGTCTCACTGCCCGGAAAACAGCGGTTCAGGTCGCGCCGGTCGGGCAGATAGCGAGAGTGATTGATCAGACCGTAGGCATTCACAATCGGCACCGCCAGCAACGTGCCTTTCAAGGCTTTCAGCGGCTTCGAGGCCAGCACGCGACGGATGATTTCAACCCCGATCACCTCGTCTCCGTGGATTCCGCCGCTGATAAACATCACCGGGCCCGGCGTTTTGCCATGCACCACATGCACCGACATCGAAATCGGCGTGTGATCGGACAAAACGCTGACGGGAATATCCACAGTCCGGCGGCTTCCCGGCGCAATCTCTGCGCCGGCGATCCGAAAGGGGCTGACCTTTGCCATCAGCCGCGCCCTTTCGTGCGGGTTGTGCCCTTTGCATAGTTCTTTTCCAGGAACTCGATCATCTTGCCCGCGATGTCCAGCCCGGTGGCTTTTTCCACGCCTTCCAGACCGGGCGAAGAGTTCACCTCCATGATGACGGGGCCGTGGTTGGCGCGCAGCATGTCCACGCCGCAGGCATTCAGACCCATCGACTTGGCCGCGCGCACGGCGGTGGCGCGTTCTTCGGCGCTGAGCTTGACCACCTGGGCCGAGCCGCCACGATGCAGGTTCGAACGGAATTCGCCCTCGGCGCCGGTGCGTTTCATCGCCGCGATCACCTTACCGCCCACGACGATGGCGCGGATGTCGGTGCCGCCGGCCTCTTTGATGAATTCCTGGATCAGGATGTTGGTGTTGGTGGCGCGGAAGGCCTCGAATACCGATTTGGCCGAACGGTTGGTATCGGCCAGCACGACGCCCAGACCCTGGGTGCCCTCCAGCAGTTTGATCACCAGCGGCGCGTCCCCGGCCAGTTTCAGCACCTCTTCGGTCTGTTTGGCATCATGGGCGAAGGTGGTGACCGGCAGGCCGATCCCGTCGCGCGCCATCAGCTGCATCGAGCGCAGCTTATCGCGCGAGCGCCCGATGGCGACGCTTTCGTTCAGCGGGTAGACGCCCATCATTTCGAACTGGCGCAGCACGGCGGTGCCGTAAAATGTGACCGAGGCCCCGATCCGCGGGATCACCGCATCATAGCCCTTCAGCTTTTCGCCGTTGTAATAGACTTCGGGGCGGCGCGAGGCGATGTTCATATAGCAGCGCAGCGTGTCGATGATATGCAGCTCGTGGCCGCGTTCTTCGGCGGCTTCTTTCAGCCGCTGGTGCGAGTAGAGTTTGGCGTTCCGGGCCAGCATCGCGATTTTCATGTGGGTTCCTCTTCTCTTGAATAGGGGGGCCTCTTTGAGACCAGGAATGTCTTTCGGGTGTGGACGGCGACGGCGTGGTTTTTCAGCGCCGCGCGTCCGATGATCATCGGAAAGCTCATGTTTGTTCTGTCCGCCAGCGAGACGTCGATCATCCAGAGGCGCTTGCCGAACCGGGCCTTGGTTTTGACCACCAGCCGTTCCTCGGGGATGCCGCTGGTGTTTTTGATTTCACGGACATGAACCACCGGGGCCTCGACCGAGCGAAAGCCGACATGAGGATTGTCCCAGTCCGGCAGGGTCTGAAACCGCACCCATTCCACGCCATCCTTGTCGAACAGTTCGATGTTTTCGGCATGGATCGCCGAGGTGCGCGCGCCGGTGTCCAGCTTGGCCTTGACCTGATCCAGCCCCAGCTGAGGCAGACCGATATATTCCATCCAGCCAAACAGGGCCACCGCGTGTTCCTGAGCGGGTTTGGGGGGGGCGGGGGGCGTCATCAGATCAGCCATGGCATCATCAGGGTTGCAAAACTCAGCACGAAGAAGAAGCCGGCCATATCGGTGACCGTCGTCAGCAGCGGGCCGCTGGCGGCGGCCGGATCCTGGCCGAACCGTTTCAGCAACAGCGGGACAACCCCGCCGATTGACACCGCCAGCATGGTGTTCAGCGCCAGCGCGGCGCCAATCACAAGGCCCAGGGCGGGGTTGCCCTTCCAGATCCAGGCGACAACGCCGATCAGCACCCCCAGCGCGATGCCGTTGATGACGCCGACCGAGATTTCCTTGAGCCACACGCGGAAGGCATCCATGGGACGCACAAGGCCCAGGCTAAGCTCGCGCATGGTGACGCCGACCGCCTGATTGCCCGAACAGCCTGACATATCCGACACCATCGGCAGGAAAACAGCCAGCGCGATGACAGCGGCCAGGGTGTCCTCGTAGGCGGAGATCACGCTGGCCGCGACGATATTCAGCACGATATTCGCGGACAGCCAGGCCAGCCGACGGCGCGAGCGCAGCCAGGTCGGCATCGAGCGCAGCTCGTCCCCCACCACACCCTGACGTTTCAGGCTTTCGCTTTCGCTGCGTTCCAGAACGGCCTCGGCCACGGCAGAGCGTGACACCACCCCCACCAGCAGGCCATCGGCATCGACCACCGGAATGCCAAGAAACGGGTATTCGTCGAAAATGTCCTCAAGCTGCGCCAGCGGCATGTCCACGGGCACCGTCATCGGCGCGACCATGATCTCCGTCAGATGGGCGCTGCGCTTGGCCGTCAGCAGCCCACGCAGCGAGACCACGCCAATCGGCTGTCCGGTTTCGTTCACGATATAGGGGTGCTGGCCGCGATAGCGCTCGAAATCGTCATCCTCCGAGGCCAGCGCGCGCAGCACCTTACCAACGGTATCCCTGTCCGAGAACTGAAACACCTCGGCCATCATCAGGCCGCCGGCGGTGTCATCCTCGTAGGCCGCCAGACGGCGGACATCGGCGGCCTCTTCGGCGTCCATTTCGGACAGCACGGCCTCGGCGTCTTCGGCGTCCATTTCGCCGATAACGTCCGCCTGCACGTCCGAATCCAGTTCCTCCAGAATTTCCGCCGCGCGTTCGGGCTCCAGCCGTTCGACCAGCTCGGCCGCCATCTCGCCCGGCGCTTCTTCGATCAGCTCGGCCGCCAGCTCGGCCGGAACCAGCGCCAGCACGTTGTCGCGCTCGTCCGGCGAGAGCGTCAGCAGCTCGCGCAGCGCTTCGCTGTAGGGCAGGGGATCCAGCAGCGCGGAAATGCGCGCGGCATCACCCGCGGCGATCGCCGTGCGCAGCTCGAGCCCGATTTCGGGGGTCTGATTTTTGTTGTCGAGGTCTAACATGCGTCACCCTTTTTTCTTGACGCTCTCTATATGGACAAATTATATTTGTCTATAGGTAAAAAATTATCTGGAATATAGAATGCAATATGACGACGTAGCCCAGCGGCTCCAGCAGCTTTATGCCGAAGCTTTCGGTGGAAAGGCCTCGGGGCGTTTCAGGATTCCCGAAAAGCTGTTGAAAGAGATGATGGGGCGCCGGCGGCTTTATTCGGAGGATCGCACGGCGATTGCCCGCGCCCTGTTCGAGCGCGGCTATGTGCTGATCGACATGGACAGCTTTTTTGTGGTGATGAGCGCCAACTCATTCGTGAATTACCGGCGGGTCGGCAAAGAGGCGCTGGAAACCGGGTAGGCGGCGCAGGTCCGCGCCAGAGCCCGTCAGAATGTCGGCGGCGTCAGGGCGCTGACCACGATGCAGCGCTCGGGGCCGATGTTGCGGAAACGGTGCGGCTTGGTGCTGTCGAACTGATAGGCATCGCCCGCGCGCAGGATTTCCGTGCGCCCATCGACCTCCAGCAGCAGTTCGCCTTCGATGACATAGCCGCCTTCCTCGCCCTCGTGGCCATAGGGTTCGGGGCCGGTGTCCGCGCCGGTCTCGTAGACCTCATAGAGCATCATCAGGCTGGTGTCCTTGGCCGGGCCCAGCCGTTTGAACGAGAGCGCTTTCATGCCCTCGCCCGTGGTGCCGTCGAACAGGGTCTCGGGGGTGATTTCGGTGAATTCATCGCTGCGGAACCAGAATTTATCGGTCCGGTCGGGGTTGTCCTCGAAGAACTCCGACAAGGTCAGATCCAGCACGTTCAGGATTTTCTTGAGCGAGGACACCGAGGGGCTGGTCTTGTTCGCCTCAATCAGCGAGATCATACCGTTCGTCACCCCGGCCCGCGCGGCAACCTCGCGCTGGGTCAGGTTGTTTGCCTTGCGAACGGCCTTCAGTCGCGATCCTACGTCAAAATCCATGTGTCATCACAGTGTTGTTTCAACGCCCTGTTTTATCGGCGTGTTTAAAATAACGCAACCGCAGGCCCTAAGGGGGTGGAACTGCGACCGTGTGGAAAAATGGCAAAATACTTAACGGGTGGCGCGGGTTTCTGCGTATTTATTAGACGTTCGGATGCCGTATTTTCACGGATAATCCGGGGGTGTTTCCCTTAAATACAGGGGAAATCATGGCATGACAGGGTGTTTTGCGAATTTTCTGATTTGACAAGGATGTAGTTGCAGTAAATTAAACACATGATAGCCTCCGGTCAAAATAATCACTGGCTCAGGCCCCAGAAAGGAATCACAATGCTGAATACCGAAATTTCCGCTCGTCGCGACAATGCGATCTCGCGTGGGGTTGGGATGCAAACCCAGATCTACGCCAAGACTGCCAAAAACGCCGAAGTCTGGGACGTCGAGGGCACCCGGTATATTGATTTTGCCGCCGGGATTGCGGTGGTGAACACCGGGCACTGCCACCCCAAGGTCATGGCCGCCGTGCAAGAGCAGCTGGGCAATTTCACCCACACGTGCCACCAGGTTCTGCCCTATGAAAACTATGTGCGCCTGGCCGAGCGTCTGAATGAAAAAGTCCCCGGTGATTTCGCCAAGAAAACCGCCTTTGTCACCACCGGCGCCGAGGCGGTGGAAAATGCGATCAAGGTCGCCCGGATCGCAACGAACCGTCCGGCGATCATCGCCTTTGGCGGTGCGTTTCATGGCCGTACTTTCATGGGCATGTCGCTGACCGGCAAGGTCGCGCCCTATAAAAAAGGCTTCGGTGCGATGATGCCCGATGTCTATCACGTGCCCTTCCCGATTGATCTGCATGGCAGCTCGACCGAGGATGCTCTGGGCGCCATTCAGAAACTGTTCAAGGCCGATCTGGATCCGCAGCGCGTGGCGGCCATCATCATCGAACCCGTGCAGGGCGAGGGCGGCTTCTATCCCGCTCCGGCCGAGCTGATGCGCGGGCTGCGCGCATTGTGCGATGAGCACGGCATCCTGATGATCGCCGATGAGGTTCAGACCGGCTTTGCCCGGACCGGCACCCTGTTCGCGATGGACGCCTATGACGTGGCCGCCGACATCACCACCATGGCCAAGGGTCTGGCGGGCGGTCTGCCTCTGGCTGCGGTCACGGGCCGGGCCGAGCTGATGGACGCAGCCCATCCGGGCGGTCTGGGCGGCACCTATGGGGGGAACCCGCTGGGGATCGCGGCCTCGAATGCGGTGCTGGATGTCATCGAAGAAGAAGACCTGTGCGCCCGCGCAAACGAGCTGGGCTCGCGTCTGAAACAGCGCCTGGAATCGATCCGCGAACGCACCCCCGAGATCGTCGATATCCGTGGCCCCGGTTTCATGATCGCGGCTGAGTTCAACACTGCGGACGGTTCGGCCCCGAACCCTGACATGGCCAATGCCATCCGCGCCGAGGCCCTGACCCGTGGCCTGATCCTGCTGACCTGCGGTGTCTATGGCAATGTCATCCGTTTCCTGGCGCCGCTGACGATCGAAGACGCGATCATGGCCGAAGCAATGGACATCCTTGAGGCGTCGATCGACGCCGTGAAAAACGCGTAAGGTGGGCCGATGACTCTGAAACTCAAGGATCCGTCGCTGCTGGAAACCCGCGGCTATGTGAATGGTGTGTGGCTGGAGACGGAACAGACGTTTCCGGTGCACAATCCCTCGACCGGCGCGCTGATCGCCAACGTGTCCGACATCAGCATTGCCGGCACCTCTGACGCGATTGACGCCGCCTATGCCGCCAAGGCCGAGTGGGCTGCGCTGACCGGCAAAGAACGCGGAACGATCTTGCGTAAATGGTATGATCTGATGGTGGAAAACGCCGACGATCTGGCCACCATCCTGACCGCCGAAATGGGCAAACCCTGGCCCGAGGCACGGGGCGAGATTCTGTATGGGGCCTCGTTCATCGAATGGTTCGCCGAAGAGGCCAAGCGCATCTACGGTGACGTGATCCCCGGCCATCAGCGCGACAAACGCATCGTGGTGCTGAAACAGCCCGTGGGGGTTGTCGGCTCGATCACGCCGTGGAACTTCCCCAATGCGATGATCGCGCGCAAGGTGGCTCCGGCGCTGGCCGTGGGGTGCACCTTTGTGGCGCGCCCGGCGGAACTGACGCCGCTATCCGCGCTGGCCATGGCGGTTCTGGGCGAACGGGCGGGCATTCCGGCAGGGGTGTTCAACGTGATCCCGTCCTCGGACAGCGCGGGCGTGGGCCAGGAACTGTGCGCTAACGATAAGGTCGCCAAGATCACCTTTACCGGCTCGACCCGTGTGGGCAAAATCTTGATGAGCCAGTGCTCTGACACCATCAAGAAAATGTCGCTGGAGCTGGGCGGCAATGCCCCCTTCATCGTTTTCGATGACGCCGATCTGGATGCCGCCGTCGAGGGCGCGATGATCGCCAAATATCGCAACAACGGCCAGACATGTGTCTGCGCGAACCGGATTTACGTGCAGGAAGGTGTCTATGACGCCTTTGCCGAAAAACTGGCTGCGGCAACCCAATCGCTGACCATTGGCGATGGCTTTGCCGAGGGCGTGACCACCGGGCCTTTGATCAATGCGGCCGCGCTGGACAAGGTTCAAAGCCACATTGCCGACGCGCTGGACAAAGGCGCCAAGCTGGCCATGGGCGGCGCGCCTTCTGAACTGGGCGGGACGTTCTTTCAGCCCACCGTGCTGACCGGCGTCACCCCTCAGATGGCCGTCGCGAAAGAGGAAACCTTTGGCCCTGTCGCGCCGCTGTTCAAGTTCAGCGACGAATCCGAAGTGATCGCCATGGCCAATGACAGTGAATTCGGGCTGGCCTCGTATTTCTACAGCAACGATCTGGCGCGCGTCTGGCGCGTGGCCGAGGCGCTGGAATCGGGCATGGTGGGGATCAACACCGGCCTGATCTCGACCGAGGTCGCGCCCTTTGGCGGGATCAAGCAATCGGGTCTGGGACGCGAAGGCTCGAAATACGGGACCGAGGATTTCCTGGAAATCAAATACCTGTGTTTGGGCGGTATCCAATAACCGCTCACATGCCCGCGCCGTTTTCTAACCCCTTGGCGGCGCGGGCATATTTTCAGCAGCTCTGCGGCCACGCCCAGCCCAGAGCGCCTCAAGGTGTTGCCTTGCGGGCAAACTGTGCCATAGCTGGGGCAGACAAGATGACCGGGGGGCGGACATGACCGATTGGACAGGATTTTCCTTGCTTGAAAAGCTGGTGGGCTTTCCTTCGGTTGTGGGGCGTTCGAACCTGCATCTGATGGATTTCGTCGCCTCTTATCTGGCGGATCTGGGCGTTCCGTGCCACCGGCTGACGGGCCCCGAGGGCGATCGGCAAAACCTGTTTGCCACGATCGGCGATCCGGCGGTGCCGGGCTATATTCTTTCCGGCCATGTGGATGTTGTCCCCGCAGACGAGCCCGAATGGCTGGGCGATCCTTTCGTGCTGCGGTGCGAGGGGGCGCGGCTGATCGGGCGCGGGGCCTGTGACATGAAGGGCTTTGACGCGGCGGTTCTGGCGGCGGTTCCTGACCTGTTGGCCATGGATCTGGCCGCGCCGATTCATATTGCCCTGTCCTATGACGAAGAGGCCGGATGCAAGGGCGTGCCCCATCTGATTGCAGCCCTGCCGGAACTGTGCGCCACGCCACTGGGCTGCATCGTAGGAGAGCCGACGGGCCTGCATCCGGTGCTGGCGCATAAGGGAAAGGCCGCGCTGCACCTGACGGCCAAAGGCATCCCCGGCCACAGCGCGCGCCCCGATCTGGGGCAGAACGCGATTCACGCTTTGCTGCCGGTTCTGACGGCGACCGCCGAACAGGCGGCAGCGCTGCAAAAGGGGCCGCAGGACGCACGTTTCCAGCCGCCCTATTCGACTGTGCAGATCGGCACGATTGACGGGGGGCGGGCGCTCAATATCATTCCCGAACACGCCCAGGCCCGGATCGAGGCGCGCGCCATCGCGGGCCAGGATCCGCGTGCGTTGCTCCGGCCGGTTCTGGACAGTCTGGGCCCGGATGTGCAGGCTGAGTGGCTCTCGACCTATCCGCCTCTGGCGCTGGCACCCGGCGCAGATCTAGCGCAGCTGGCACAGCAGATTTCGGGCCATCCCGCCGCTCCGGCTGTCAGTTTCGGCACCGAGGCGGGGCTGTTTCAGCAGGCCGGCATCCCCTCGGTTCTGTGCGGCCCCGGCGATATGGCGCGCGCGCACAAACCCGAGGAATACCTGCTGCGCGACGAGCTGGAGGCCGCCCGTCAGATGGTGCTGCGCCTGGGTCGCAGCCTGTCTGCCGGGGCGGGGCCTGTGCCACAAGAGACGCTGCGTTCTGTCTGATCCTTCGCGACGAAGGCAAACCACCACGAGGCCCGCCGATGACGTCCTGCTTATGGCAACTTGCGCCCTTTACCCCCGAATATCTGCCTCAGGCGGTTCGGCTGAGCCAGCAGGTGTCCTGGCCGCACCGCCCCCAGGACTGGGCGATGGCGCTGGCCCATTCCAAGGGGGTTGTCGCGCTTGAGAATGGCCGGGTGGTCGGCACTGCGCTGGTCTCTTTGTTTGGGCCGGTCGCGACGCTGAACATGATCCTGGTCGAGGCCGCAATGCGTGGGCGCGGGCTGGGACGGCAGCTGATGAACGCGGTCATTCCTGGCGCCGCAGATCGCGAGCTGCGGCTTGTCGCCACCGCGCAGGGGCTGCCGCTGTATCAGAAAATGGGGTTCGAGCGGGCCGGTCATATCCAACAATTTCAAGGCATTGTGAAAGGCGCAGAGCCAGAAATCCCGGTGTCTGCCGGGGCGGGTGATCTGGCGGATCTGCTGCGGATGGATGCTGCGGCATCGGGGATGGCGCGCGGCGATCTGCTGCGCGCGATTGCCTCGCAGGGGACGGTTCTGCGCACCGAAGAGGGCTTTGCCATGATCCGCAGGTTCGGGCGCGGGCAGGTTGTCGGGCCGATTGTTGCGCCCGATCTGCCGACGGCCCGCGCCCTGCTGTCTGGCGCGGCACAGCAGGCCGATGGCGGGTTTTTGCGGCTGGATACCGGGTGCCCGGCGCTTGGCGATCTGGCTCTGTTGCTGGGGATGGACCTGGCCGGGGGCGGCACCGCGATGGTCCGTCAGGCG
Organism: Youngimonas ophiurae (nom. illeg.); assembly: GCF_049803795.1. NCBI lineage: Bacteria > Pseudomonadati > Pseudomonadota > Alphaproteobacteria > Rhodobacterales > Roseobacteraceae > Thalassovita > Youngimonas ophiurae (nom. illeg.). The sequence continues at coordinate 160,662 of NZ_JBNAGJ010000003.1, forward strand.
CGTCCGCGTCCGCAGGCCAAGGGCAGGGTTTTTGCGCTTGTGTCCCAGGCGTTTGGCTGATCGGCCATCCTCGATGGCGTGCAAATCACCGTTCGGATCCGCTTGTGCCTTCCGTAAGGTTACCCCCGCCGATAGCCCCTAGCGCCCCAACCTAACCTTTTGTGACCCTTTACAAACCTTCCCCCACATGTTGAGCTTAGCCCGCAGCCTGGAGCATTTACGCCCCCACTCGGGTGAATAGATCTGGGAAATCAACCGCGAGGGTTGGTGACTGGCCGTGAACCCGGAGATCCGCGGCCCGAAAAGTCGAAAAGATCTGGGAGGAAATCCTCTGATGAATACCAAACTGAAATGCGCCCTGGGCGCCAGCGTTGTTGCATTGGCCGGTGGCCAGGCCATGGCTGCGGACTGCGGGTCGGTTTCGATCGCAGAAATGAACTGGGCCTCGGCCGAGATGATGGCCAATGTGGACGCCATCATTCTGGAAGAGGGCTATGGCTGCGATGTGGAACTGGTGCCGGGTGCAACTCAGACCACCTTTGCCTCGATGTCCGAAAAGGGCCAGCCCGATGTCGCGCCCGAACTGTGGATCAACGCCGTGCGCGTGCCGCTGACCGCCGCGATCGAGGAGGGCTCGATGCTGTCGCTGAACGGCGGCCCGATCACCGATCTGGGCGAGGGCTGGTGGATCACCCCCGCTTTTGCCGCAGCCCACCCCGAGCTGAACACCGTGGAAAAGGTGCTGGAACGCCCCGATCTGTTCCCCCATCCCGAAGACGCCAGCAAGGGCGCCTTTGTCGGTTGCCCCGCAGGCTGGGGCTGTCAGCTGTCCAACGCCAACCTGTTCCGCGCCTTCGATATGGAGGCCAAGGGCTGGGTGCTGGTCGATCCGGGCTCGGCTGCGGGTCTGGACGGGTCGATGGCCAAGGCCGTGGAACGCGGCGAGCCGTGGTTCGGTTACTACTGGTCGCCCACCTCGATGATCGGCAAATACAGCATGATCAAACTGCCCTGGGAAACCCCTTGGGGGGGCTCGGATAACTGGGACAACTGCATTGTGAAACCCGAGCAGGACTGCGCGGATCCGCAGCCTTCGTCCTACACCGAATCCGAGGTCCACACCGTTGTGACCGACGATTTCGTCACCAAGGCGGGCCCGGCCAGCGAATATTTCGAAAAACGCGTGTTCCCCGGTGCCGTGATGAACGGGATGCTGGTCTTCATGACGGAAAACCAGGCCACGGGCGAGGACGCGGCCTTTGAATTCCTGGCCAAAAACCCCGAAGTCTGGACCCAGTGGGTGCCGGCTGACGTGGCGGCCAAGATCAAAGACGCGCTGTAAGTTTCTCAACTTCCGCAAGGGCCCGTGCCACCCCGCACGGGCCTTTCGCATAACTAAAGGAGAGAACTTATGGAGTTCTTTACTGAATTTCCCGCGCTCGGGCGTTCGGATCTCAGCGCCCTGCGGCGCGGAATCGACGGCGGCTTTCGCGAGTTCACCCGCACCTGGGGCGAGGCAATCGAGAGCTTTTTCAACCCGCTTCTCAAGTTTCTGGTCTGGTTCGAAAAGCTCTTGCAGGCGACGCCCTGGCCGATTGTCATCCTGATCCTGGCCACTCTGGCCTGGGCCGGGTCGCGGTCCTGGAAAATCACGCTGGGCAGTGTGCTGGCCTTTCTGGCCATCGGTTTCCTGGGCATGTGGGAGGACACGATGTCCACCCTGGCGATTATCTCGGTTGCGACGCTGGTGTGTATCGCGGTGGGCATTCCCCTGGGGATTTTGATGGCCCGCTATGATCGCGCCCAGGGGATTATCACCCCGGTTCTGGACATCATGCAGACCATCCCCAGCTTTGTTTATCTGATCCCGGTGGTGATGCTGCTGGGCATTGGCAAAGTGCCGGGTCTGCTGGCGGTGTGTATCTATGCGTTGCCGCCGCTGGTGCGTCTGACGAACCTGGGGATCCGGCTGGTCGATAAGGACGTGATGGAGGCCGCCGAGGCCTTTGGCGCCTCAAGCCGGGAAAAGCTTTTTGGCGTGCAGATCCCGCTGGCGCTGCCCAATATCTTTGCGGGTATCAACCAGACGATCATGATGGCGCTGTCGATGGTGGTGATTGCCTCGATGATCGGGGTGCAGGGGCTGGGCGTGCCGGTGCTGCGTGCAATTTCCAATCAGTATCTGGCGCTGGGGCTGATGAACGGTCTGGCGATTGTGGCGCTGGCCATCATCTTTGATCGGGTCAGCCAGACCTATGGCAAACGCCTGCAAACCTATCGGGAGGCCAACCATGGGTGACGTGAAAATCTCGATCCGGAATCTGTATAAGATTTTCGGCAAAAACCCGGAAAAAGCGCTACAGAAAGTGCGCGATGGCATGGGCAAACCCGCGCTGCTGGAGCAAACGAACCACGTGCTGGGCCTTCAGGATATCAGCCTGGACATCGAGGCCAACAAGCTGCAAGTGATCATGGGGCTGTCGGGGTCGGGCAAATCCACGCTGATCCGTCACCTGAATCGCCTGATCGAGCCGACAGCCGGTGAAATCTGGGTGGATGGCCAGGACGTGATGGCGATGAACGCGCAGGATCTGCGCGATTTGCGGCGGTTCAAAATGTCCATGGTATTCCAGAAATTCGCGCTTCTGCCGCATCGCACGGTGATTCAGAACGTCGAATACGGGCTGGACATTCAGGGCGTGGACGGGGACGAGGCCAAGCAGCGCTCGGCCAAGTGGCTGGATCGCGTGGGCCTGTCGGGCTATGAAAATTACTATCCCGGTCAGTTGTCGGGCGGGATGCAGCAGCGTGTGGGGCTGGCGCGCGCGCTGGCCACGGATGCCGATATCCTGCTGATGGACGAGGCATTTTCCGCGCTGGACCCGCTGATCCGGACCGACATGCAGTCCATTTTGCTGGAGTTGCAGGAGGAACTGCACAAAACCATCGTCTTCATCACCCACGATCTGGACGAGGCCATGCGGATCGGGGATTCGATTGCCATTCTGCGCGACGGGGCTCTGGTGCAATCGGGCGACGGGCAAGAGATCGTGCTGCGTCCGGCCGATGACTACATTGCCGAATTCACGCGCGAGATCAATCGCGGCCGGGTGATCCGGGTCAGGGCTCTGAAAACTCAGATAACCGGGGCGCCGCCCGCGGGCGAACCCCTGGCCGAGGGCACCCCGCTGGAGGATGCGCTTGCGCCTTTGACGGCCAGTGCGGATCAGGCGCTGCCGCTGCGCAATGCGGCGGGGCAGATCACCGGGCAGGTCAGCCTGTCGGATGCGGTCAAGGCGCTGCACAGCTAAGCGCGCATTGGCATGACGCGTATTGGCATGGGGCGCAGCGGATCGCCCCATGCTCCCCGCGTTTCTTGGCGCGCCTGCGGGCGCATCAAAGAGTCGCGCCTGTTTTGCGAAAAACGTCACGAACCGCGGCGGTTCAACCGATGGACGCAAGTCCGATTGCCCATTAATATGCGCGCATATTTTCCCAAGACCATTGCAACAGAATTGAATGAACGATCACAATTCGGGAGGTGAAATGCTGCGCAGTGCCTTTGTTGAAGAGTTCCAGTTCACCTATATTCTGGCCAGCCCGCCTTTCTCGCTTGAGGAACTGCATGACCTGCTGGCCGCGGTTCCGACGGACCCGATCCCGCCCAGGTCTCTTAGTCCGGTTCTGCTGGATTTGCGCGAAATTCACCTGAACCGGATTTCCGAGGTAGATATTCGCCGGCACACCATGCGCAAAAGCGCGCTGGATCCGCGCCTGACCAGCCTGCCGGTGGCCTATGTGGTCCGCGATCTTGAGGATTACTCGGTCGTGCGCATGGCCATCATGTTCTCTGAACTGTCGCAGGTCAGTGACGAACACCGCTCTTTGATCACTCAGCATCTGTCCGAAGCGGTTGCCTGGCTGGCGCAGCTGACCGGCACGGGATCAAAGGGCGGCGCCCCCCGCCTGAACGAGGCCCAGCTGCGTGCGCATATGCAGACGCCAGGCTGATCAGGCCGCGCGCGCCATCACCAAAAGCCCCAGCACGATCAGCCCCAGCCCGGTCAGGCGGGCGGGGTTCACCGGCTCGCCCAGAAACAGGATGCCCGAGGCCGCGACCATCACAAAGCTCATGGCGACAAAGGGATAGGCCAGCGACAGATCCAGCTGTCGCAGCGCGAACAGCCACAGCACCGTGCCCACCCCGTAGAGCGCCAGCCCCAGCAGCACGAAGGGCGAGAACAGGAACGCCATGGCCTTGGTCAGCAGGGTGGCGGTTTCGGGCAGATCCACCCGCGCCACCCCGTATTTAAAGGCCGTCTGCGCAATGGCCGACAGGGACACGCTGACGAAAACGGTGGCAAAGACGGCAGGGGTCATAGGGTGCTCCAGTCGAGGTTCAGATAGCGGGCCAGCACGAATATGGCGATGACAAGCAGCCCGGTGATGCGGCTGATTTTATCCTTCATGGCAAAGACGACAGGATCGTCGCCCACTTTGCCTCGGGTCGCCCACATCCAGGTGCGATAGGTCCAGAACATCATCACCGGGATCGCCAGCCACAGCAGCGCGGGGGTATTGTAGCGCGTGACCACCTCGGGGCTAGAGACATATTCGGCCAGCGTCAGCAGCGACAGCGCCCCGTTCGCGATGCCAAAGGTCTGCACCACCGTCATATCCGAGGCCCAGTAATTACGGGCGGGCAGGCGGGCATTGCCGACGGCTTTGGACAGTTCGATATAGCGTTTCAGATAGGCCAGGCTGAGGAAAAAGAACATCGAGAACGTCAGCAGCCAGGGGCTGGGAAACGTCCCCAGCGCCGCCGCCCCCGCCACGATACGGATCGTATACAGCAGCGCCAGCGCGATCACATCCACGGTGGAATAGGCCTTGAGCACAAAGGAATAGGCCGTGGTCAGCGCCAGATAGCTGAGCAGCACCAGCCCAAAGGGCACCCCCAGCACGCCAAACCCTACCAGGCACGAAATCAGCATCAGCCACCCGGCCTGCAATATCCCGGTGCGTGGCCGCAGATGCCCGGCGGCAAAGGGGCGGTTCTTCTTGGTGGGATGGGCGCGGTCGGCCTCGATGTCCAGCACGTCATTGACCAGATAAACCGACGAGGCACAGAGCGAAAACACCATCACCGCCAGCAGCGCGTTCATGATGCTGGCGGGGTCGGTATACAGATGCGCAAACAGCAGCGGCACCAGCACCAGCGCATTTTTCGACCATTGATGCGGGCGCATGGCGCGGCGGATCGCGCGGCCTTTGCCCGGCCGGTCCGAGGGGCCGGGGGTAAGCGTGACGTGATCGGCCTGGGCGGCCAGATCCCGCGCGGCTGATGGAATACGGGCAAATCCGCGATAGGCGGCAGCGGCCCAGATCGGCAGATCGGCTGTGGAATCGCCCAGATACTCGAACGGGGCGGTGCCGGTCATGGCGCGGATTGCCTCCAGCTTGGCGGGGCCTTTCAGGTTGCGGCCCGGCTCGGAGGCCAGAACCGCATCGAACAGGCCCAGATAGGCGGCGACCTCTTCGGCGGCGGCGCGGTCGGCGGCGGTGGCCAGGATCACCTGCCGCCCCGCCCGCCGCGCGCCTTTGATATAGTCCAGCACCTGCGCGTTATAGGGCAGCAGATCGACACGCAAGCCGACCTCGGCCCACAGGCTGCGTTTCAGCCCGCCCAGCCCGTCCGCGCGCCAGGCCCGGAACCCGCGCAGCATCGCCCGAGGCGAACGCATTCCCCGCGCCAGCATTTCCTCGGCCATATCGGCATGGACCAGCGTTCCGTCCAGATCGACGAACAGCGGCACCGAGGCCGAAGGGGTATGCGGGGGAACAGACGTCATCATTCAATACCATTGTTGCCAAAAAACGCGGATCAAAACAGCCAAATGACCATTCCGGCGTAATTGTTTCAGCTTCTCTTTGCGCTGACCGGGGCCAAGCGGCTACGTTACGTCACATAGATATGCCCGATTATGCGAGACACCCGGTGAGTTATACGAGCAGATTTGACAAAACTTCGGCGGCATTGTGCTTTCTTCTGTTTTTTGTGGCCTTTGGGGTGCGGTTTTTTGCGGCGGACTATGGGTATTTCCATGGGGACGAACGCATAAACGAGGCCGCCAAGGTGCTGACCGGCCAGCTGGTGCCGGGGCAGCATTTCTATCCGCCTTTCATCAACTATCTGAATGCGGTGGCGCTGGCCGGGCTGTTTGCGGTCGGGCGGGTGGCCGATTGGTGGGGCGGGGCCGGGGAATTCCGGGCGCAGTATTTCGCCGATCCTACCGTGTTTTACGTGACGGCCCGGATGGTGACGGCGCTGACGGGCGCGCTGCTGGCGCCGCTGTTTTATGGCGTGGCTCGCGCCGTGGGGCTGGACCGGGGGCGCAGCGTGATTGTGGCTCTGGTCGCGGTTCTGTTTCCGCTGGGCGTGTTCATGGCGCATATCGCCAAGGGCGATACCGGGCTGGCAACGGCTCTGGTTGCGGTGATCTGGGCGCTCTTGATGCGGGTGCAGGGCCATCGGCGCTGGGACTGGGCGCTGGGGCTTTTTGTGGTGCTGACGCTTAGCTTCAAGCATTCGGCGGTGTTCATTCTGGCGCCGATGGGGCTGGGGCTGCTGGGGCTGCTGATACAGGCCGAAGGGGCGCGCCCCGCGCTGCGCTCGTTCGGGCGGGCTGTGTTGGTGGTGCTGGTGCTGTGGCCGGTGCTGAACATCGGCCTGCTGATGGATTTCCGGAACTTTCTGGATTACCAGCGCATTCAGGCGGTGATGTCCCTGCGCACGGGCGCCGAGGGCCCGCAGGCCGGGCCGATCACATTGCTGCACCGGGCGATTGAAATCGTTTTCGGCATGAACCCGGCGATGACGGTGGGTGCGGTTCTAACGCCCTTGATGCTGTGGCGCACGCGCGGGCGGCCCTTGCGCGGGGCGCTGTGGACGGTGTGGCTGTCTTTGGCGATTGGCACGGTGGCCGTGGCGCTGATGGCCGGCCCGCGCCAGCCCGAGCACCTGTGGATCGCCAATTTTGCCGGTTTCCTGCTGCTCGCAGGGTTACTGCTGATCGAGCTGACCGAACAGCCTGCCGTCCTGCGCCGCGTGCTGGCGGCGGGGGTGTTCAGCGTGGGCCTGATGCTTAGCACCTATGGCACCTATGTGGTGCTGAAACAGGCGGCCGCCCAGCCCATTCAGCAGGCGGTGGGGGGGTATTTGCAGGCCCGCTATCCGGATCGCAAGGTGCTGACCTCGATGGCGCTGACGATCCCGCAACAAAAAGAGGCGCAGGGCTTCGAGCTGGACCGGATGGCGCGTCTGGCCCGCAAATATAACGTGGATCTGCCGGACATGGCCTCTGAACGGTTGATCCTGCACTCGGCGCAGGGGGCGGTGTATTTCGTCAACATGCCCGGCGTGATGTACGGGCTGGAAAACGTGGACGAGAACGCCATTGACTATGAGGTCAAGGCCCACGCCTGGCCCCTGCAAAAAGAGGAATGGCAGCTGGATTATTGGCTGGAGCAAGGGTTCAGCGTGTTTTCCGTGCTGGATTTCCAGACCTATGCCTATTCATCCGAGCCCGAAATCCGCCGCGCCTTTTTTCAACGGATGGAGAAAGACTGCGCCATGGTGCAGGCCTTCGCCCCCAGCAAGCCGCTGTTTCTGGAACGCGAGGTGGTGATTTTCGACTGTGCGGCGGCGAGCTAGCGCTGGAACCGGGCAAAGAGAGGTAAAATTCACCAGAGGGGCGCGGAGGGGCTCGGGGAAATTGCGCTATTGGGTGTTCTGTGGCTATCATCGCGGGGACGATACGGATTTTATAGCAAAGACTTCATGATGAAATCGCCTTTTTATACGGACCTTCAGGTCCAGATTGCGGCCTTGGGGGGAATGCATAACGCGCATATTCACCTGGACCGGGCCAACACGCTGGCCGATGGCTATGTGGATCACGGGCGGGTCCATGTGCTGGAAAGCTCGCATATTTCGCTCCAGAAAAAACACGCGCTGATCCGCACGGTGCACGAGGGGCCGGCCTATGATCCCCCCGATCTGGATCGCCGCGCGCGTGAAACGATTGATGTGATGGTAGCGGCCAACACGCGTCTGGCCGACACGATGGTGGATTGCACGGCCGACAGGGTGGGCACCCATGCGCTGTCTCAATTGATGGACCTGGCCGCTGAGGTCCGCGATCAGATTCAGATCCGCTGCGCCGCCTATACGCCTTTGGGGTTCCGCAACAGCGAGCCCGAGCGCTGGCGCATCTTCGAGCAGGGCGTGCAAATGGCCGATTTCATCGGTTCCCTGCCCGAGGCCGACGACGTGCTGGATTACCCCGACAATATCGGGTTCGAGGAACATTGCGTGCGGATGCTGGATCTGGTGAAACGCACGGGTAAATTCCTGCATGTGCACACCGATCAGATCAACTCGCCCGGCGAGGACGGGACCGAACGCCTGATCAAAGTCATGCAGCGCGAAACCGGCCGGTTAGAGGGGGCAGACGGGCAGCCTTTGGTGTGGACGGTGCATATGATCTCGCCCTCCACCTATGACGAGCCCCGCTGGGAACGCTTCGTTCAGGATATGCTGGCGCTGAATATCGGGGTGATCTGCTGCCCGTCTGCCGCAATCGGAATGCGGCAGCTGCGGGCGATTGCGACGCCTATGTATAACTCGATCCCGCGGGTGCTGGAACTGGCCGAGGCCGGGGTGCCGATCCGTCTGGGCTCAGACAATATCGCGGATATGTGCTCGCCCTCGACCACCGCCGACATGACCGAGGAAGTGTTCACCCTGTCGGCGGCGGTGCGCTATTACCGACCTGAAATCCTGGCGAAATTTGCGGCGGGCGCGGCGCTGAGCCCGGACGAACGCGCCATCATCCGTGAACATCTGGACAGAAATAATGAAGAAATGGCGAAGCTGGTTCAGCGGTTCGGCCCGAAATAACGCGCCGCAGCTGCCGGTCGATCTGGCGGATGCGGCGATGTGGGCCGATCCCGCGCCGGTCTGGGCCTGGCTGCGGGAAAATCAGCCCCTGGCCCAGGTGGCCTCGGGGGGGTATGTGCTGACGCGCCACGCGGATATTGTGCAGGCCTTCGGTAATCCGGCTCTGGGCAATCAGCCGTCGCGGTTTTCGGTTCTGGCGGCGCGCAACCGCGGCAAAAGCACCGCTGCCGCCGTGGCCGCGCATATTCCGCCCTTTCTGGATAAACCCGAACATGTCCCCGCGCGGCAGGCGGTGTCGGGGGCGTTTCATGCGGCCTTTAAGGGGGCGGAAACCTGGGTGCCGGAACTGGCCGAGGCCCGCGTTGCGGCGCTGGCCGGGCAGCGCTTCGATCTGATTGAGCATCTGGCCCAGCCCTTTGCCTGTGCGGTGATGGCGCGGTTCATTGGCCTGCCAGAGGATCGCGTGATGATCAAACAGGCCACACAGGGGTTTTTCCACCTGTTTGCGCCGATCACGGATCGCGCGCGCTTCGGCCAGGTGAATACCGCGCTGGAGAGCGCCCGCGCGGCCCTGTCTGCGGCGGCGGAGCAGCCCCCCTCGGGCAGTTTTCTGGCGCATCTGCGCGGCGCAGGCGTGACGGAGAATGCGCTGCTGGACAATGCCCTGCTTGTGCTGGCCGATGGGGTGGAAAACATCGAGGCCGGGATTGCCACGGCGCTGGATCTGACCCTGCGCCATGCGGATCGGATTGCCCCGGACAGCCCGGTTCAGGCGCTGGTGTCCGAGTCCCTGCGCCTTGCCTCTCCGGCGCAGGTGATCGCGCGGGTGACCCGTACGCCAATGACGCTGCATGGGGTTGATCTGGCCGAGGGCGCGCCGGTGTTTCTGGCGCTTGGCGCGGCCAATCTGGACCCGATGGCGCATCCCGATCCGCTGCGTTTCGATCCGAACCGGACGGGCGAAGAACCGCTGCTGTTCGGGCGTGGGCGGCATCGCTGCATCGGGGCGCAACTGGGGCTGTTGCAGATCTCTGCCATGCTGAAGGCGTTGCGCGCGGCGGGGGCTATGCGCGTGGATCAGGGCCCCGTGCACTGTCACGCGCGGTTCGGCCACCGCTGGCCTGTGGCGATGCGGGTCAGTCTGGCTTGACCACCCGGACCAGACGGTAAATGCCCGTGCGGCGACCGTTCAGGAAATATTTGAATCCGTCCTCAAGCAGGGAAATACGCATCAGATACCAGCCGGGACGATGGGGCGCGCGGGCCAGCAGCGTCAGATCCTGACACCCCCCCGAAGCCAGAGCCGTGGGGAACCGGCTGATCGCCTGACGCGGGCCAAAAACGCGCCGATACCAGGGATAACGCGGGCCGCGCCACAGCAAGCGGGGCCCGATAAAGGCCACGGCGCAGCCCAGGGCGGATGTGTCGCTGGCCGGCCAGGGAACCGGGCTGCGGTTGGTGGCGGTGACTGGCAGCTCGTAGGTGGAGCCAGCCGTCAGAACGCGCGGCAGACGGCTGCGCAGGCGGATGTGGCCCCGCCAGCGGGCCTCGCGCGCGGGCTGGAGAATGTCCTCGCGTTTGGGAAAGCGCGGCGGCCTGCGCCCGTCGAGAAAGGGCCGCAGCTTTGCCGCCACCGGGGCAAAGGCCCTGGGGGTCATGGCCTGTTCGTGATCTTGCGGGATATGATGCATGATGGCTCCGTTCGGATAGGCATCATGCAGGGCGCGACCGGGCCGGTCGAACCGCCCAAAGGGGGAAAACCAGCGCGAATTCGTCCAGATAAAGACCATCGGCAGCGGCGTCTGATGCGGGATTTCCCAATCGACCGACAGGAACAGATCGGGTGTGCGCCCCTGCCTGCCCAGCAGTCCGGCGACGCGGTGCATGAGCCCCGCCCCTTCGCAGAACCCGCCCAGAACCAGACGGCCCTGGGGGTGCAGGGCCTGGATGTCCCTGGCGATCAGCCTGGCGATCCGGGCCTCGCCGCCCAGCTTTGCGCGCCCCCCATGCAGCAGCGAGCGCAGGATATAGAACGGGCGATCCGCGCCCAGCGTCTGGCTGAGCCGATCCGCCTGAGCGCGGTCATTGACACCGAAGAAAACCGGCACTCCGGGGGCATCCGCATTGCGCAGGATCAACAGACCGTTGGGGCCTGCGCGCGTGCCGGGCCAGGCCGAGGTAGCGGCCAGAATGAAGCGTTCAGCCGGGTGTCTGGCCTTTTGCGGGGCGGGGTGGCTGTCCAGCCGGGTGACCAGATCCCCAAAGCGCGGAGCATCGAACAGCAGGTTCGGCGGCAGCGGGCGCCCCAATGCCTTTTCCAGCGCGAGCAGGAATTCCGTGGCCGACAGGCTGTCGCCGCCATCGTCAAAGAAATCGCTGTCTGTGGATGGGGCCGCGCCGTCCAGCGTCCGGGCCCAGACGCGGGACACGGTTTTCGCGGTGCCCGTCAGCGGCGCGGGGGGCGGCAGCGTGGGGTTTGTTTCCATCTGCGCCAGCGCCAGACGGTCCACCTTGCCTGAGCCCAGCCGGGGCAGATCGTTCAGAAGGCGCACCTGCCGGGGACGTTCGAATTCGGCCAGCTCTTGCGACAGGTGGCGCAGGATGTCGGCCTCGGTCAGCCCCGGCGCGGTGACGCTTAGCCCGACATGCTGGCCCAGGGTTTTATGCGGCAGGGCATAGGCCACGGCCTGGGTGACGCCGGGCAGGCGCAGAGCGGCCCGCTCTACCGTGAGAGGCGAGATTTTCTCACCTCCGCGATTGATGATCTCTTTGAGCCGGCCAGTCAGGAACAGCCGGCCCGCCGCGTCCAGCCGGCCGGTGTCGCCGGTCCGCAGCCAGGGGCCGTGGCGGGGGGTATCGGTGCCCTCGTAGCCGGCCATCACGCTGGGCCCGCGCACGCAGATTTCGCCCTCGGGGACGGGGGTGCCGTTTGCGTCCAGAATGGCCAGCTCGGCCCCCGCCGCCCGCCCGACCGAGCCGGGCACGCGCGCGCCCGGTGGGCGCGGGTTCGAGGCAATCTGCCCGGCGGTTTCAGTCATCCCATACATCTGGATCAGCGGGGTTCCGGCCAAGAAACTCTCGGCTTTGGCCTGCATTTCGGGGGACAGATCGGCCGAAACCATACGAACAAAGCTAAGCTGCGCGCCGATCCGCGCCCCGGTGTGCGAATCCCAGTCCGACAGGCAGCGCGCCAGCATCGTGGGTACCAGTTGCAGCCAGGTGCCGCGCCCGTTCAGAACCGCGTTTTGCAGATCGGCCGGGGTTTTGCCCGCGCTGGCACAGACCGATCCGCCCGCCAGCAAGGGCGCCAGCAACAGATCCACCAGGGCGCCGATATGGAACACGGGCAGGGCCGAAATGGCGCGATCCTCTGGCCCCAGTTCCAGCGTTCGGGCGATATTGCGGGCCGAGCCCATCAACGCCTGCGCGCTTAGGGGCACCCGTTTGGGCTGCCCGGTCGAGCCCGAGGTCGTCAGCACCAGGCCGGGCGGGACATCGGCCTTTGCGGGGGGCAGAAACAGCGAATCTGGCAGGCCATCGTCCACCGGAGCCGCCGGAATCCCCAGATCGCGGGCCAGGGTCTGAAAATCGGAATGAAAGAGCAGCAAATCGGCCTGCGCGTCCTGCAATTGCCGCCGCAACTCGGCCTTTGGCAAAGCGGGGTTCAGCGGCAGAACCGAGCAGACCTGCGTCAGGCTCAGAATCAGCGCTGCGGCCTCCAGCCGGTCGGGCAGAATCAGCGCCACGCGGCGGCCCGCCAGCCTGAGCGCATTGGCCCGATGGGTGATCTGACGGACCCCGAGCGCAAGCGCGGCGGCCTGGGTGACCTGGCCGTCTGCCTCGATCAATGCGGGCGCAGAGCCGCGCGATTCTAGCGCTGTCAGGAAGCCGTCCCAATCCGTCATTGCAAAACCTGGATCTTAAAATGCTGATCTTTTTTGCCCAGCCGGGCCGGGCCGGTCAATGCGCAAGGCCGATCTGGCGGGGGAATTCGTGTGGCCTGGCATCGGAATGGACGGGGATTGGATATGTTATAAGTAAAAATTATCAAATATTACAAAAAGTCCAATTTTGAATTATTCCAAACTCTTGCTACCCATAGTCATGCACAGGGCAAACCCTGCTCGTCAAAAGCGGAGAGTGACATGGACGGAAATGATATTAACGAGACCGGCAAATGCCCGGTCATGCATGGTGGGAACACGATGTCGGGGGGCTCGGTGACCAGCTGGTGGCCGCAATCTTTGAAGCTGGACATCCTGCACCAGCACGACAGTAAAACAGACCCGATGGGCGCCGATTTCGACTATCGAGAGGCGGTGAAATCGCTGGATGTCGAGGCGCTGAAGACCGATCTGAAGGCGCTGATGACCGACAGTCAGGACTGGTGGCCGGCCGATTGGGGGCACTATGGCGGGCTGATGATCCGGATGGCGTGGCACTCGGCCGGGACGTACCGTCTGGCCGATGGGCGCGGCGGTGGCGGCACCGGCAACCAGCGGTTTGCGCCGCTGAATTCCTGGCCCGACAATGCCAGCCTGGACAAAGCGCGCCGCCTGCTGTGGCCGATCAAGAAGAAATACGGCAACGCGGTCAGCTGGGCCGACCTGATGATCCTGGCGGGTAACATGGCCTATGAAACCATGGGGCTGGAGACCTTTGGCTTTGCCTTTGGCCGCCCTGACATCTGGCACCCGGAAACCGACATCTACTGGGGCGCCGAGCAGGACTGGCTGCCGCCCTCGGACACGCGCTATACCGATGTGTCCAAGCCCGACACGCTGGAAAACCCGCTGGCGGCCGTGCAGATGGGCCTGATCTATGTGAACCCCGAAGGCGTCAACGGCCAGCCCGATCCGGTTAAAACCGCCGCGCAGGTCCGCGAAACCTTTGCCCGCATGGCGATGAACGACGAAGAAACCGCCGCGCTGACCATCGGTGGCCACACCGTGGGTAAGGCGCATGGGAACGGCGATGCGGGGGCCCTGGGGCCGGATCCCGAAGGCGCCGGAATCGAGGCGCAGGGCTTTGGCTGGGACAATCCGAACATGGGCGGCAAGGCCAGCCAGGCGGTGACCTCGGGGATCGAGGGCGCCTGGACCTCTGAGCCGACGGTCTTTGACATGGGCTATTTCGACATGCTGTTCGGCCACGAATGGGAATTGCGCAAATCCCCCGCCGGGGCCTGGCAGTGGGAGCCCGTGGACATCAAGGAAGCGGACAAACCCGTCGATGCTTCGGACCCGTCCAAGCGCCACAATCCGATGATGACGGATGCGGATATGGCGATGAAAGTGGACCCGGTCTATAACGCGATCTGTCAGAAATTCATGGCCGATCCGGCCTATTTCAACGACACGTTCGCCCGCGCCTGGTTCAAGCTGACTCACCGCGATATGGGGCCCAAAACCCGCTATATCGGCCCCGATGTGCCGGCCGAAGATCTGATCTGGCAGGATCCTGTTCCGGCAGGGGCCACGGGCTATGATGTGTCTGCGGTGAAGGCGGATATTGCCGCTGCGGGCCTGAGCCTGTCCGAGATGGTCAGCACCGCCTGGGACAGCGCGCGCACCTATCGTGGCTCGGATATGCGGGGGGGTGCCAATGGCGCGCGGATCCGTCTGGCGCCGCAAAAGGACTGGGCCGGGAACGAGCCCACCCGTCTGGCGCATGTCCTGTCCGTGCTGGAACCGATCGCGGCCAAACACGGGGCCAGCGTGGCCGATGTGATCGTGCTGGCCGGTAATCTGGGGGTCGAACAGGCCGCCAAAGCCGCCGGTTTCGACGTGGATGTGCCCTTTGCGCCCGGTCGCGGCGACGCCACCGATGAGATGACGGATGCGGATTCGTTCTCTGTGCTGGAGCCGCTGGCCGATGGTTTCCGCAACTGGCAGAAACAGGACTATGTTGTCTCGGGCGAGGAACTGCTGCTGGACCGTGCTCAATTGATGGGGCTGACCGCGCCGGAAATGACCTGCCTGATCGGCGGAATGCGCGTAATGGGCACCAACCACGGCGGGACGTCCCATGGGGTGTTCACTGACACTCCGGGCGCGCTGAGCACCGATTTCTTCGTCAACCTGACCGATATGGCCTATAAATGGGTTCCGGCGGGCGATGGCATCTATCATATCCAGGACCGCGCGTCCGGCGATGTGAAATGGACAGCCACCCGCGTGGATCTGGTGTTCGGGTCGAACTCGATCCTGCGCTCCTATGCCGAGGTCTATGCCCAGGACGATAACGCGCAGAAATTCGTGACGGACTTCGTGGCCGCCTGGGCCAAGGTGATGAACGCAGATCGCTTCGATCTGGCCTAACGGTTCACGAATTCAAACGAGAACCTCGCCTTTCCTTTGGGCGGGGGAGCAAAAGGGGCCGCGCGGCGGATGTGATCCAGCGCCGCGCGGTCCAGCACGTCCGAGCCCGAGCTGCGCACCACCCGAACCGAGCGCAGGCCTCCGGAGGGGGCGATTTCGAACCCCACCAGCACCTTGCCGCGTCCCTTCACGCGTTTTTTGCGGATTGACCGGATTTTCCGCACCACGGAGGCGCCGTAACTGGCCATGGATTGCTGCGACCGGGGCTTGGCCGAGGGCGGCTGCTTGGGCGTCTGCCCGCTGACTTTCGTGTTTTTCCGGGCGTTCTGCCCATCCGCATTACCGCGCACCGCATTGCGCTGCGCATTCCCCTGCGCCACGGCTGGCCGGGTCTTTGGCGGGCGGGTGCTGGGGGGCTGTGCGGCGGTCAGCTTTTGCGGGCTGGGCGGCGTCGCGGCGGTTGGGGGCGGTGTGTCTGACAGGGGCGCGGTGCTGGCCGTCGCCGGCCGCAGAGGGGCCGAAACCGCAGAGGTCTGCGCGGCCCGAGGCCGGACGGGCGAGGCCACATCAGCGGGCTGGGCACGCGGGGCCTGCGGCGATACGGGGCTGGCCACGCCCGCCGCCAGATCCGCAAAATCATTCCCCAGCAGCGGGATTTCGGGCGGGGCCTCTTCTCCGCCCGCGGGCATCTGAAACGATGGGCCGGACATCCCCACCAGCACCGCCGCGTGCACGGCCCCCGACAGCAGAACAGCCGCCAGCGCCCAGGTTTTCGCAGCTCTTGCGCTCATTGTGGAAGCCTCTCGGCAATCAGGCGGATTTCCTTGGCGCCCTGTTTGGCCAGCGTCTGCGCCGTTGCCACCAGGGCCGCCGCGGGTGCGTCTCGATCCGCCAGAATCCGCACCGCGCCCTGACCCGAGCGTTGCGCCAGATAGCTGGCGGCGGAGTGCCCGACGGGCCATTCCACCCGGCCATCCGCGCGCAGAAGAACGATGTTTTCCAAGGGGGTCGAGGGGCCCTCGGGGAGGCTGATCAGCCGCACATCCGCTGGCGGACGATCCGCGATCGTGCCCGCGACGATAAAGAACGCAAGCAGCAAAAACACCACGTTTATCAAGGTGATCGTCGGCTCCGAGGCTTTGCGGCGAAAAGGTTTCATCTTAGCCAAGCACCTGTAGGCCAATGCCCGGAACCGCCTGTAGCTGCGCCAGCAGCGAGGCCAGTGCCTGGCTGGTGACAGGGCCGGACAAAGAGATCAGCACCTTCGGCTCGGGGCCGCCCAGATCCTGAATGCGCTGGGGCAACTGGGCCAGGGGCACAGCGCGCCCGTTCAGGCTGATCTGCTCAGGCGAAAGGCGCAGGAATACGATCCGGCTGTCCGCGAAACCACCGCCAGCGGCCTGGCTGGCGGTCAGGGGCAGATCAACCGTTCGCGTGAACGTAGAGGCCAGCATGAAAAACATCAGCAGCAGGAAAATCACGTCGATCAAAGAGGTCATGGACAGGCGGCGCCGGCGAAAGGCCATGGGTCAGGACTCGGGCGGGATGGCGGGGCTGCACAGGGTTTCGACCATCAGCGCGGCGGCCTGGGATTCGCGCGCCAGGCGGCTCTCGGCCCAGGACAGGAACAGCGAAACAGGCATGGCCACGCCCAGCCCCATCGCGGTGGTCAGCAGCGCCACCCAGATGCCGCCGGCCAGTTGCGCCGGATCCACATGCGCGCCGCCGGTTTGCAGGGTCTGGAAGGCCTGGATCATGCCCAGAACGGTGCCGAACAGCCCCAGCAGCGGGGCGGTCTGCGCGATCGCATCCAGCAGGCGCAGCCCGGTTTCGGCGCGCGCTGTGTGGGCCTCGGCCTCGGTCATCAGGCGCGATTTCAACGGAGAGGGATCGGCGGCTTTCATGCCGCGCAGCGCCAGTTTTTCCAGCGTATTGCGCGCGTTTGCCAGTTGCGATTGCGCCTGTTGGGGCTGATTTTGCCCCCACAGGGTCAGGGCGCGCTCAAGCCGTTTATGCGCGCCGATCCGCAGCGCCCACAGATGCCACAGTTTCCACAGAATGGCCGCGCCCGCCAGCACCGATACCGCCAGCAACAGCCCAACGACCCAGCCGCCAAGGGCGATAAATTCCATCAGCGCATCATGCGCGGACTGTAGCCAGAATGTCATCCCGTCACCTCGATTCCGTCCACGCGTGAGGCGGGGACAAGCGCGCCCATACAGGCGTTTTCAGCCAGCTCGGCCCCCTGACAGGCATGAGCGCCATTGATCAGGATCTGCCCGACCGAGGCGCAGTCCGTCCCCGGCAGATCAAACTGACGCACGCGCGGTTTGCCCTGCGGCAGGGTGCGGAAATCCAGCAAAAGCAGCCGGTCCACAGTGCCGCTTGCGGTGAAGATCACCGCCTCCAGTACCATCGCGTCCAGATCCGTGCCGATCTGGTTTTCGGCCAGAAAGCTTAGCCGGCAGGCCCCTTCGGCGGGGGCGGCCCCGGCCAGGGTCAGGCTTAGCCGCGCGTCCGAGGCAACAACGGGGGACGCCAAAGCGCCCCCCATCCATGCGGCAAGGAGCGCCCCCCTTACCATGACACAGCCTTTGCCAGCGTGACTTTGACATTCCGGCCCAGCCCGTTATCCAGCGACAGGTTGTTGCGGTATTCCTTGTCGAACAGGTTCTCGACCGTCAGGCCCAGTTCCACGCCTTTCCAGGTGCCTTCCTGCGGCTGCCAGCTGACAAAAACGTCATGCAGCACATAGCCATCGCCCGAGGTCGTCGAAGACGAGGTGGTGATGTCGTCATAGGCCTGCACCCGCCAGCCCGCGCGCACGCCCTGCACCGGGAATTTGGCCCCCAGGGTCAGCGCGATGTTCTGTGCGGGGGTGTCGGCCAATGTCAGATCGGTGGATTTGTCGCGCGATTTGACGTTGGAATAGGCCAGCTGCGCGAACCAGCGTTCGGCCTCATAGGCGGCTTCCAGCTCGGCGCCCCAGATCTCGGCCCGGTCCACGTTGTAGAAATAGGGCACATCCGCCGACCCCGAGGCATTCGCCGCGATCAGGTCTTTCATATCGTTGTGGAACAGGGTGGCCTTGGCGGTCAGGCTGTCGCCAGTGGCCCAGACATCGCGGCCGTTATAGGCCAGGCCCAGCTCGATCGTGCGGGCCTTTTCCTTGTCCAGGGACAGGCTGGGGGTCCGGCCCGCCGCGCCCACGCCATCGCTGGAGTATAGCTCGTCCAGTGTCGGCATCCGTTCGGTGCGCGCCAGCGAGCCAAAGACGCTGACGCTGTCGTTCAGCTTATAGATCGCCGCGATCGAGGCCGAGCTGGCGGTGTCGGTTACGGTGTCCCCGCCATTGGCCAAGGCATCGGCATCGGGGGTTTGCCTGACGTGATCGAACCGCATTCCGGGCGTGATGGTCAGCCGGTCATTCCAGATGAATTCGCCTTGCAGATAGACGCCAGCCTTTTTCTCGGTCCCGCCGGGGTGGAAGCCCAAAGCGCCCACGCTGGACATCGCATAACGATCCTGCGAGGACACCTGCGCGCCCAGCGTCAGGTAGTTTTCCCAGGCGCCCTGGCTGAACTCGATGGTGTTTTCCAGCTTGGCCGACAGGGTTTCATAATAGACCTCGTTGTCGCACAGAACGGCGAAACGGCCAGGCATACAGTAGAACCCCAGGGAAAAATCGCTGCGCTCGGTCGAGGTTTTCGAATAGCTAAGCTGCGCCGTCAGATCCAGCCACGGGGTGCCCGCGCCTTCGTGGGCATAGGTCAGCGTGGCGGTGTCGTCGATGGCGTGCAGATCGGCGGTGCCGAAGAAGCTGGCCACCGCGCCCCCGGTCTGCGCGACGGCGGCGTCCTCCAGATCGCTATCGGTGCGCGACAGGCTCAGCGTCAGGCGCTGATCGTTCTGCGTGCCAAAGTAATAGTTGCCCTTCAGCAGGCCAGACCAGCGCTCGCTTTCGGTGCCGGCCAGATCCACGCCCGCGCCGTCCTGTTTCGTACCGCTGGTGCCGCGCGTGATGCTGGCCAGCACGTCGGCGTTTTCCCCGAATTTCTGCGCAAAGGTCAGCGAGCCGATCTTACCCCCGCCGTTGCTGTCATAGCTCAGCTTCCCTTTGACGGTGGTGCTGGCGCCTTCGGGCAGGAAATCGGCGGCATCCTTGGTGGTGAAATTCACCACACCGCCGATGGCCCCCGTGCCGTACATGGTGGACGAGGCCGGCCCGCGCAGAACCTCGACCCGCTTATACAGCTCGGGATCGCCAAAGAACGAGCCCGTCCGGTATTGTTCAAAGAACTTCACCGCGCCGTCCACGGTAACGATGATCCGGTTCTGGCTGCCGGCCTGTTCAGCGTTGCCGATGCCGCGAATGTTGAACGCTTGCCCCAAAGCCCGCGCCGAGGCCCCGGCGGCCTGGACCCCCGGCACATTGGCGAACAGATCGCCAATGGCGCGGGGCTGCTCGCGGTCCAGGTCTTCTTGTTCGACGACTGTCACCGCCTGCGGTGTGTCGATTGCCACTTTGGGGGTGCCCCAGCCAAAGATCATCCGGCCCAGCATGGTGAAGCCGCTGTCTTGTGTGTCCTGAGCGATTGCCGGTGCGGGCAGGGCGGCGGCCAAAGCCACGGCCGTGACGCTGCCCCATAGCCGCTGACGTGCGGCCGAGTTTCGAGTTGCCATAGTTATACCCTTCGTGTGCTCTGCAAGAGGGCTGGCACAGGGCTGGCGGCAGAATCTGTCTTGATCTCTCTGGGCGGGTCGGTATATATCCCGACAAAACAAGTCAAGTATAATCTGTCCGGCCCTTAGGGCATCCTGCGGCGGATAAACCCGACACACATAGCGCCCAGCCAGGGATTCGTCCTGCGCCAGACATGCGTTGCCCTTCCCTAAAGGAGAACGATATGGCTGCCGATGGCTCTGGCCCCCAATCCCCGATGACTCCCGCTCAGATACGCGCGCTGCGCGAAGAGGCGCCGAACCTGCGCGCGCGGGATTTTTCGCATCAGTACAACCTGGCCGAGGCCGAGCTGGTGGCCGCGCAGGTCGGGCATAACGCCACGCGAATCCAGGCGCATCCCGACGATCTGATGCCTCTGGTCGGCCAATTGGGCGATGTGATGGCGCTGACCCGCAACGAAAGCTGCGTGATCGAACGGCGCGGGGTGTACGAGGATTATCACTCGGGCGGTCACGCCCAGATGGTGCTGGGCAAAGAGATCGACCTGCGGTTTTTTGCCCGCCATTGGGTGTCGGCCTTTGCCGTGAGCGATGGGGATAAACGCTCGATTCAGGTGTTCGACGCGGCGGGCGATGCGGTGCATAAAATCCACCTGAAGCCCGAATCCGATGTGCCCGCCTTTGACCGTCTGGTCGAGGCGCTGAAACTGGACGATCAGTCCGACGTGATCTTGCTGGAGCCCCGCGCCCCCGTCGAGGCCGCCAAGGGCGATCCCGCAAAGGCCGACACCCTGCGCGCCGAATGGGACAGGCTGACCGACACGCACCAGTTCCTGCGCCTGACGGCCAAGCTGAAGATGAACCGCCTGGGCGCTTACCGTATGGCGGGGGCACCCTATGTGCGGGCCCTGCAACCTGGCGCGGTGAACGGCTTGCTGGAACAGGCCGCCGCGCAGGCGATTCCGGTGATGATCTTTGTGGGGAACATGGGCTGTATCGAGATCCACGGCGGCACGATCGAAACGGTCAAACCGATGGGCCCCTGGATCAACGTGCTGGACCCGCGTTTTAACCTGCACCTGCGCGGCGATCATATTGCCGAGGTCTGGCTGGTTGAAAAACCCACCAAGCAAGGCCCCGCCATCAGTGTCGAGGCCTTTGACGCCAAAGGCGGGCTGATCCTGCAAATCTTTGGCTCGCGCCGGGATGGGGGCATCGCGGAATTCAACGCCATGGTTGCCGGCTTGCCGGGTCTGGAGGGTGCGCAATGATCCGTGCTTTGATTGCAGCGGCGGCGTTGCTGGCGACGCCGGCCCTTGCCGATTCTCCGCAGCGGGTGGTGTCCCTGGGCGGCGCAGTGACCGAGATCGTCGTGGCCCTGGGGGCGGGCGATCTGCTGGTGGGGCGGGATTCGACCTCGACCTATCCGGCGCAGGTGCTGGAACTGCCGGACGTGGGCTATGTGCGGGCGCTGTCCCCCGAAAGCGTGCTGTCGCTTGGCCCCGATCTGATCCTGGCCGAGGCCACCGCCGGCCCCGCCGAGGCCATCGAGGTGCTTCAGGAAACCGGCGTTGGCTATGTCGCGCTGCCCGAAAAACTGACGCCCGAGGGCGTGACGCAGAAAATCGCGCTGGTCGGGCATGTGCTGGGCCGCGAGGCCGAGGCGGTTGCGCTGACCGCAGAATTCGAGGCCCGCATGGCCGAGGTTCGCCGCGCCGCCGCGCAGGTCCAGACCCCCAAACGGGTGCTGTTTGTGCTGTCCTTGCAAGGGGGGCGGGTGATGGCCGGGGGCGCGGGCTCGTCGGCCGAGGCGATCATCCAGCTGGCCGGGGGGGTGAATGCCGCCCAGGGCTTTCACGGATATAAACAGATGACGGACGAGGCCGTGCTTCAGGCCGCCCCCGATGTAATCTTGATGATGGACCGGCGGGGACATCTGGCAATCACTCCCGAGGATATTCGCTCGCATCCGGCGCTGTCGGCAACTCCGGCGGCCATGAACGGCGATATTCAGCGCCTGGACGGAATGCTGCTGCTGGGCTTCGGTCCGCGGACGCCTCAGGGGGCGCTGGCGCTGAATCGCGCACTCTATGGCGCGGCGGATAGCTGAGCCATGAGCGATACCGCCTGTTCCGTGCCCCTTGGGGGGCGTGCCTCCTTGCGGCTGGTGCTGCTGGCGCTGCTGGTGGTGGCGATGATCGGCTCGGTCTCGACCGGGGCGTCGGGAGTGTCGCCGCTGACGATGTTGGGCGATTACCTGTCGGGCGCGGGGATCAGCGCGCGCGATCACGTTGTTCTGATGAATATCCGCCTGCCGCGTCTGGCGATGGGGCTGCTGGTGGGGGCGGCCCTGGCGGTCAGCGGCGCGGTGATGCAGGGGTTGTTCCGCAACCCGCTGGCCGACCCCGGCATCGTGGGTGTCAGCACCGGCGCCGCATTCGGAGCCGTATCCGCCATCGTGCTGGGGGGGATGCTGCCGGCGGCCCTGTTGTCGCTGGGGCAATATATCGTCCCCGTCGCGGCCTTTCTGGGGGCCTGGGGCGCTGTCGTTGTGCTGTACCGGATTGCCACGCGCGGGGGGCAGACCTCGGTTGTGGTGCTGCTGCTGGCGGGGATCGCTCTGTCGGCGCTGGCGGCGGCAGCCACCGGAGTGCTGGTCTATATGGCGGACGATCAGCAATTGCGCGATCTGACCTATTGGCAGATGGGATCGCTGGCCGGCGCAAACTGGAGCAAACTGACCGTGGGCGCGCTGCTGATCCTGCCGACGCTGCTGTTGGTGCCCCGGCTGGCGCGCGGGCTGAACGCGCTGACCCTGGGCGAGGCCGCCGCCGCGCATATGGGCACGGATATTCAAAGGTTGAAACGTCTGGCGATTCTGGGGGTTGCGGTGCTGGCCGGGGCCTCGGTGGCGATGGCGGGGGTGATTGGCTTTGTCGGGATCATTGTGCCGCATTTGCTGCGGATCTGCGCCGGTCCCGATCATGAAAGACTGCTGGTGGATGCGGCGATTTTGGGGGCGGCCCTGCTGGTGGGGGCGGATATGATCGCGCGGCTGATCCTGGCTCCGGCCGAGCTGCCGATAGGCATTGTAACCGCTTTTCTGGGCGCGCCCGTGTTCCTGTGGATCCTGCTGCGTCGCCGTAGTTTCGGGGGGATCTAGATCATGCTGACCATCGAAAACCTGACCGTCGATCTGGGCGGTCAGAACATTCTGCACGATCTGAACATGGCTGTGCCTGCGGGGCAGGTCTCGGTGATTTTGGGGCCCAATGGGTCGGGGAAATCCACCCTGTTGCGCGCCATCGCCGGAGAGCTGCCCTATGGCGGCTCGATCCGGCTGGAGCAGCACGAGATCCGCGCGGCCAAAGCCTGGGAACTGGCCGCCCTGCGCGGGGTTCTGCCGCAGTCCACGGCCGTGGCCTTTCCCTTTACCGTGGCCGAGGTCGTGCGTCTGGGGCTGCGCGCGGGGGTGAATGCGGATCAGGCCGGGATCGTGCACGCCGCGCTGGCCGAGGTCAGGATGCAGGATTTTGCCGATCGGCCGG
The DNA here is from genome assembly GCF_049803795.1 of Youngimonas ophiurae (nom. illeg.). Taxonomy (NCBI): domain Bacteria; kingdom Pseudomonadati; phylum Pseudomonadota; class Alphaproteobacteria; order Rhodobacterales; family Roseobacteraceae; genus Thalassovita; species Youngimonas ophiurae (nom. illeg.). Next base: position 184,175 of record NZ_JBNAGJ010000003.1, read on the forward strand.
TGCAGGATCTGTCTGGCGGGCAGATGGCGCGGGTGCATCTGGCCCGTGTGCGCGCGCAAATCTGGCACGGCGGCCCCGGCACCTGGCTGTTTCTGGACGAACCCGTTGCCAGCCTGGACATCGGCCACCAGCTAGAGGTGATGCAGATCATGCGCGCCTTTGCCCAGACGGGGGGCGGCGTGGTGGCGGTGATGCACGATCTGAACCTGTCCACCATGGTCGCGGATCGTATGATCTTGATGAAACAGGGGAAAATCGTTGCGCAGGGGGCCCCCGGACAGGTCATGCACGACCGTATCCTGACCGAGGTTTATGATTGTCCGGTGCGTGTGGCGCAGGCGCCGCCGGATCGCGCGTGGGTCTTGCCCCAGGCCTTCGGGGCCGCGTCTTAGGCGGCCAGAGCGGCCGGTTCTGCGTGGGCCAGCTGGACTTGCACCACATCCGTGCGCCCGGTGGCAAAGGCGGCGGCGCAGCCTTCAAGATAGAATTGCCAGCCGCGCAGGAACGCATCGTCATAGCCCTGTTTGCGAATGCGCGGGGCCTGATCGCGCATCCGCTGCGCCCAGATGCGGCAGGTGCGCGCATAGTCCTGCCCGAAGGCAAAACTGTCCTGCACGACCAGACCGGCCTGGGCAGCCTGATGGGCGATGATGGCGTCACACAGCAACATGCCGCCGGGGAAAATATGCTGGCGGATAAAGTCCGACCGCCCCCGATAGACCGAGAATTCCGCATCCGGCACCGTGATCGCCTGAATCATCGCGCGCCCACCGGGGGCCAGACGGGATTTCACGGTTTCGAAATAGGTGGGCCAGTAGCGTTCGCCCACGGCCTCGATCATTTCGACCGAGACGATATTGTCATAGCGCCCGCTGGAATTGCGGTAATCCTGAAGCCGGATATGCGCGCGCCCGTCCAGCCGCGCATCGGCATAGCCCTTCTGCGCGGGGCTGAGCGTCAGCCCGGTCACAAAGCGTCCCTGCTGGGCGGCGCGCTCGGCGAACCCGCCCCAGCCGCAGCCGATTTCCAGCACCGTTTCCCCGCCCGACAGGCGCGACAGGATCCGGTCGTTCTTGCGCGTCTGGGCGCGCTCCAGATCGGTCTCGCCTTCGGTAAACAGCGCCGAGGAATAGGTCATGCCCGGATCCAGCCAGAGCTGATAAAACTCGTTTCCCACATCATAATGCGCCCGGATATTCCGAGACGCCCCGCGCAGCGAATTGGCGCGCAGCAGCCGGTCCGTCAGCCGAAACCTAAGTGCGGACAGGCGTCCGGGGCGGCCGAAACCGTGCAATGTGTCGATGTTGCGCAGGGCCAGGGTTAGCAGCTGTTCCAGCCCCTCGGTCTGCCATTGGCCGGTGATATACCCCTCGCCAAAGCCCACGTCCCCGCGTGTCAGCAGGGCGGGCAGCAGCGCCCAGTCGTTGATGGTGATCTGCGCCTGGGGGCCCGACTGGCCGAACCGATGGCGCGTGCCCTCGGGGGTGGTCAGGTGCAATTGCCCGTGGGTCAGCTGCTCAAGCGTTTGCAGGAACCGGAACTTCATCGCGTTGCTGATGGGGGACTTCATCGGGTGATCTCCTGATTTGGGGCAGGGGGAAGGGGGCGATAGCGCAGACCCTTGAGCCTGAGCCTGAGCGCGTGCCAGTAAATCAGCGCCACGACGCGCAGCGCCCCGCCGGGGCGGCGCAGGGCGGCTGCCAGCAAGGATGCGGCACCAAGGCGGCGCAGGGGGGCTTTCATCGTGGCGATCAGCCCGTTCGGCCCATCCGTCTGCCGGATCAGGATCGCCGCGCTTTGCCCCGTCAGATCGAACCGAAAGGCATAGGATCCGGCCACATCCTGAAAGGGCGAGACGTGAAACACCTTCTGCGCATTGATGGTATCGGCGGCGTGGAGCGCGGCAAATCCGGGCGCGGCACATAAGTAGCTGTGGCGCTGACCGAAGGTGTTGTTCACCTCGGCGATGACGGCGCGCAGGCTGTCGCGCTCCAGCAGCATCCAGAAGCTGACCGGATTGAACCCATAGCCCAGAAACCGGGGCTGCGTCATCAGTGCCAGCACCATTTCAGGCGTGCGTTTCAGCCCCGCCCGGTCCAGCTGATCCCAGGCCCATTGCGCGCCCCGCCCGTGTGCGCGCGGGCCACCGTGATCGCGGTCATGCACGGCAAAGAGATTCCATCGGTTGCGCCCGAACAACGCCCCAGGCCGGGCGGTTTCGGGGCACAGCAGCACGTAATCCACGCCATAGCGGAAGGCATGTTTCACCGCGCCTCGGCGGGCATGAGTGACGCGGGCGGGCAGGTGCAGGATCTCTCCGGCGCGCAGGCGATCTGCCAGGGGGGCGGGCTGGTTCATACCGGAGCCTCTTGTGGCAGAAGCTGGCGCGCGATGCGGTGAGCGCTGGCAAACCCGTCCTCGTGGAACCCGTTGCGCAGCCAGGCTCCGGCGAACCAGCTGCGCCGAGTGCCCTGCATGGCCGCGATTTCCTGCTGGGCGCGCAGGGCGGCGTGATCGAACACGGGATGGCGGAAATTCACCTGATCGTAGACATCCGCGTCACGGATCGGCCGCGCGGGATTCAGCGTAACGAACAGCGGGTCGTCTTCGGGGATATTCTGTAGCCGGTTCATCCAATAGGTGATGCCCACGGCGCGGTCTGGAACGGCGGTTTCGGTGCGATAGACCCAGGCGCTCCAGCAGCGGCGGCGGCGCGGCATGAAGCTGGGATCGCGGTGCAGCACGGTGTGATTGTCCTGAAACCGGATCGCGCCCAGGCTGGCGGTCTCGGCGCGGCTGGGATCGGCCAGCAAGGCCAGCGCCTGATCGGCATGACAGGCAAAGATCACCTGATCGAAGATTTGCGGCTCGGCCCCCTGCGCGTGGATCGTGACCTGCTCGTCGGTGCGCAGGACGGACTGCACGGGGCTGCCGGGGCGCAGGGCCACGCCCCGATCCCCCAGCGCCGCCACCAGACGGCTGACATAGGATGCGCTGCCGCCAGAAACCGTCCACCATTGGTGCTGTCCGCCTGCGCTCATCAGCGCGTGATTGCGCATGAAACGGATCAGCGCCTCGGCTGGGAAATGGCCGATCCCGCTGGCAGGGGTGGACCAGATCGCGCCGCAGATCGGAAACAGATAGCAATCGCGGAACCTGCGGCCCAGACCCAGCCGGCCTAGCAGCGCGTCGATGGTCAGGTCGGGCTGGCCCTCGGCGGCGGCATCGGCCTGAGCGTTGAATTTCAGCACATCGCGGATCATCCGGTAATGGCCCGGCGACAGCAGATTGCGCCGCTGCCCGAACAGCGCATTGCCCGAGCGCAGCGCGTATTCCAGCCGCCCTCCGTTCAAGGACACGCCAAAGGACATGTTGCTGCGTTCCACCGGCACGTCCAGATCGCGAAACAGCCCGGTCAGATGCGGATAATTGGCGTAGTTGAACACGATAAAGCCCGTGTCCACGGGCTGATCCCCGCGTTTGCCGGCCACCACGGTGCGCGCGTGCCCGCCGATACGGGGGCTGGATTCGTACAGGGTGACATCGTGGTGACCGGACAGCAGCCAGGCCGAGGACAGGCCCGAGATGCCGCCTCCGATGATGGCAATGCGTTGCGGGGCTGATCGGGAAAGGTCAAAGGCCACTGTCGTCTCCGCTGTTGTTCAGATCACGGGGATTACGCGGGGCGGGGCGGGGCGGATCACCTGGCGGGCAAATTCATTTATTTTTGTTCGGGGTGATCCAGGGGCCGGTTCCCCCCGTAAACCTGGTATGTCATTCGAGGAACATATCAATGCTCAGGCCGCGCAGAGGGAAAATGCCCCCTTGAGCGCCGAGCCGTCGCAGGGTTTGATCGGACAGATGCAAGACAGCCCCCCTCCGACGCCGCAGCGTTTCTCGGATAGCACCGAATGGCTGCTGGCAGTGCGCGATCACCGCGATCGGGTGGCCTTTGGCCATCTGTTCGATCATTTCGCCCCGCGCCTGAAGGCGATGCTGATCAAGGGCGGGCTGCGCGATGGCTCGGCCGAGGATGTGGTGCAGGATGTGATGCTGTCGGTCTGGCACAAGGCCGGGCAGTTCGATCCGCACCGGGCCGAGGCCTCGGCCTGGATTTACCGCATTGCGCGCAACCGGCAGATTGACCTGTTTCGCCGCGCGCCGCCGCCCGCGCCCGATGATATTTATGAACCGGCCAGCGAAGACCCGGACGCCGCGCAGATTCTGGCGCTGGAGCAAGAGGCCGCCCATCTGCGCAAGGCTCTGTCGCGGCTGACCCCCGAACAGGGCGCGGTGCTGGAGCAGGCCTTCTTGCACGATCTGCCGCACAGTCAGATCAGCCAGCAGACGGGCCTGCCGCTGGGCACCATCAAATCCCGCATTCGCCTTGGCCTGGAAAAGCTGCGGCGCGAGCTGAAAGACCTCAGAGAGCCATGAGCCCGATCACCTATCATATCCCCGATCATCTGATCGACGCCTATGCGGCGGGGGCCTTGCCCCATGCCTTTGCCGTGGTGGTGGCCGCGCATCTGTCGATGTGCGATGACTGCCGGGCCCGTGCCGGTGCGGCTGAAATGCTGGGCGGTGCGCTGATGGACCGGCTGGAACCCGCCGCCCTGTCAGCGGGCGCGCGCGCGCGGATGCTGGCCGCGCTGGATGCCCCCCGCCCCCGACAGACAAGCGCGCGCCGGTCCGGCATCTTCCCCGCTCCGGTGATGGAGGCCCTGCACGGCCAGCCCCCCAAATGGCGGATGCTGGGCGGCGGTATCCGTCAGCAGATATTGTCAGCGGATGCGCAGGGCTCGCTCAGGCTGCTGTATATCCCGCCCGGCCGCGCGGTGCCCGAACATGGCCATCGCGGGCTAGAGCTGACTTTGGTGCTACAGGGCGGGTTCTCGGATGGGGCGGGGCATTTCGATGTGGGCGATGTGGAATACGCCCATGAGGAGGTAGACCACCAGCCCACCGCCGATCTGGATGGCCCCTGCGTGGTGCTGGCCGCCACCGATGCGCCGTTGCGGTTCCATGCGATGATTCCGCGGATTTTGCAGCCGATTTTCCGGATCTGAGCAGATGTCATTCGCCGGTAAAAACGTCTGGATCATCGGGGCCAGTGCCGGGATTGGCGCGGCTCTGGCGCGGGCTTTGTCCGCGCAAGGCGCGCAGCTGACCGTGTCGGCACGAGACGCGCAGGCTTTGGAAACCCTGGCGCGGGACTGTCCCGGCGCGCGGGTTCTGCCGCTGGATCTGGGACAGCCCGAAACGCTGGATGCGGCGGCTCGTCTGATCCCTGAAAACAGCCTGGATGCGGTGATCTGCACGGCTGCGCTCTATGATCCGGGGCGTGTGGCCGATCTGGATCGGGTGCGCACGCGGGCCCTTGTGCAGGTGAACCTGCTGGGCACATTCGAGGTGGCCCGCCTGGCCCCGCCCTTGTTGAAACATGGCGGGCAACTGGTGCTGTTCGGCTCGGTTGCGGGCTATATCGGGCTGCCGGGCGGGCAGGCCTATTCTGCCACCAAGGCCGCCGTCAACAATCTGGCCGAAACCCTGCGGATCGAGCTGGCCCCGCGTGTGGATGTGCGTCTGGTCTGTCCGGGGTTTGTGCGCTCTCGGCTGACGGATCGCAACCGCTTTGACATGCCCGCGATCATCACCGCCGAAGAGGCCGCGCAGCAGACATTGCGCGGAATGCAGGGGCGGGGGTTCGAAATCCACTATCCCAAGCGGTTCACCCGAGCGATGAAACTGCTGCGCGCATTGCCCTATGGGCTGTCCTTGCGGCTGACGGCGCGGCTGTCGTCTTAGGCGGCCCTAGGCGAGCCGGCCCGACAGCGCCGCCACACCGGCCCAGGCCGACACGCCGGTCAGGAAGGTGCCCCACAACGTGTCCGCGATGACTTGCTCCGGTGACCAGCGCCCCAGCGTGGCATAGTTGGTGAATTCATAGGTGCCATAGCACAGCGCCCCCAGGATTGCGCCGCCCAGCAGGGCCTGCAACGGCGCGCTGTCCTTCAGCGCCGGGGCCGAGACAAACCACAACAGCCCGGCCACATAAAACAGATAGAACACCGCCGCCGGCCCCAGCCGAAGCGGCGCGGCCAGAAGGTCTCCGATATGGCGGTCAAAAATCGGGCGGATCAGCACGCGGATGCCGATCATGTCCAGCCCAAGAAAGACCACGGCGGTGATCACATACAATAGGACGATCTGAGTCATCTGCGTCTCCTGTACTCCGGTGTTGGTAGGGGTACGGCACGCGCGCCCAATCGGATCATTTTTTACAAAACCGGGGCCGGGCGCCAATGGCAGGGGCAGATTGCGGCCATCCCCGCGGATGCTTTATGACGGAACCGCAGCGATGACAGACGAGGCCAGCCGATGGATCACCCGACCGATTTTTCCAAAATGATGGCGCGCAGGCATTCGGTCCGGGCCTATACGTCCGATCCGGTGGCGCGCGAAACGCTCGAGCGTATCTGCACAGCGGCCCGCCGCGCGCCCAGCGGGGCCAACCTGCAACCGGGCAGCTTCCATGTGTTGACTGGGCAGCCTCTGAAGGCGCTGATCGGGCAGTTGCAGGCGGCGGATCAGGCCGGCGCGCCGATTGATCTGGAATATTCCTATTTCCCCAAACCCATGCCCGCCGATCTGAAAGACCGCCAAAGACGCGCGGGATATGCGCTGTATCAGGCGCTGGGGATCGCGCGCCGGGATGTGGCCGGACGCCGGGCGCAATTTGCCCGGAACTATGCGTTTTTCGGGGCTCCGGTCGGGATTGTGGTGACGATTGACCGAAACATGGGCAAAGGATGTTTCATGGATCTGGGCATGGCGCTGATGTCCTTGTTGCTGGCGGTCGAAAACGAGGGGCTGGGGGCCACCGGCATCGGTGCCATCGCGAATTACGCGCAGGTGGCGCATCGCGCGCTGCAATTGCCTGAACAGGAACTGGTTGTCTGCGGCGTGGCCGTAGGGGTGCCGGACCAGAGCGCAGCGGTCAATCAGTTTCGCACCGAGCGGGCCGGGCTGGACGCATTCACCAGCTTCCGGGGTTTCGATTAGGGCGCATCCGTGCGCAGCAACAGCGCCGTGCCCAGACCGCCTGCCGCTGCGATGGCGGCCAGTCCCAATCCCGGCGTCTTTTGAAGCCTGTGAAACAGATTGACGGCCAGGACGGCCCCCGAGGCTCCGATCGGATGGCCGCGCGCCAATCCGCCGCCATAGGGATTCAGGATCGCGCGGTCGATCCCTGACTGGCGTTGGCACAGCAGGGCCTGAACGGCGAAAGCCTCCATGATTTCAGCGGTTTGCAGCGCGTCCGCCTGGCAGTCAGCCTGGGCCAGAGCGGCCTTGATCGCGGCCACAGGGGCCAGGCCGGGCAGGGCGGGATCGCCGCCCAGCGTGGCGCGGCCCACGATTTGCGCGCCGCCGCCATAGGCCTGCGCGATCCGCTCGGAAACGACGATGGCAAAGGCCGCGCCGTCCGCCGCCACGGCCATGTTCGCCGCAGTGACAGAGCCATGCACCACCGGCGCTTTGGCGCAAAGGCGCGGGCTGAGAGTGCGGGGAAACGGGTCTTGGGTCTGGCCGTGGATCGGGACAACGCCGGGGGGGGCAATGCCGGGCGGCTGGGCGGCGCGCGCGTCGCTGTGGCTGCGCATGGCCCAGGCGTCCTGCGCATCCCTTGAAATCCCGTGCAGCCCTGCCAGCCGATCCGCCGCCTCGGCCATGTCGGGGTCGCGTTCGGGCCAGGGGGTAAAGGGGGCCTGATCGTAGGGCTGGGGCGGGCGGCCATCGGCAAAGGTGCGGTATCGCAGGGGGCGGCGCGAGTAGCTCTCGGCCCCGCCGGCAACGACGATTTCATGCAGGCCGCTGCGGATCATCGCATCGGCCAGAATCAAGGCGTCCAGCCCGCCGACACATTGCCGGTCCACGGACAGGCCGGCCACTTCGGGGCGCAGCCCGGTGGCCAGAGCCGCGCTGCGCGCAGGGTTGCCGCCCGCGCCCAGAGCATTGGACAGGATCAGCTCGTCCACTTTTCGCGGGGCAATCCCGGCGTCCTGTAGCGCTGCCAAAATCACAGGCGCGGCCAGATCGTGCAGGGCCAGTTCGGCAAAGGCCCCGTTGCGCGGAACTATGGGGCTGCGCCGCGCGGCCAGGATGTAGCTTGCGCTCATGCGGGGGTCTCCGACAGGCGGGTCAGGGCGGTCAGATCCGGTTTGCCCGCCGCCAGCAGCGGGATTTCAGGCAAGATCCGGAATTCTCGGGGCACCGAATGGGCCCCGTGCGCCGTGCGGCACAGCTGGCGCAACCTGGCCAGGTCCAGCGGGCCCCGCGCCTCAAGGAAACAGATCGCCACATGGCCGCGCTGCGCATCAGAGCGCGGCACGACCGCGCAATGCCGGACGCCCGCAAACCGCGCGATTGTGGCCTCGATCTCTTCGGGGAAGACATTCTTGTCGGCGACGGTGAACATGCGGTTTTTGCGGCCGCGCAGGAACAGGTGCCCCGCGCTGTCCAGATAGCCCAGCTCGCCGATGCTCAGGTAGCCGTCGCGCCATTCGGTATCGCCTGATCCGCCCGACGCATAGCCCTGAAACAGATAGGGGCTGCGCACCCAAAGCTCGGCTGTCTTATGGGGGGGCAGCCCCCCCGGCCCGATCCGCAGATCCACCCCCGGATAGGCCCGCCCAACCGAGCCCTGGGGCGTGTCGTGATCGCTTAGGGTGATAAAGCTGGTCTCGCTTGCGCCAAAGAATTCAACGACTTGCGCCTGCGGAGCGCGGTTTTGCAGCAGCTGGCGGGTGGCTGTGTCCAGCTTGCCTCCGCCGGCGAAGACCCACCGCAATTTTGCGCCGGGCGACTGATGAGCCAGATAAAGCCGCAGCTGCGTCGGGGTGGCGTAAATGACGGTGGGCAGATGCTCGTCCGCCCCATCTGTCATATCCGCGCGCGCGGGGTTGGGGCAAAGAGCGATGTCGGCCCCCAGGTGGCTGGCCTCGATCACCGCATAGAGCGGCAGGGAATGGCCCAGGCTGCCAAAGGTCAGATAGGTATCGCCGGGGCCGATGGCGAACCGATTTTGCATGACTTTGAAGCTGGCAATCCACGAGGCAGGGCTGCGGCGGATGACCTTGGGGGGGCCGCTGCTGCCCGAGGTTTCACAGGTCAGCCATGGGGGGGCGCAGACGTCCGGCGCGATTGGGTCGGGGCCGCTCTGGCGTGCGTGTATCGCCGCCCCGCTGGCCAGAGCAGCGCGCAGGATGGCCAGGCCCGGCACATCGGGTGTCAGCACCCGGCTGTCGGCCGAAACCGAGAATTTCTGCATCTGACCTGACATAGGGCCCCCGAACACGTTTCCGTCTGCGTGGGTGTAGCCTGTTTTGCACAGAAGGGACAGTTTTCAGACGGCCAAGCCCGCCCGCGTTCCGGACAGGCCCACGGCCCCTGAATTCCCCCTTGCGCCAGACGGGCCTGTCCCGCATTCAGGCAGGCAAGAGACACGATCAGGCAGGGATCTCACGGACACGATGCACTACCGCAAGGAAATCGACGGCTTACGCGCGGTGGCGGTGCTGCCTGTGATCCTGTTCCACGCGGGGCTTGATCTGTTTTCGGGCGGTTTTGTCGGGGTTGACGTTTTCTTTGTGATTTCGGGGTTTCTGATCACCCGCATCATCGCCGAGGAGCTGGAGCGGGGGCAATTCTCGGTTCTGCGGTTTTACGAAAGACGCGCCCGGCGCATCCTGCCGGCGCTGTTCTGTGTGGTTGCAGCGACCAGCGTTGCGGCTTTGGTGTTGATGCTGCCCTATCAGTTGCAGGCGTTCGGGCAGGGGCTGGGCGGCGTTGCTGGGTTTTTCTCGAATATCGTGTTCTGGCGGCAGAGCGGCTATTTCGCGGCAGCGGCCGAGCTGAACCCGCTGCTCCACACCTGGAGCCTGTCTGTCGAAGAGCAGTTCTATCTGTTCATACCGCTGATCATGGCCGGGCTCTGGGGAAGAGTGCACCGGCGCACAGTTGGCGCGGTTCTGGCCGCCGGGTTTCTGGTGTCGCTGGTTCTGGCACAGCTGCTGACCGGGCGGATGCCGGGGGCCAGTTTCTATCTGCTGCCGACCCGCGCGTGGGAGCTTCTGGCCGGATCGCTGCTGGCGCTGTGGATGATGCGCCGCCCTGCGCCGGCGGGTGGATTGCCCGGTTTGCTGGCCTTGATCGGCCTTGGCGCGATCGGAGCATCGGTTCTGCTGTATTCCGCGGCCACGCCGTTTCCGTCGCTGTGGACGCTGGTGCCGGTTCTGGGGACGCTGGCCGTTCTGTACGGCGCACGGGCCGAGAACTGGGCAGGGCGCGTGTTGTCGCTGCGCTGGATCGTCGGGATCGGGCTGATCAGCTATTCGGCCTATCTGTGGCATCAGCCGCTGTTTGCCTTTGCCCGGATGCTGGATGCGGATATGCACCCGCCGCTGGCAGAGATGCTGGGGCTGTCGGGGCTGGCGCTGCTGCTGGCCTGGGGCAGCTGGGCCTTTGTTGAACGCCCCTTCCGCCGGGGCGGGTTTCTGACGCGCGGGCAGGTATTCGGCGCGTCGGGGGCGGGGCTTGTGGCGATGGCGGTTCTGGGCGGCGCTTTGATTGTCAGCCACGGCCTGCCGGGCAGATTCCCCGCACCGCAAAGAGCCTGGATCACCGAACCGCCCAAGACCTATGCGCGCTATGTGACAGCCGGGTATGATGGCGTGCGGGGGCGGCCTCTGTCGGACAGCCGGCCCAATCTTGTTCTGGTCGGAGACAGCTTCAGCCAGGATTTCTTTAATATTCTGGCCGAGTCCGATCTGTTGCGCGATCATGCGGTCACGGCGATTTATGTCCCGGCGCGGTGCCAGATTCACTTTGGGCAGCCGGCCGCGCAGACACGCCTTCATATCGCGCCGCAGGATCGCCGGATGTGCGAGCAGCGGGCGCTCAGCCCCGCGCAGGTGCAGACCATGCGGCAGGCGGATGTTCTGGTGCTGTCGGCGCGCTGGACCGGCTGGGCCGCCGCGCTGTTGCCGCAAAGCCTGCGCGCGATGAACCTGCCAGCCGATCAACGTCTGCTGGTCATCGGCCCTAAGGAATTCGAGCTGAACCGGCGCGCGCTGCTGGACGTGGACCCCGCGCAGGCCGCACAGCTGCGCCGGGTGCCCTCGGATGAGGTGCGGCAGGTTAACCGGGCTTTGCAGGCCCAGCTGCCGGCCGGGGCGTTCGTGGATATTCTGGGCACGGTCTGCGCGCAGGGCTGCCCGATTTTCACCGAAAACGGGGCGTTGATTTCTTATGACGGGTTACATCTGACCCAGGAGGGCGCGGCATTCATCGGCGCAATTCTGGCGCAAGCCCATCCGCTTGGCCCGGCTCAGCCAGCGGGTGAAGGGGGGCGCTATTCTGCGCCATAGGTGCGTGTCTCGATGTCGATTTCTGCAATCCAGGCCTCGCAGGCGGATAAGAAGGCCGTTTCAGCATCGGACTGGCGACGCGCTGGATTGGTGATCAGGTAGATGTTCACCATCGGCAGCGCATCATAGGGCGGCAATTGGCGAATGTGCCCGGCGGCCACATCATGTTTGGCAACATGCAGCGGCAATGCTCCAACCCCGATATTGGCCATTATCATGCGCCGGATTTCATTCAGACTGGACGACACCCCACGCCAGGTATTGGCCAGGCCCACACGGGCGCGAAGGCGCGAAATGGCCTCTAGCGGGCCGCCCTCTGCTTCGGTCTGGAAGGCGACAAAGGGCTCGCCGACCAGATCTTCGGGGGCGATTGTCTGGGCATGAAACAATGGATGACGCGCCCCGCAATACAGCCCAAAAAATTCACGATACAGCACCATGGTTTTCAGGTTCTGCGGCATTGTGGACAGCAGACAAATGCCGAAACTCGCCCGGTTCTGCGCGATCATGGTCTCGACATCTTCGCTTTCGTACACGGTAAAGGAATAGGTAACCTGCGGGTGCTCGGAGGAGAACAGATGCAGGAAATCCTCGAAATGATTGGAGATGACGGAACTGGTGATGGCAATCGAAAGATGCCCCCGCAATTCGGTGTTGTCCGAGTCAAGCAGCGAGGGCAGCTGCGAAACGGTGCCGAAAATCTTGGCGCATTCCGTGTAAAGCGCCTGGCCCGAGCGCGTGATGGTAAATTCGTTCGGCTTGCGGATGACCAGCGTCTTGCCGGTGGTTTGCTCTAGGCGTTTCAAAGCCGCCGAAACGGTGGGCTGTTTCAGCCCCAGAAAGTCGGCCGCTTTAGAAATGCCGCGTTGCTCGACCACGACCATGAAGGTGCGCAGCAGGTTCCAGTCGAGATTCCAGGGAAAGCGCTGTTGATGCGGAAGGCTCATAGGTTTTATCTATGTTCAAGGTAGCTAATATTTATTTGCACGATATTTGCGAGTCGTGCAAGCTCACTCAAAGCGGGGCCGCCCGCCTTGAGTGATCGGGCAGAAAAGCCCCGGCATTTCTTTCAACAGGAGACACATTTATGACCTTGCGACGTACCGTCCTGAAATCCGCTGTTGCCGCAGCGGGCCTTGCCATCTTTGGCATGAGCACCGCCACCGCCGAGGAACTGGACACCCTGAAAGACAAAGGCGTGATCCGCATCGCCATGTCCGGCGCTTATCCTCCGTTCAACTTCGTGAATGACGCAAACCAGGTTGTCGGGTTCGATCCGGCCATCGGCACCGAAATCGCCAAACGCATGGGGCTGGAGGCGGAAATCGTCACCACGGCCTGGGACGGGATCATCGGCGGGCTGCTGGCCAACAAATACGACGCAATCGTCGGGTCCATGACGATCACGGCAGAGCGCGACGAAGTCGTTGATTTCGTGGGGCCGTATTATTCGGACAAGCGGGCCATCTTCACCAAGCCGGGCTCTGGTATTTCCAGCCTGGAAGATCTCGAAGGTAAAAAGGTTGGCCTGACCCTGGGGGAAACCCACGAGGACTGGGCGCGGGAAAAAGGCTATGACGTCAAGACCTACAAGGGCCTGCCCGAGCTTCTGCTGGAACTGGAAAACGGGCGTGTCGATGCCATCGTGAACGATTCGATCGCGGCGATTCTGGCCATGACCGAAAAAGGCCAGGAGTTTGAAATGTTCGGCGATCCGACCACCGAACCGTTCGGCGCAGGTATCGCGATCCGCGAAGGCAATCCGCAGTTGGCCGCACAAATGCAGGCGGCGCTTCAGTCAATGATGGACGACGGAACATATGTTGCCATCGCCAAGGAATGGATCGGCGCCGATATTCGCTGATGGTTTCTGGTCAAGAATGCCCTCTTTTTAATCGAAGAGGGCATTCATCGAACCAGTGCCAGACTGGCGGGGCCGGGCATCTGACGCGTCAAATGCGTGCTGCCGCCTGTCATCTGCACCGGGATCGCGGACGTTATACAAAGGGCGAAGCATGGACTTCGAACTGATGCAGAAGGTTTTTCCGTTTTTTCTGGAAGCGGCCTGGGTCACAATTCTTTTGTCATTATTGACGGCCATCCTTGGCCTGATCTGCGGGGGGCTGGGGGCCGCAGCGCGCTTGTCCCGTTTTCGGGCACTGCGCTTTGTCGGAGCGGCGTATGTCAGCCTTATTCGTGGCACTCCGGCGCTGATCCAGCTGTTTATCCTGTATTTCGGAGGGCCGCAGATAGGCATTCAGCTGGACGCGTTTCAGGCCGGGGTGATCGGTCTGGGCTTCAATGCCGGTGCCTATATGACAGAGACCATCCGCGGGGCGATCGTGTCCATCGACAAAGGACAACGCGAGGCCGCCCGGACGTTGGGGCTCAGCCAGTGGCAGGCCATGTACAAAGTGATCCTGCCGCAGGCCGCGCGCCTGATGGTGCGCCCGCTTGGCGTGAACCTGAACATGCTGATCAAAGCCACGGCTTTGGTGGCGGCGATTTCGGTGATCGAGCTGACCTACACGGCGCAACGCTACATCGGTTCAACCTACAAACCCTTCGAGATGTTCCTGCTGGCGGGGATTCTCTACATGATCATCATCTACGCGACTGGCCGGGGCGTTGCCTGGCTGGACCGTAAAGTCCAGATCACCTAACCGGGAAAGATAGTCACATGGGTCTCGATTTCTCTATTATTCCCAAATACATGGATGTGGTGCTGCTGGGCGCGCTATGGACCGTCGGCATCACCGTCGCGGCCGCGGCGCTTAGCTTCATCGGCGGGGTTTTCTTTGCGGTTGTCGCGCTATATGCGCCCTGGATCGTGCGCCAGCCGTTTCGTCTGATCGAATGGGTGTTCATGGGCACGCCGCTGCTGTTGCAGTTATTCCTGATCTATTTCGGTCTGGTCCAGATCGGCGTCGATCTGCCCGCTTTTGTGGCCGGTGTGATCGGTCTGGGGCTTCATTTCGCGGTCTATAACTCCGAGCTGATCCAGACCGCCATTCTGGCCGTTGACAAAGGCCAGATGGAGGCCGCCCGCACCCTGGGGCTAAGCCGCGGACAGGCCCTGCGCAAAGTCGTGGTGCCGCAGGCCGTGCGCGACGTCATCCCGCCCATCAGCAACAACATGATCGCCCTGCTGAAGGACAGCGCGCTGGTGTCCGTCATCGGCGTCAGCGAACTGACCCTGTCGGCCCAACGCGCCATCGGCAAGACATATCGGCCGTTTGAATTCTATCTGCTGGCTGCGGCGATCTACTACACAATCAACCTGGCCATGGAATGGGTGCAGCGCAAAGTCGAACGCCGCATTTCCATTTCGCGCTGACACAAGAGGCCATCATGAGCGACCAACAACATTTCGTCGAAATCCGTCACGCCCAGAAATCCTTTGGCAAGCTTGAGGTTCTCAAGGACATCAGCCTGACCGTCGAACGCGGGCAGATCGTGGGGATTATCGGCTCTTCTGGGTCTGGGAAATCCACGCTATTGCGCGCGATCAACGATCTGGACCCGCTGACAGGAGGCGAAATCTGGCTGGATGGCGTACAGGTGAACAAGACGCTGCCGCACCGGAAATATGAAAAGCATATCAATGAGATGCGCCAGCATGTCGGGATGGTGTTCCAGCATTTCAACCTGTTTCCGCATATGACCGTGCGGGAAAACGTGACCATGGCGCCGATGCTGCTGAAAGGTCTCAGCGCGGACGAGGCCAACGAACTGGCCAGGCAGCAGCTGGATCATGTCGGCATGTTGGAGCGGATAGATTACTATCCCTCGCAATTGTCGGGGGGCCAAAAACAGCGGGTCGCGATTGCGCGCGCTCTGGCGATGAAACCCAAGCTGATGCTGTTTGACGAAGCGACCTCGGCCCTTGATCCGGAACTGGTGGAAGAGGTCAACCAGGTCATGAAACGGCTGGCCGAAGAAAACATGACCATGATCATCGTCACTCATGAAATGGATTTCGCGGCGTCTGTCTGTGACCGTGTGCTGTTCATGGACAAGGGCGTTGTCGTCGAAGAGGGCCCGCCCGAGGTGATCTTTAAAAACCCGACCCAGGAAAGAACCCGCGAATTTCTACGCAAACATATCGAAGGTGCGTCGTGAGCGAAGATTCCTTTCTCTTTTACCAAAGCCGCACCCCGCGCCCGTTTCTTAGCCATGGCGAGGGCATCTACCTGTATGATGAAAGCGGCAAACGCTATATTGACGGATCGTCAGGGGCGATGGTGTCCAACATCGGCCATTCCAACCGGACGGTTCTGAATAAGATCAAGGCGCAGATGGATAAGGCCACTTTTGGCTACCGCCTGCATTTCCGTACCCACCCGTCAGAGGATCTGGCCGCGAAAACCGTTGCAATGACTCCGGCGGGGCTGGATCGCGTGTTCTTTGTGTCCGGCGGCTCCGAAGCCGTGGAAAGCGCGGTGAAACTGGCGCGCCAATATGCGCTGACCCAGGGGCAGGGCAGCCGCCACAAGGTGATTTCCCGCTTTCCGTCTTATCATGGCTGCACTCTTGGGGCTTTGGATCTGACGGGCTACGATCCGCTGCGTGAACCGTTCGCGCCCATGATGGAAGGTATGCCCAAGATCACGGCCCCTGCCACCTATCTGGATCGCGATAACCTGAGCGAAGAGCAGCGGGGCCTGAAATATGCCGAGCTGCTGCGGGACAAGATCCTTGCCGAAGGGCCGGAAAATGTGCTGGCCTTTCTGATGGAGCCCGTGGGCGGTGCCTCGACCGGGGCGCTTGTGGCTCCGGACAGCTATTATGGCCGGGTGCGTGAAATCTGTGACGAGTTCGGCGTTCTGCTGATCTACGATGAGGTCATGACCGGCGCGGGCCGGACGGGTAAGTTTCTGGCCGCGGAACATTGGGGTATAACGCCCGATATCGTGGCCATGTCCAAAGGGTTCGGGGCGGGCTATGCGCCGCTGGGGGCCATCATCGCCGGCGCGCGGCTGGTCGAGCCGGTTCTGGATGCGGGCGGGTTTCTGCATGGCTTTACCTATGCGGGGAATCCGCTGGCCTGCGCGGCCGGTCTGGCCGTGCTGGAAGAGATGGAAGACCACGGCCTGATCGAAAACGCAGCCTGTATGGGAGAGGTCTTGCTGGCGCAGCTGCGCGCGTTGATGGACCGCTATCCCTTTATCGGGGATGTCCGGGGCAAGGGGCTTCTGACGGCGTTCGAGTTCGTCGCGGATCGCGATACGATGGCGCCTTTGCCGCCAGAAATGGATGCCTATGCGCGGCTGGTCGAGCTGGCGTATGAACGGGGGCTGATCATTTATTCCCGTCGCACGCGCGGGGGCACGGCAGGGGATCATTTCCTGATCGCGCCGCCTTTGATCATCACGGCCGAACAGATTGCAGAGATAATGGCCATCCTGCGAGAGGCTCTGGATGCTTTCGCCCAACAGACCGGCCTGCCGGTGCAGGAGGAAGCCGCGTGAAACTACCCGATAAACGCTGTGGGATGGCGCAGGCTGTCTCGCTGATCAAGGATGGCGATACGGTCATGGTGGGGGGCTTTGGCGTGCCCGGCACACCGATGGCACTGATCCACGCGCTGGTGGCGCATGGGGCCGGTAATCTGACAGTGGTGAAAAACGACGCCAACGAGCCCGACATGGGCATCGACCACCTGTTGCAAAGCGGTCAGGTGGCGCGGTTGATTACCACGCATCTGGGGCTGAACACTCATGCGATTGGCCTGATGAACAGCGGCGCGCTGGAAGTGGAGTTCAACGCCCAAGGCATCCTGGCCGAGCGCATCCGCGCAGGGGGCGCGGGGCTTGGCGGCGTGCTGAGTGACATCGGTATCGGCACTGAACTGAGCGACGGCAAGCAGACGGTCCAGATCAATGGCAAAACGCATGTGGTGGAAACCGCTTTGCGCGCGGATGTCGCGCTGATCCATGCGGAGCGTGCGGATTATTTTGGCAATCTGGCCTATGTGGCCACCGCGCAGAACTTCAACCCGCTGATGGCCATGGCGGCCGATCGGGTGATTGCCGAGGCCGAAACCGTGCTGCCTCTGGGGGGGCTGGATGCCAACCAGGTGCACACTGCCGGCGTGTTTGTCGATCATCTCGCCGAATTGGGTGCCCTGAGCAAGGAATACGCCGTTGTCCAACGCTAGAGAACGAATGATTGCCCGCGCCGCAGGTGAAATCGCGCCGGGCATGGTGGTCAATCTGGGAATTGGCCTGCCCACCAAAGTGGTGGAATACCTTGCGCCTGACTGTGCCGTGTGCCTGCATACTGAAAACGGTTTGACGGGCATCGGGCCCAGACTGGCCCCGGATCGGGCGGATCGAAACCTGATTGATGCGGGCGGGGCCTATGTGTCCACCGTGCCGGGATCGGCGTTTTTTGACAGTGCTACCAGCTTTGCCATGGTGCGCTCGGGGCGGCTGGATCTGACCATGCTGGGCGCCTTTGAGGTCAGCGCCGGGGGCGATCTGGCCAATTGGAAAATTCCGGGCAAATTCAGCCCCGGTGTGGGCGGCGGTATCGAACTGGCGCAGAAGGCGCGGCGCGTGGTGGTCCTGACGACTCATACCGATCGGCAGGGCAATCCCAAGCTCAAGGCCGAGTGCAGCCTGCCGCTTACGGCCAGAGGCTGCGTTGCGCGGGTGTTCACGGATATGGCCGTGGTCGATGTCACGCCGCAGGGGTTCGTGCTGCGCGAAATCGCCAAGGGGCTTTGTGCGCAGGACGTGATCGAAGCCACCGACGCGCCGCTTCTTGTGGCCGATGATCTGCAATATTTCTGAAAGGTAGAGCCCCGTGTCGGACGATCTGAAAACCCGCCTGTGCGATGCCGTGGATGCGGCTTTCGATCAGCAAATCGCTTTCCTCTCGGAGTTGACGGCGCACCCGTCCACACGGGGCAACGAACAATCCGCGCAGGATTTCATGGCCGCAGAGCTATCCGCGCGCGGCTATCAGCTGGACCGCTGGCAAATCCGCATCGAAGACATTCAGCACCTGCCTGGGTTTTCCCCCGTCCTGGGGCCCTATGAGGATGCGGTCAACGTGGTTGCCACCCATCGCAGCACCTCTGGCCAGGGGCGTTCGCTGATCCTGAACGGGCATATTGATGTGGTCCCGGCCGGGCCGCTTGATATGTGGGACAGCCCTCCGTTCGATCCGCAGGTCAGGGATGGCTGGCTTTATGGGCGCGGCGGCGGAGACATGAAGGCCGGGCTTGTGTCAAACCTGTTTGCGTTGGATGCCTTGCGCGCCTGTGGGTATGCGCCGGCGGCGGATGTGCATTATCAGTCCGTGGTCGAGGAAGAATGCACCGGGAACGGGGCGCTTGCCTGCCTGGCCCGCGGGTATCGCGCCGATGCGGTTCTGATCCCCGAGCCGTTTTCCGAGAATCTGGTTTCGGCGCAGCTGGGCGTGATCTGGTTTCAGGTGCATCTGAAAGGCCGGCCCACGCATGTGGCCTATGCCGGTAGCGGGGCCAATGCGATTGAGGCGGCGTTTCCCCTGGTAAAAGCCCTGCACGAAATGGAGCTCCGCTGGAACGCCAGGGAAAACCGCCATGCGGATTACGCCCATATGGATCATGCGCTGAACCTGAACGTCGGCAAAATCGAGGGCGGCGACTGGACCAGCTCGGTGCCCGCCTGGAGCACCTTTGACGTGCGCATGGCGATCTTCCCCGGACAGTCGATCGACGCAGCCAAAGCCGAGATCGAAAAGACCATCCTTGAAGCTGCGCAACAGAACGATTTCCTGCGCCATTCCCCGCCCCGGATCGTTTACCACGGTTTCCACGCCGAAGGTTACGCGCTGTCGCAGGATGGCTCGGACAGGGCGCAGCAGGCGATTTCGGCGCTGGAGAAAGCCCATAGCGCGATTTCGGACGCAACCCTGAAGCGCGAGGCAATCACCGCCACCACCGATGCGCGTTTCTTTGGCCTGTATGCGGGCACGCCTGCGCTGGTTTATGGCCCAAAGGCCGAAGCGATCCACGGTTTCAACGAACGCGTGGATCTTGAAAGCATCCGCCGCGTCACCAAAACCACCGCGCTTTTCATTGCGGATTGGTGCGGCACAGAAGTTATCTGAGGACATTCGAATGCGTGATGCGGTTATCGTCTCGACAGCGCGCACACCGATTGGCAAGGCCTATCGCGGTGCGTTCAACAATCTGACAGCCCCAAGCCTTGCGGCTCCGGCGGTGCGCGCGGCTTTGGCGCGGGCGGGCATCGGCGGCGCGGATGTCGAAGAAGCCATTTTCGGTTCTGCCCTGACGCAGGGAACCTCGGGTGTGAATGTCGCGCGCCACATTGCGCAGGCTGCGGGGCTGGCGGACAGCGTGGCCGGCGCAACAGTGGATCGTCAATGCGCTTCGGGGCTGAATGCCTTGGCCATGGCGGGGCATATGGTGCGTTGCGAATCCGTGGATGTGGTGCTGGCCGGCGGGCTTGAGAGCATCTCATTGGTGCAAAATGCGCAGTGGAACGGGGCCCGCTATGTCGATCCGGCCGTGCGCAAGGAATACTACCTGCCCATGCTGGATACTGCCGAAGTGGTGGCCGAACGCTATGGCGTCAGCCGCGCGGCGCAGGATGCGTATGCGCTGCAAAGCCAGGAACGCACGGCGCGCGCTCAAAAGGCGGGGATCTTTGCCGATGAGATCGTGCCGGTGACGGCGAACCGGCTGGTGACAGACAAGGCCACGCAGCAAACCTACGAACAGGCGGTGACGCTGGACCGGGACGAATGCAACCGGCCGGGCACCACGGCGCAGGCTCTGGCAGAGCTGCCTGCCGTGCGGGGCGCGGGCAAAACCGTGACCGCGGGCAATGCCAGCCAATTGTCCGACGGGGCGGCCGCGCTTGTCGTCATGGCGGCGGACGAGGCCCGGCGGCGGGGGCTGGGCGCTTTGGGGGCGATGCGCGGTTTCGCCGTTGCCGGGGTCGCGCCTGCGGAAATGGGCATTGGGCCGGTGAAGGCAATTCCCCGGCTGCTTCAGCGTGCCGGTCTGCGGATCGAAGATATTGATCTGTGGGAAATCAACGAGGCCTTTGCCGCGCAATTGCTGTATTGCCGCGATGCGCTGGAGATTCCTGACGACCGGCTGAACGTAAACGGCGGCGCGATTTCCATTGGCCACCCCTATGGCATGTCCGGTGCGCGTATGGCAGGGCATCTTCTGCTTGAAGGGCGCAGGCGCGGGGCGAAATGGGGCGTGGTTTCGATGTGTGTCGGCGGCGGACAAGGTGCCGCCGGTTTGTTCGAAATTTTCTGAGGAACGGATTGTGCCTGAGCTTTCATCCGAACAGATTGCGCAGCTGACAGCGTTGCGCCACATGCTGCACCGCCACCCGGAAATTTCAGGGCAGGAGGCCGGAACCGCCGAACGCATCGCTGCGGAATTGACGGCTCTGGGCGCAGACCGGATCTGGCGCGGCCTGGGCGGTCATGGTGTCGCAGCCGAATTTACGGGGGCGACGCCCGGTCCCACCGTGTTGCTGCGCTGTGAACTGGACGGGTTGCCGATCCGCGAGCTTTCAGACCTGCCCTACCGATCCCAGATCGACGGAGCCGGGCACCTGTGCGGCCACGACGGGCATATGGCCTCGGTGCTTGGGGTTGCGATGTATCTGGCGGAGCGGCGTCCGGCCTGCGGGCGGGTCATTTTGCTCTTTCAGCCCGCCGAGGAAACCGGGGCAGGGGCCAAAGCGGTGATCGCGGATTCACGTTGGCCGGAACTCCGCCCGGATTATGCCTTTGCCTATCACAATGTTCCGGGCCGTCCGCTGGGCGAGATCGGCCTGCGCCGGGGGCCCGGAAACTGTGCCTCGCGCGGGATGCAGATCCTGTTCGAGGGCAAAAGCTCGCACGCGGCCGCCCCCGAGGACGGCCTGTCCCCTGCCAACGCGCTTGCGCATCTGATGAAAGCCCTGCCCGCCCTTAGCCAGGGAACCATCGCAGATGAGGCATTTTCCCTGAGCACGCTGACGCATGTGCGCCTGGGCGCCCCCACATTCGGTATATTCCCGGCCGAGGCCGAGATGCGCGTCACTTTGCGCACGATGACGAATACGCGCATGGATGCCATGATCGCCAAGGCGCTGGATCTTGTCGAACGCCATGCCGGCACCCTGAGAACCGAGATCCACTGGCACGATGTTTTCCGGGCGGTGGTGAATGACGAGACCGCAACGGAAATCGCAAAACGGGCGGCAGATCGGCTGGGGCTGGTCTCGCGCGACATGCCCGTGCCGATGCGGTGGTCCGAAGATTTCGGGCGGTTCGCAGATGATGGTGCCAGGGCGGCGCTGCTCTATATCGGCTCCGGAGAGCATCATCCGCAGCTTCACAATCCCGACTATGACTTTCCCGATGCGCTGCTGCCGGTTGTGACAGAT
Organism: Youngimonas ophiurae (nom. illeg.); assembly: GCF_049803795.1. Lineage (NCBI taxonomy): Bacteria > Pseudomonadati > Pseudomonadota > Alphaproteobacteria > Rhodobacterales > Roseobacteraceae > Thalassovita > Youngimonas ophiurae (nom. illeg.). The sequence goes on from NZ_JBNAGJ010000003.1 coordinate 206,016, forward strand.
TTGTTTTGCGGAATCCTTGAGGATCTTCTGGGGCTTGCGCGGGGATAGACATGTTGGAATCCTGCCCTGCTTCGTGGTGTACGATCTACCGTGACCGGATTTCGAAAAACCTTGAGCTTGCCCTGGGGCTTGTGCCCCGCGGCAGGCAGTTCTGCGCGGTGCTGAAGGCGGATGCCTACGGGCATGGCATTCAGCAGGTCGTGCCGCTGGTCCAAGAGCAAGAGGTCACCTGTATCGGCATCACAACCAACGCCGAGGCCCGAGCCGTGCGTCAGGCCGGGTTCGATGGCACGGTTATCCGGCTCAGGGCTGCCTCGCCTCAGGAAATGGAGGACGCCCTGGAGGATCGCGTCGAAGAGCAGGCCGCCTCGTTGCTGGCGGCGCGGCATATTGCGGCCCATATCAGGGCCGGGCAGTACACTGCGGGGGTGCACCTGCCGCTGAACGCGCTGGGCATGTCGCGAGACGCGCTTGAGATTTCGACACAGGCAGGACAGACCGTGTGCCGCGAAATTCTGGAAACGCTTGGGGCGCATATCGGCGGGATTTGTACGCATTTTCCATCCAATGATCTGGAGGAGCTGCACGGGTCCAACCGGCTTTTTCAAAGCCAGCTGAACTGGGTTTTCGACAATAGCGATCTGCGCCGTGCGGATGTGCAGATCCATGCCGGCAGCTCGCTGACGCTGATCTCGGATGCACAGATCGAAACCGATATGTACCGCTGCGGGGCTATCCTGTATGGCATTCTGAAGCCCGAACTGGGGTTTGCCACAACGATGGATCTGCACGCGCGGATTGTCGGGCTGCAAGACTATCCCAGGGGCGCAACCGTCGGATATGACCGAGAGTATCGGCTTGAGCGCGACTCTCGTTTGGCCTGTATCGCAATTGGCTATGAAAACGGCTTCAGACGGCTGGCGCAGCACAGCCAGGTGTTGGTGGCAGGGGACAAGCCAGCGCCGATCGTGGGCAAGGTTTCCATGAATGCAATCGTTGCCGATGTGACCGGGTTGGGCGACATTCAGATCGGCGATACGGTCTGTGTGTTCGGTGACCGGGGGGATGTGCCCCCGACGCAGGTAGCAGAAAGCCAGTTCCGGACAATTATGGCCGATCTGTACACCGATTGGGGCAGGCGCAACGGCAGGGTATATCGCTAACCGCGCGCCGGCCGGCCTTTAATCCGGAAAACCGGCCAGCGTGAGCTTACCCTTGGTTTGCCCGCTTTCCAGCCGCCGATGGGCCGCGCGCAGATTTTCCGCGGTGATCATCCCCGGCGTCTCTGCAACTGTCGTGCGAATTTTGCCGCTGTCCACCAGCGCGGCAACCTCGTTCAGGATTGCGCTTTGGCGCTCGATGTCCGCAGTCTGGAACATTGACCGCGTGTACATCAGTTCCCAATGGACAGAGACGCTTTTGCCCTTGAACGGCATGATGTTGAAATGCGCGGGATCGTCGATCAGCCCATAGCGCCCCTGAGGCGCGATCAGCGCGGCGACATCCTGAATATAGGTTTCCGATTGGGTGGTGGAAAACACAAAAGACGGAGCCCCGATCCCAAGCTGCGCCACCTGATTGGCCAGCGGCGCTGAGTGATCAATAACATGCTGCGCGCCCAGCTCTTTGACCCAGGATTTCGTTTCCTCCCGCGAGGCCGTGGCGATCACGGTCAGGTCGGTCAGCGCGCGCAGCAGTTGAATAGCGATCGAGCCAACCCCTCCGGCGCCTCCGATAATCACGATGGCATTTGCGCCACCGGGCACCGGCATATCGACTTTGAGCCGGTCAAACAGCATCTCGTAGGCGGTGAGCGAGGTCAAAGGCAAGGCCGCCGCCGCCGCGAAATCAAGCGTGTCCGGCATCTGCCCGACGATGCGTTCGTCCACCAGGTGAAATTCGCTGTTGGTTCCGGGGCGTGAAATATCGCCGGCATACCAAACCCGGTCCCCAGGGCGGCAGAGCGTGACCTCGGGGCCGATCTCTACCACCACTCCGGCGGCATCCCATCCCAGCACTTCGGGCTTGTCTGCTGTGGCGGGGCGATTGCGACGGATCTTCGTGTCCACCGGATTCACCGAGACCGCATGGATCTGCACCAGAATATCGCGGCCCTGCGCCGTCGGCCTGGGCAAATCAAGATCGACCAGAGCATTCGGGGCATCGCTGGGCAGGCTTTCGTAATATCCAACGGCTTTCATTGTCTGTTCCTTCCATAACCAAGTTCGCCGGGCGCGATTTCCGCGCATGTCCGGCTTGCGTTCGATATTGAAAAGCGCCTACAAAAACACAAGTACGCAATGTTTTTGCCTATAGGGTCTAAATGGATACTGTAAAATTGGCCAAACGGTTCGATGGAAGCGGCTGCAATTCGGGGTGCCCGGTCGAAGCGGCACTGGAACAGATCGCCGGCAAGTGGAAGGGCTTGGTGATCTATCATTTGATGTCCCAGACCTTGCGGTTCAACGAATTGTCACGGCGTGTGGGCTCGGTGACACAGCGCAGCCTGACCAAACAATTACGAGAACTGGAGGCCGATGGCATCGTCACACGCAAGGTATTTGCCGTTGTCCCGCCGCGCGTGGAATACAGTCTGACGGACAAGGGCACCGCTCTGGCGCCGGTGGTCAACGCGCTGCATTCCTGGGGCAGCTTATACCCAAGAGATTGATCTAGAATGGCAATTTCGCTCAGGTTTCTGCCCCAAAGATGTCGTCCGCCGTTGTCAGCATTCGAAGAAGTCCGGTCCGAAGACACGTAAGATCCAAAGAAATGGCCACTTCGCTTCGGCCACATAGGGCCGGACTGTTTCAGCGACTTCATCTGAGTGCCGCATGAGTTCGATCAGGTGTTCCCCTGCGGGCCCGTGCGCGCCGGCCAGCCAGTTTTTCGCAGCTCGTTCACAGACCCCTGTCCCGTTCATGGATGCCTTTATGGCCTGGTGGGATCCGCCCAATTCGCGCCTCAGCGCCGCCAGCACAGGGCCCTGGATCTGCTTCATGACATCAAGGGCCTGAAGAGCCGGGGGTATTTTGATGCTGAAATCGCGCGCAAGACCAACCTGTCGATGAAATATGTGCGCGGGGTTCTTCGGCTTCTGTAAAGTGGCGAACACCGGCTGCTCAGGGCCGTCGAAGGCGGCAAAATTCCGGTGAGTGTTGCTGTGGATATTGCCGATGCCGAAGATGCGAGAGTTCAGGATGTCCTGCGCCAGGCCTCCGAAAACAATCATCTGAGGGGTGGCAAGCTTCTGGAGGCAAAGCACCTGGTGGAGACCCGTCAAAAACATGGCAAAGGGCAACTTTGATCTGACAAAAAACGGGCGCTGTCTGTCGAAAGCCTGCTGCGCGCTTTCTTCCGAACGGGCCGGCGCCATATCGGGAATCGCAAATGTCTGTTCGTTTGGAAGGATTTTGCACAGGGAGACGTTCGGAATGTCAGCCTTGCCCGCACAGATACTAAGCTGGACCGGGCAGGTTCTACTCTTTGACGAAGGTTCCATGTCTGAAAAATGGCTGGGGTGGTAGGAACAAAATCCAACTTTTTCTAAGCCCCTGATTTCTCTTAAGCTATTGCTATCACAGCACTTACTAGCCTACAACTGTTCCGGAATGGTGTTCCGGAATGGTGGTGTGGAGATGGGCAGACAAACTTACCTTTGCCGATCTGCTCATTGTGCTTGACGGCCTGTTCAATCGACATGCCTGTGAAGGCTTTGGTTTCGGCTGCCTTCACTGGGAACTTCAACAGCAATGCCTTCCACTCGCGCACAGCCTTCTTGTCGATCTCCGTAACAGGGAACGTGCTGCCGACATATTGGACGAACAAGCCAACGTCGCGCCGGGCCTGTGTGAGTGTGTCGGGCTTCACTTGTTTCGGGTTCTCGGTGGCGTAGATGTCGAACACCTCCAAGACCGACTGCCCCGGCTCTGCAACGGCTCTGCGCGCGCCACTGGCGGGCTTGACGATGGGGTCTAGGGGTTGCCCCGCATAATTGCCTTCATCGCGCTCTACGGTGCGTCTCAGCGCCTCTATCTCTGCGCGCATCATCTGGCGGGCCAGCGCCCCCCGATCAGGCGACCCCGGTTCAATGATCAGCTTGTTCCGGGTGAGAAATTCGTCAACCTCATGTTCAATCAGCGCCGTGTTCCCGGCGCTCAGATGCTTGCGCAGCTCTGACAGCTTCGCGCGCCTCGCTTTTGCGTCAATGCTCTCAGCTCCCTTGAGCTGATCTTGAAGCACTTGTATTTCCAAAGCGGCGTCAAGCATCGCCAGCGGGTCGGCTGTGTCGATGTTCTCGCGCTGCACCCTATCGACGGCCCGTTCGGTCGCAGCTTCAATATCCGCATCGTTCGGCAAGTTGCGGCGGCGATCTTCATCCCGCTCTAGGCCCTCGGTGTATTGCTGCCAGACAGCGGCGGCTTTGTCGTCGTCGGTCAGGACGCGCCGGGCGCGCAGCTCATCGAATTCGCGCCGCCATTGTTCGATCACCGGCCATAGCAACCGCTTCGCGGTGGCCTCATCCTTCGTCTTGAGCGACTGCTTGCGCGTCGTGGTGCCAACGATCTCCACAAGATCGGTCGGCACATCTAGCCGCGCGTAGTAGGTTGCTCCACGTCGCCAAGCCGGAAAGGCGATCACGCCTGAGCTGCGCGCAGAAATCGACCGCGTAGCCGCGAGCTACGCCAACGCCGCGCAGCGCGCAGAGGAAGCCCGGCAGCGGCACGACGACTTCCGGGGCGCGGTGAGCGATATGAAGGGTTCGCTCAAGGATGCCTTCACCGGCCTTGTGACCGGCGCGCACAGCTTCAAGGAAGCGCTGGCCGGGGTGCTGGGTAGGTTGGCAGAGATCGCGGCCAACCGCGCCTTCGAAAGCATCTTCGCCGGGGTGGGTGGTGACGGCCTGATCGGGGGATTGCTGAAAGGGCTGGGGCTGTTCGCTGCCGGTGGTTACACCGGCGACGGCGGCAAGTTCGAACCCGCCGGGGTGGTGCATCGCGGCGAATACGTGCTGAGTAAAGAGGCCACCCGCCGGATTGGCGTCGGCAATCTGGAAGCGCTGCACAGCGCCGCTAAGAGGGGCTACGCCTCTGGTGGGCTGGTAGGAGGCGCGGCACCCCTGAGAAGCGCACAGGCGGCGCGCTCCGGGCCTGTGGTGGACTCCGGGCAGGTGGTCAACATCAACGCGCCGGTGACGGTGAACGGATCGGCAGGCACGCCAAGTCAAAACGCTGATCTGGCGAAAAAGACGGCGCGCGAAATGGAAAGCACTATGCGTGGTGTTGTTGTGGACGAATTGAGAAAACAGGGCCGTCCTGGCAATCTTCTCAACAATAGAAGGCGCTAAAGATACAGTCTTGTAGCTTGCGCCGATTTTTGGTAATTTGTTGGGGCCGGAACGGCAGCACAAAGCACAAAGCAGTCAGGTTCGAGCCGATACTTTCTATTCCGCTCACCGACACCTTGATACCAGCCTTACATTGAACGCCAGCACCGGGATCATGACCGGGCAGCGAGACGCCTAGCTGGAAGGTGCAGGAAAGATCGGCGAAAGCCCTTGGTCTGGTTCCGCTCCCCGATAGAGAATATCGGACGCCCCAGATGGTCGCCGCCGGACGTAGTCGAAATGGCACAGAAAGACGGTTGCAATGTGCGTCGGGCTTCGATCCGGGTCACAACAACCGATCACGTCTAGGTTGGAGGAAAGCCGGGCGTGACGCTCAGCCGAAAGGCTGTAACCGCTTGGCTGAAAGGCCGGGATCGGGGCGCTGCTAGGTCAATGGAAGCCACCTAGTGTTAGTAGCCCTTCACCACCTGTTATATGCAGAACATCCCCCTTGGACATCACAGATTAGGTTTTGTGCTGTCCAAGGGGGAAAGTCCTATGACTGCAGGTATTATTTTTATTTGTTAATAGTTTATTCTGTGCATTTCGTTTCATCTTCCGGCTATGTGAAACAATTGGTGGGCGCGAAGCGCCCGAAAGCGAGCGCGCAGGAGTGATGATGAATATGACGGCACGAACTCTGCTTGAAGCACTTATGGGAGCTTGGCCAAAGCTGTCCCGGATTGGTGATAGGCAGGTTGACTTAAAGACGCTGCCTCTGGAGCTGCGCACTCTGGCAGAAAATGCCTATGCCCGTGACGAACGGCTTGAGCATCTCGGGACAAAAGTGTTATATAGTAACAATTAGGGGCTGGCTTCCAACTTCGCCCCGATCAAACCCCGCGCCGGATCATCGTTTCGATGTAAGTCAACTGGCGCGGGGTTTTTGTTGTGCGCTTGTGTTGGTTGCGATTATCGCTAACCCGCCGGTGCAAACTGGCGGGTTGTTGTATATTCGGGCTACACAGTTCGAATTTGCCCGGCCATAGTATGACCGACTTCGCGTATTTGGAGAGGCATGTGGGAAACTCACCTATCGAAACATTTGAACTGAAAATTGAACGTGTGGACATTACCACAGAAGGCGATGACGCTTGGGCGCCGGAGTTCGTCAAGACGATGAAAGATGCTGGGTTCACGATGAAGGGTGGCTTCTACGTCCAGTTAAGAGCCGAAAGTCAATCAAATGAAGAACTGCTCATGTTCAGCTATGTGCCAGTTGCCAAGAGATTCATTCCAAGAGAACGGGAGCCAAATTCCTTCGCGGAGGGGCTGACACCCAAGTTCATGGAATACTGTTGCTTTAAAGATGGCCGAGGCGAGCTTACCGATTGGGGTGCTGGCGTCGTAAATTCGATCATCGCTACCAACTATGGTCAAGTTCCAGAAGAATGGTTGTCGGCTGGTATGGCAGACCTTGATACATCAGAAGTGACCCACTAGCCCGGCGGATGATCCTTGGTTGTCCGTTGCAGGCAACCTTGTTCTAAAAGTTAAGCAACGCAACGCCCATCAGGATCATCCCGGTGGGCTTTTTTGAGTCGGGCGGCATGTCGCTGGTCGCCAACTGGTCCGGATAGGTGTGTCGAAAAAGTGTTCCGGAGGCGAATTCTTGTGATCGCCTAAGTATTTGAAATTTAATGAAAAAGAGAAGTTGGCTGGGGTGGTAGGATTCGAACCTACGGTACACTGTACCAAAAACAGTTGCCTTACCACTTGGCTACACCCCAACGGTGAGGGCGTAGATAATGCGATGGTTTGACGGGTGCAAGCCCTGAATTGCGAAAAAAACACAGATTTTTTCGTGCGGAATTATGTGAGGGAATTACTCGGTCGGGCCGTGTTCGGACAGCAGGTCTTCGGAGTGGCTGTCCTGGCGCTCTTCTTCGACGAAGCGCTCCAAATCCTGTTCCATCGTGGCTTCGATCTCGGCCAGGGGGGCGTCGGCGGGGGCGGCAATGGCGGGTTTCGTGCTGATGGGGGCGGGGGGCTCGATTGGTTTGGTCAGCAGCCGGTAGGTGGGTTCGGGCATTGCGATTCCGGCCAGGGTGAAGGCGCTCATGACCTGGCGCACCGCTTCGGAGCGCGCGCCCAGCAGGCCGGTTTCACGCTGGTCGATCCAGGCGGCATGGCGCAGGGAAATGGTGCTGTCACCCACCGTGTCGATCCACACATTCGGGGCCGGCGTTTGCAGAACAAAGGGCAGCTGGGACAGGGTGTCACGGGCCAGAGCCATCGCCTGGGTCAGATCGGTATCCGGGGCGACGCCCAGGTCAAAGGTGAACCGGCGTTCGGCATTGGTGGTGTAATTGACGATCCGGCTTTTGAAGACGGTCGAATTGGGGATGCGGATATGATTGCCATCATAGGACAGCAGGATCGTCGCGCGGCTGGTCAGGCGGATAACGATGCCCTGATCGCCGCCGATCTCGATCGCGTCATTGGGGCGAAAGGGCTGGCGGATCGACAGCATGATCGAGGCGATGAAATTTTCCACCGTGTCCTTGACGGCAAAGCCGATGGCCAGCCCGACAATCCCCGCCGCGCCCAGAATGGTGGACAGCAGCGCCGTCGCGCCCAGAATATCCAGCGCGACGACAACGCCTCCGATGATAAAGACCAGGCGGATCACGCTGCGATAGATGTCAGCGATAAATCGGTTCGGAGCCAGCCGGTTCCACGGGTTTTTCAGCCGGGTCAGCAGGATGCCCGCAAACGTGACCAGCAAAAAGGCGGCGATGGCGACGATCAGCAGCGGCAGATAGGCCACCAGCTGTTCCATCCGGTCGGTGAAACGCTCCATTGCGGGGCTTAGCCGCTCGACCACATCGGTGGATTCCGTCACCTCGTTCTTGATGGCCACCACGCCTTCGACACGGGCGACGATGACGTTCAGCCGGGCGATGTCGGCGGCCTCCAGCGTGGTGCCGCGCAGGGTAACGATGCCGGATCTGACGGTGACGGTGACATCGCCGTAGCCCTCCAGCTCGGCCAGGATGTCGCGGATACGGACGGCGATGGCGGCATCCTGGCTGGCGCTGTCCTCGACGGAAATCGCGCCCGAGGGCTGGTTGCTTTGGGCCTCTTGTGCCGTGGCTGCACCGCATAGCGGCAATAGCATCAACAGAACGCAGAAAAATCGCATCGGTCTAAATCCTGAATATCAAATCAGGTGTCAGATTAGCGATAGGCGGGGACAAGTAAACCTGTCAGTCGCGGATCTCATCGGGGGCCACGCCCCAGAGTTTGGTTTTATGCGCCCAGCCGCGATAGCCGCCGGTGGACAGGCGGCACCAGTCCGGCCCGCAATCCTCCAGCCGGGCGATGACCCCCATTTCCAGCCGCGCCTTGATCGGAGCGGTCTCGTCCGGGCGGGCGAACAGATCCAGCAGATCCTGATCCACGATCACCGTGCGCGCGCCCGACAGCAGCGAATAATGCACCCAGCCGCCCGCGCCGTCGCGGTCGCGCACCCGGCGCCAGTGTTCGTATTCGCCCGTCACCTCGACCGGCATGTCCTTGCGTTTGAACACCCAGTCGATGCGGTGGCTCAGCCCCGGTCCGCGCCGGACATTTGCCTTGGACGCCTTGATCGAGACAAAGCGCGGAATGGGAAGGTTCGTCTCGCGGCCGCGCTCTTCGGCGGCGGCGGAAGTCACCAACAGAAAACCGCAAAGAGCGGCCACAATCGCCTGCGTGTTCATCGTCCTTGCCCGTATATAGCCCGTGTACTGCGTTTATTTTTGGCCGCAGGTTCTTGTGCCTCGGCCCTGTATCGGCCACTCTGCCAGCAACGCCTCGTTTTGAAAAGATTTGGGAGGACCAATATGCCATCTGAACGCCTGAGTGTTGTCGTTACGCGACGCTTGCCGGAACCTGTCGAAAACCGGCTTAAGGACTTATTTGACGTCACACTCCGCGAGGATGACACACCCATGACCCGCGCCGAGCTGGTCGATGCGGTGAAAACCTGCGATGTGCTGGTGCCCACGCTAAGCGATCAGATCGATGCGGGCCTGATCGGGCAGGCCGGAGAGCGCCTGAAACTGATCGCCAACTATGGCGCAGGCGTGGATCACATCGACATTCATACCGCCCGCCAGCGCGGGGTTCTGGTGTCGAACACGCCAGGCGTGGTCAATGACGACACCGCGGATATGACCATGGCGCTGATGCTGGCCGTCACCCGCCGTATCCCCGAAGGTCTGGCTGCGATGAAATCCGGCACATGGGAGGGCTGGTCGCCCACCGGCTTCCTGGGGGGGCGCATTGGAGGGCGCCGTCTGGGGATTCTGGGCATGGGCCGGATCGGGCAGGCCGTGGCGCAGCGCGCCCGCGCCTTCGGGATGGAAATCCACTATCATAACCGTCACCGCCTGCACGCCGACATCGAGGCGAAATACGAGGCCAGCTATTGGGAAAGCCTGGATCAGATGGTGGCGCGGATGGATGTGATCTCGGTCAATTGCCCGCACACGCCCTCGACCTTTCATTTGCTGAATGCGCGCCGTCTGAAACTGCTGAAACCGACCGCGGTGATCGTGAACACCTCGCGCGGCGAGGTGATCGACGAAAACGCCCTGACCCGGATGCTGGTCGCAGGCGAGCTGGCCGGGGCCGGGCTGGATGTGTTCGAGCACGGCTCGGAGGTGAACTCCAAACTGCTGGAGCTGCCCAACGTGGTGACCTTGCCGCATATGGCCTCGGCCACCGAAGAGGGGCGGCTGGAAATGGGCGAAAAGGTGATCATCAATATCAAAACCTTTGATGACGGCCATCGCCCGCCGGATCAGGTGGTGCCGGGGCTGCTGTAAGGCTCTGATTATACGAAAGGAAAAGGCCCATGAAACGCGATATTATGGCGGCTCTCATGGGCCTTTTTCTATGCTCTGGCGCGGGGGCGCAGCAGGCGGCTGACAGCGTGGCACCGGAAATTGGCGGGGCAGGGCGGCTGGACATCACGCCCGCCGTGGCCGCAGGGCTGGAGGCCAAAGAGGCCGGACAGCCCGTTTGGGCGGATGACTGGATGATCGTCGCGGCCAACCCCTATGCGGCCGAGGCCGGCGCGCGGGTGCTGCGCGCGGGCGGGACGGCGGCGGATGCGGCCATCGCCACGCAGCTGGTGTTGGGCCTGGTCGAGCCGCAATCCTCGGGGCTGGGCGGCGGGGCCTTTGTGGTCTGGTATGACGCGGACACCGGCACGCTAAGCACGCTGGACGGGCGCGAAACCGCACCCTTGGCCGCCACGCCCCGGCTGTTTCAGGACGATACGGGCGCGCCGCTGAAGTTCTTTGACGCGGTTGTGGGCGGGCGATCCGTCGGGACGCCGGGAACGCCGGCGCTGTTGCAGTTGATGCACCGCAAATGGGGGCGCGCAGAGTGGGCCGATCTGTTCAGCGATGCGCTGGGGCTGGCGCAAGAGGGGTTCGTGGTGTCCGAACGTCTGGCCGGATCGGTCGCACGGGATGCTGCGCGGCTGGCCCGCTTTGCGGACACTGCGCGCTATTTCCTGCCCGACGGTCAGGCTCTGCGGGCCGGGTCGATCCTGCGTAACGACGCCTATGCACGCACGCTGCGGATGCTGGCCGAACAGGGGGCAGAGGCCTTTTATACAGGGGATTTCGCCGATCAGATCGTGCGCCGGGTCCAGCAGAATGGCGGTGTGCTGACGGCTGTGGATATGGCTGTCTATCGCCCCAAAGAACGCGCGGCAGTCTGCGCCCCCTACAAGAGCCTGGAGATCTGCGGAATGGGGCCGCCGTCCTCGGGGGCGCTGACGGTGGGGCAGATTTTGGGAATGCTGGCGCAGTTCGATCTGTCCGCGGGGCCGGACGATCCGCAGGTTCTGCGCCTGATCGGAGATGCCAGCCGCCTGGCCTTTGCGGACCGCGCGCGGTTCATGGCCGACAGCGATTATGTGCCCGTCCCGGTGCAGGGCCTGCTGGAGCCGGACTATCTGAAAACCCGTGCAGCCCTGCTGCGCGGCCCGCGCCTGCCCGAGGCCCCGCCCGGCAATCCCAAATTCGATCACGCCAGCCGCTGGGCGGATGACGCGGCACCAGAGCTGCCCTCGACCTCGCATATTTCTATCGTGGATCGCTACGGCAACGCGCTGTCGATGACCACGACGATTGAAAACGGGTTTGGCTCGCGTCTGATGGTGCATGGGTTTTTGCTGAACAATGAACTGACGGATTTTTCCTTTCGCTCGCATCTGGGCGGGGTGCCGGTCGCCAATCGGGTGGAGCCGGGAAAACGGCCCCGGTCCTCGATGGCGCCGACGATCGTGATGCGCGATGGCGCGCCGGTTCTGGTGACGGGCAGTCCGGGGGGCAGCATGATTATCGGCTATGTGGCCAATACGATTCTGGCCTGGGCCGAATGGGGGCTGGATGTGCAGCAGGCGATGGATCTGCCGCACCGGATCAACCGCTTTGGCCGCTATGACATCGAAACAGGGCCCGCGGCGCTGGACACGATGCAAAGCCTGAGCGACATGGGCTATGGCGTGAAATCGGCACCGATGGTGTCGGGGCTGGGCAGTATCGAAATCGGCCCGCGCCTGAGCGGCGGGGCCGATAAACGCCGCGAGGGCGTGGCGATTGGTGAATGATCAGTCGTGTTTGATAAAGCTGCCGTTCTGTAGCTCGCGAAAGGCCTGGCGCAGCTCGTCCTGGGTGTTCATCACGATGGGGCCGTGCCAGGCGACGGGTTCCTGAATGGGCCGGCCTGTCATCAGCAGAAAACGGATGCCTGCGTCGCCGGCCTGCACGGTGATTTCATCGCCCGCGCCAAAGCGTACCAGCGTGCGGTTGCCGGTCTGATCGCGGATGTTCAGCTCGGTCCCTTGGAATTCCTTCTCCACCTTGATCCCCACCGGATCCGAGGCATCGCGGAAGCTGCCCGATCCGGCAAAGACATAGGCCAGCGCGTTGGCGCGGGTGTCCACGGGCAGCACTTTGCGCCGTCCGGGCGGCACCGACACATCCAGCAGCATCGGGTTGGCCGCGATCCCGTCCACCGGGCCGGTCTTGCCCCAGAACGAGCCGATGATGACCTTGATCGTGGTGCCGTCGTCATCGCCCTCGATCGGGATGTCGCTGCCGGTGATGTCCTGATAGCGCGGGGTGGTCATTTTCAGCGCTGCGGGCAGGTTCGCCCACAGCTGAAACCCGTGCATCCGGCCCTGGGTATCGCCCGAGGGCATTTCCTGATGCACGATTCCCGACCCGGCCGTCATCCATTGCACCGATCCGGGGCCCAGAAGGCCGGTGTTGCCCAGGCTGTCGGCATGTTCGACCTGACCTTCGAGCACATAGGTGATGGTCTCGATCCCGCGGTGGGGATGCCAGGGAAAGCCCTTGGAATAGAGGCGCGGATCGTCGTTGCGAAAATCGTCCATCATCAGGAACGGGTCGGTCAGGCTGGGATCGGAGAAGCCGAAGACACGGTGAAGATGGACGCCCGCGCCCTCGGTTGTGGGTTGGGCGAGGCTGGTGGCGGTGACGGGTCTGAAGGTCATGGCGCGGTCCTTTCCTGATTGGGGTTAATCTGGAGGATCGCAGCGGAAAATCAAACTGGCGCGTATTCGGGGGAGTCTGTGCGTAAATGCACAAGGGGGCGGGGGCGTTTTGGGAGGGCTGGGGGGCGTTGCCCCCACCGCTGGAAATCGGGGATTTCCAGCGGCTCCCCCAGAGTATTTGCAGAGCAAAGAAGGGTTATTTGTAGGTTTGATCGGGGCCGGGGAAGGCGCGGGATTTGACCTCGGAAGCGTAGGTGCTGACGGCTTTTTCGATGGCGGGGCCCAGATCGCCGTAGACCTTGACGAATTTGGGGGTCCAGTCGTTCAGGCCGAGCATGTCTTCGAGCACCAGAATCTGGCCGTCGCAGTCGGCGCTGGCGCCGATGCCGATGGTGGGGATGTCGATCTGTTTGGTGATCCGGGCTGCCAGGGGTTCGACCATGCCTTCGAGCACCACGGCGAAGGCTCCGGCCTGGGTGACGGCCTGGGCGTCGGCCTCGTGCTGGGGCCAGCTGTCTTCCTCGCGGCCTTGGGTTTTGAAGCCGCCCATGGTGTTGGTGGATTGCGGGGTCAGGCCGATATGGGCAATCACGGGAATGCCCCGTTCGACCAGGAAGCGGATGGTTTCGGCCATGCGCGCGCCGCCTTCGAGTTTGACCGCGCCGCAATTGGTTTCCTGCATGATACGCGCGGCATTGCGGAAGGCGATCTGGGGGCTTTCCTCGTAGGTGCCGAAGGGCATGTCTACTACGACCAGCGCGCGCTGGGTGCCGCGTACCACCGCGCGGCCGTGCATGATCATCAGGTCCAGCGAGACGCCCAGTGTGCTGTCCATCCCGTGCATCACCATGCCCAGGCTATCGCCGACCAGGATGAAATCGGCGTATTTATCGACGATGGCGGCCGTATGCGCGTGATAGGAGGTCAGCGAGACGATGGGCTCGGCGTTTTTGCGGGCCGCGATCTGGGGGGCGGTGATGCGGCGGATTTTGGTCTGAGTGCTCATGCTTGGATAACCCTTTGATCAATCAGTAGAATGTCGGAAAACTGGACCGAGATCATCACCGCCACGGGCTGTGTGATAGGGCCAGAGAGGTTTTCGAGGCTCTTGGCGGCGACGGTGTCCAGCCCGGTCAGCGCGGCGCGGGGTTCGGCCTGAATGGTGTTGGCGATGGCGGCGCGGATGTCATCCACGGTGGCGCCGGGCTGGCGCGCGGCCTCTTCGGCGGCGTTCAATGAGCGCGACAGCACCACAGCGGCGGCGCGATCGTCAGCCGACAGGCGCACATTGCGCGAGGACATGGCCAGCCCATCGGGTTCGCGCACGGTGGGGCCGCCGATGATGTCAATCGGGAAATGCAGGTCGCTGACCATACGGCGGATCACCTGTAGCTGTTGATAATCCTTCTGGCCGAATACGGCCACATCTGGCTGCACGATGTTGAACAGTCGCGCCACAACCGAGGTCACGCCGCGAAAATGTCCCGGTCGCACCTTGCCGTGCAGCATATTGGCCAGGCGGGTGGTTTCTACGATGGTTTCGCTGCCTTCGGGGTACATGGTGGCCACGTCGGGCAGGAACACGACATCCACGCCCGCGTCGCGCAGCAGGGCCAGGTCACGCTTTTCATCGCGGGGATAGGCGTCCAGGTCCGTGGCCTCGCCGAATTGTGTGGGATTGACGAAGATGGACACAACACTGGCCGAGGCGGCCTGTTGCGCGCGCGCCACCAGTGACAGGTGCCCCTGATGCAAAAAGCCCATCGTGGGCACAAAACCAATGGATTTTCCCTGCGCGCGCAGGGCTGCGATGGCTGCGCGGGTGTCGGCAACTGAACGGCAGATGTGCATTCTGTCGGGGTCTCCTCCGTAAGGACACCGTATATTTACGGTATCCGCTGCGGCGCGGCAAGCCCAATTGACCGGCCGGTCGGTTTTGTGCCGTGCGGTTTGCCTCCGCATGTCGGTTTCGCGCTCTCATGGGTCGGCTGGTAAATGCGCGGCGGCACGCAATGGGCCAACATCACGGCAAATCCACGCAACGGAGTCGTCTGCGCAATGAAATCCGCGATGAAAACCCATGTTAAAGCTCTGGTCGTCGGCGGTGGCGCCGTCGGCACCTCGATTGCTTATCATCTGGCCCGCGCGGGCTGGTCGGATGTGATGCTGCTGGAACGGGACGAGCTGACCAGCGGCAGCACCTGGCACGCCGCCGGCCTGCTGCCTTTGTTCAACATGAGCTATGCCACGACCCATATCCATAAATACTCGGTCGAATTCTACAAAACGCTGGAGGCCGAAACCGGCCTGAACGCGGGGTTCAGCATTGTGGGCAATCTGCGGATGGCGCAGACGCAGGCGCGGATGGACGAGTATATGCTCTATGCTTCGACCGCCGAAACCGCGGGGGTGCCCTGTGAATGGATGACCCCTGCGCAGATCAAGGAGCGCTGGCCGCTGCTGCGCACCGAGGATCTGAAAGGCGCGATTTACCACCCCACCGATGGCTATATCAACCCGGCCGACGTGACCATGGCCATGGCCAAGGGGGCCCGTCAGCGCGGCGTGATCATCGAGCGCAAATGGCAGGTAGATGGCTATGAATGGACAGGCAGCGAGTGGCGCGTCTCGGTGACGAAAATGGTGGAAAAGGGCGGGAATCTGGTGCCCTCGGACGATCGGCAGGTCATCACGGCCGAACATGTCGTCACCGCCACCGGCAACCACGCGCAGCGCACCGCGCAGTTGCTGGGGATCAAGATCCCGGCCATTCCGGTTGAACATCAGTTCATCGTGACCGAGCCCGATCCGGCGCTGGTGGACTACCGCAAAACCCATGGCGAACACCCGGTCCTGCGCGATGCCGATGCCAAATGGTACGTGCGCGAGGAACGCGGCGGCTGGATCCTGGGCCCTTATGAACGGGGTGCGCCCGCCCGGTTTGCCTATGGTGTGCCCGACACATTCCGCGCCGATCTGTTCCCCCTGGATCTGGACCGCATCGAAGAGGAATACATGTCGATGATCCACCGGATTCCGTCCTCGGAAACGGCGGGGTTGAAGGATGATTACAATGGCCCGATCTGCTACACGCCGGATGGCAACCCGCTGGTCGGCCCCGCGCCGGGGCTGCGCAACATGTGGCTGGCCGAAGGGTTCAGCTTCGGGATCACGGCCGCTGGGGGCACGGGCTATTATCTGGCGCAGATGATGGTGGAAGGCGAGGCCGAGATCGACATGGCCAGCCTGGACCCCAAACGCTATGGCCCCTGGATGACCACGGAATATGCGGTGCAAAAGAACGAGGAATGCTACGAGCACGTCTATATCCTGCACCACCCCGACGAAGAGCGCGAGGCCGCCCGCCCGCTGCGCACCGGCCCGGTTTATGACCGCCAAAAAGCCTTGGGCGCGCAGTTCGGGCAGGTGAATGGCTGGGAAAGGCCGAATTACTATGGCCCTCTGGATGCGCCAGGCAGTTTCGATCATGACGCTCGCAGCTTCCGCCGGGGCGGTTGGTGGCAATATGCCGTGGACGAGGCCCGCGCGATCCGAGAAAACGTGGGGCTGATCGACGCCAGCGCCTTTACCAAACATGTGGTCAAAGGCCCCGGTGCCACCGCTTTTCTGGACCAGTTCACCTGCAATAAATTGCCCAAGATCGGCCGGATCAACCTGACCTATGCGCTGACGGATGCCGGCACCACGCGCACCGAATATACCATCGTGCGGCGGGGGCAGGAGGATTACTATCTGGTCTCGGCCGGGGCGTGGACGGCCTATGATCAGGACTATCTGTTCAAGGCGATCGCGGATTGGAACGCGGCTCATCCCGGCGCGTTCGTGACCGCGCAGGACGTCACCACGCAATGGGGTGTGTTTGCCATTGCAGGCCCGAAATCCCGCGATGTGCTGAATGCTCTGATCCGCGATGCCGAGCCGCAAACCGTGTTGTCGAACAAGCGTTTTCCCTGGCTGTCCGAACGCCGGATCGAGCTGGGCATGTGCCCGGTCAATGCGATCCGTGTGGCCTATACGGGCGAGCTGGGCTGGGAATTGCATCACCCCATCGAAATGCAGCGCTACCTGTGGGATCAACTGCTGGCAGCGGGCGCGGAACACGGGATGAAACTGGTTGGGGCACGGGCGCAGAACTGGCTGCGGCAAGAGAAATCCTATCGGGCCTTCGGCAATGAGCTGGGACGGGATGCCACCCCGGCCGAGGCCGATCTGCCGCGCTTTATCGACCTGTCGAAAGAGTTCCACGGCAAGGCTGCGATGGCGGCCAAGGGAATCCGCTCGGCCTGCTGCACGCTGCTGATCGACGGGCCGGAAGACGCCGACCCCTGGGGCCGCGAGGCGCTGTATCTGGAGGATGGCACGAAGGTGGGGCGCCTGACCTCGGGCGGGTATTCCGTGGCTTTCGGGAAAAGCATCGGCATGGGGTATGTCCGCCCCGATCTGGCGGTTGAAGGCACGCGGCTGAAGGTCAGGATGTTCGATCAGCTGTGGCAGGCCACGGTGACCTGCGACAGCCCGTATGACCCCACGAACGCGGCGATCCGCAAAGACGGATGACCTAAATGTGCGCCCCTTTCGGGGCGCGCAGGTTGTGTCGGATTACGCCTGCGGCTTCATCCTCCGGTGGGCGCATGTGGCCCGATGTGGGGCAAACCAGACCCTGGCCGCACTTGGCCACATGCTGCGCGTGTGCGCTTAGGTGGCTGTCAGTTCGTCATAGCATTCCAGGGCCTTGGCGGCGTACATCATTGCCGGGCCGCCGCCCATCTGGATGGTCATGGCCAGCACATCGCCGATTTCATCGCGCGTGGCGCCGGCCTTGATCAGGGTTTCGACATGCAGGGTGATGCAGGCCTCGCAGCGGGTGGCAACGGCGATGCCCAGGGCGACATATTCCTTGGTTTTGAAATCCAGAACGCCGCCTTCCTTGACTGTTTTGCCAAGGCCGCCAAAGGCGCGGGTGGTGTCGGGGATGCATTTGTTCAGGTTGCGCAGCTGGTCGCGGGTGCCGTTCAGCTTGTCTGTCCAGGTCATATTCAGCCTCTTTGATGTTTCCTGAGGCTGTCAAATCATGCCGGGGGCGCGTGGGCTTTGATCCTGATCAGATTGTCAGGGTTTGCGGGCGATGAAGCACAGGTTATTGGCGGGCATTTCGATGACCTGCACCAGTTCCAGCCAATTGTCTTGCAGCCAGTCGATGACGTCCCAGTCGTCCTTGTAGCCGATCTGAGGGTTTTGCGCGATCAGGCTGTCGTTGAAGCGGGCGTCCCCGTCCGAGGTGGTTTCTCCGTCTCGCAAAAAGGGGCCATAGAGGATAAAGCGCCCGCCAGGGGCCAGGGCCTGGGCGGTCTGGGCGATCAGGGTTTGGGCGGCCGCTGCGGGGATGAGATGCAGAAGATTGACCAGCAGGACCAGGTTCTGGCCGGGGTGGCGGGCGGCCCAGCCGGGGGCGCAGGCATCCAGATCGAGGGCGGGGCGCAGGTTGGGCAGGCCCTGCCCGTGGGCGTCAATCGAGCGGCGGCGGGCGGGATCGGGATCGCTGGGTTGCCAGGTCAGGCCGGGGTGTTGCGCGGCCAGCTGGGCGATGTGCTGCCCCGTCCCCGAGGCGATTTCCAGAGCGTGGCCCGATGGCGGGGCGTGCGTGTCCAGCACGGCGGCGATGGCGTCCATGTTGCGGGTGGCCGAGGGGGCGTACATGCGGCCATCGGGGCCGGTTTCGGCAACAGAGGCGGTATCGGGCAGAGAGAGTTTGCGGGTCATATGCAAGGGATGCCATGTCTGGCCGTCCGAGGCAATCGGCTGTGAAAAGGAGCGCGCTGGCGCGCGCGCTGGATGTCTCGGCATCGGCCTGTGGCCGCTGCCTCGGGTGGGTGGCGGCGGAGAGAAAAAGGCCCCACCGGAGAGGGCGGGGCCTTTGGGTGCCGGGTTGGGCGCTTATTGCGGAATGTCGCCTTCGATACCTTCGACGTAGAAGGCCATGCCGGCCAGGGTGCCATCATCGGCGATTTCCCCTTCGGCCAGCCAGGGTGTGCCGTCTTGTTTGTTCAGCGGGCCGGTGAAGGAATGGTAGGAGCCATCGGCCAGCGCGGCCTTCAGTGCCAGGGCGGCCTCTTTGACGTCAGCGGGGACCACGTCGGAAATCTCGCCGATGCCGACCATGCCGGCGCCGATGCCATCCCAGGTGTCGGTGCTGGTCCAGGTGCCATCCATGACGGCCTTGGTGCGGGCGATGTAGTAGGGGGCCCAGTCATCGATGATCGAGGACACGCGGGGCATCGGGGCGTATTCAGCCATGTCCGAGGCCTGACCGAAGGTGTAGACATTGCCGGCGGCCTGAGCGGCGGCCTGCGGCGCGGTCGAATCCGTGTGTTGCAGGATCACGTCAGCGCCCTGTTCGATCAGAACCTTGGCGGCGTCGGCCTCTTTGGCGGGATCGAACCAGGTGTAGGCCCAGACGATTTTAAAGGTGACGTCGGGGTTGACCTTCTTGGCGTGGATATAGGCCGAGTTGATGCCGCGGATCACTTCGGGGATCGGGTAGGACCCGATATAGCCGATCACGTTCGATTGGGTCAGGTTGCCGGCAATGGTGCCCTGAACGGCGCGGCCTTCGTAGAAACGGGCCGAGTAGGTGGACACGTTGTCGGCGCGTTTATAGCCGGTGGCGTGTTCGAATTTCACATTCGGGAATTTCTTGGCCACGTTGATGGTGGGATCCATGTAGCCGAACGAGGTGGTGAAGATCAGATCGGCACCGTCCAGCGCCATCTGGGTCATCACGCGCTCGGCGTCGGGGCCCTCGGGGACGTTTTCGACATAGACGGTTTCGACCTTATCGCCGAAGGCCTCGACCACGGCTTTGCGGCCCTGATCGTGTTCGTAGGTCCAGCCGCCGTCACCAACCGGGCCAACATAGACAAAGCCGACCTTGGTTTTGTCGCCGTGGCCGTCGGCCATGGCCGAGGTCGCCAGACCCACGGCCAGCGCAGCAGTGCTGAGAAGTTTCACGAGTTTCATGCAGGTTCTCCCTGTTATTTGCAGTTTAGTTAGGCCTCATTGCGAGGCGTGGAAGGATCGGCCCAGCGAGGCAGGCGCCCCGCTGCGGTCGGCCGACATGATGACGAGGACAAGAATGGTGATGACGTAGGGCGACATTGCCAAAATCTCGACCGGGATGGCAATGCCCGCGGCTTGCAGGTTCAGTTGCAGCACGTTGACGCCGCCGAACAGGCACGCGCCCAGCAGCACGCGCCAGGGTTTCCAGCTGGCGAACACCACCAGCGCCAGAGCGATCCAGCCGATGCCGGCGGTCATGCCCTCGGTCCATTGGGGGACGCGGATCAGGCTGATATAGGCCCCGCCCAAGCCAGCGCAGGCCCCGCCAAACAGGATGGCCAGCACGCGAATACGCACCACTTTATATCCCAGGGCGTGGGCGGCATCGTGGTTTTCCCCCACCGCCCGCAGGATCAGCCCGACGCGGGTATATTTCAGCACGGCCCAGGTGCCCAGCGTCAGGAAAAACGCCAGATAGACCACGAAATCCTGGGTGAACAGGATCGGCCCCAGCACCGGGATTTCTGACAAAAGAGGGATGTCGAATTCTGGAAAGGCCGGCGGCTTGATCCCCTGATAGCCCTGGCCGATCAGCGCCGACAGCCCCAGCCCGAACAGCGTCAGCGCCAAGCCCGAGGCCACCTGATTGGCCAGCGCAAACTGCGTCAGCACTGCGAACAGCAGCGACAGAGCCGCCCCGCCAACAGCCGCCGCGACCAGCCCCAATACGGGCGATCCGGTGTTGACCGCAATGGCAAAGCCGCAGATCGCGCCGGTGATCATCATGCCTTCGACGCCCAGATTCAGAACGCCGGCTTTTTCCACCACCAGCTCGCCCAAAGCGGCCAGCAACAACGGAGTCGCCGCCACGATCAGAGAGGCCAGCAGCAAAATCGGATTGATCGAGGACATATCCATCACGCGGCCTCCGCTTTGGTCAGTTTGATCCTGAAATTGGTCAGCACGTCCACTGCCAGCAGGAAAAACAAAAGCATCCCCTGAAACAGCTGGATCGCAGCTGACGGCAGTCCCAGTTTGGATTGCGCGATCTCACCGCCAATATAGGTCAGCGCCATCAGCCCGCCGGCCAGCAAAATACCCACCGGATGCAAACGCCCCAGAAAGGCTACGATGATGGCCGTAAACCCATAGCCGACATTGAAATCAATGCTCACCTGCCCCGATGGCCCCGACACTTCAAAGAGCCCCGCCAGCCCGGCCAGCGCCCCCGACATCCCCAGACAGAACAGAATCAACCGCGCCGGAACAACCCCGGCAAACCGCGCGGCCCGCGGTGCCTCGCCGGTCAGACGAATGTGAAATCCCAGCATATGCCGGTTCAACAGGACATAGGCGAAAATCACCGCGATAAACGCCGCCACAACACCCCAGTGCATCCCAGACCCGGCAATCAGCTCGGCATTATGCGCACTGTCATATTGCTGGAGATTGCGTGATCCGGGAAACCCAAACCCTTGCGGATTCTTCATTAACCCCAAAGACATAGAGGCCAATAACTGCTCAGCCACATAGACCAGCATCAAACTGACCAAAATCTCATTCGTGCCAAATTTCACCTTCAGAAGCGCCGGGATCATCGCCCAGACCATCCCACCAAAAGCGCCGGCAATTACCATCGCCGGAAACAGCCACCAGGCCTCCATCGGATATAGCGCCAGGGCCACGCCAGCCCCGGTCAACGCCCCCACGATATACTGCCCCTCGGCTCCGATATTCCATATCCCGGCCCGAAACCCCAAGGACAGCCCGATCGCAATCAACACCAGTGGCGCGCCCTTCACCAACAGCTGCGGACGATAGTAAAACGCGAATTCCGAAAACAGCGGATCCCAGAAAATCGTCCGAATCGCCACCAGCGGATCCTTGCCCAGAAAGGCAAACAAAATCCCCCCCGCGATCATCGTCAGAACCACCGCCAGCACCGGCGTCGCATAGGTCCATATCTGCGACGGCTGAGGCCGCTTCTCCAGTCTCAGCATGGTCGGGCCCCCACCTTCTTTGCTCCCAAAATACTCAACAAAGGAAACAGCTTAAACATGCGCTTCCTCCATCCCATGAGCGCCACCCATCATCAGGCCGATCTCCTCCACGCTCAGCCCGCGCGCGGGCCGGATCTCGGACAGACGCCCCTCGTTTAGCGCGCCAAAATGGTCCGAGATTTCCATCAACTCATCCAGATCCTGGCTGATCACGATCACAGCCGCGCCGCCCGCGGCCAGATCCAGCAAAGCCTGCCGGATGTCTGCCGCCGCCGCCGCATCCACGCCCCAGGTCGGCTGGTTCACAACCAGCACCGTGGGCGCTTGCATCACCTCGCGTCCGATCACGAATTTCTGCAAATTCCCCCCGGATAACGAGCGCGCCGCATTCGCGGGGCCGGGGGTGCGTACGTCAAAGCGCTCAATCACCGATTCGGCAAATTCGCGGGCCTTTCCCCATTTCAGGAACCCTTTTTTTTCAAGATGTTGTCGGGTGGATGCGGTCAGTAGGGCATTTTCCGTCAGGCTCATGTCGGGGGCTGCGGCGTGGCCCAGGCGTTCCTCGGGGGCGGTCAGCAGCCCCAGTTTACGCCGCGCCGTCGGCCCCAGCGCGCCGACTGGCTGGCCCTCCATCATCACGGCGCTGGCGGGGGTGCGGATTTCCCCCGAAAGCGCGGCCAGAAGCTCGTCCTGGCCATTGCCCGCGACCCCGCCCAGCCCCAGCACCTCGCCCGAGCGTACCTTCAGTGAAATCCCTTTCAGCGAGGTGCCGAATTCCGAGGGCGATTTCACCGACAGGTCCGTCAATTCCAGCAACACCGGCCCCAGATCGCCGCCCGCCCGTTCGGGCACGTGCAACTGGCTGCCGACCATCATTTCCGCCATCTCTCGGGCAGAGACATCGCGGGGCACGCAGGTGCCCACCTTCTTGCCCAGCCGCAGGATCGTGGCGCTTTCACATAGGGCGCGGATTTCCTCCAGCTTGTGACTGATATACAGGATCGCCACCCCTTCGGATGTTAGCTTGCGCAGCGTTTTGAAAAGAATTTCAACCTCTTGTGGGGTCAGAACGCTGGTGGGCTCGTCCATGATCAGCAGGCGCGGATCTTGTAGAAGGCAGCGAATAATCTCGACCCGCTGGCGTTCGCCGGCGGACAGGTCGCCAACGGTGCGATAGGGATCCAGAGGCAGGCCGTAGGTTTCGCTCACCTCCTTGATGCGCGCGGCCAGGTCACCCATTTTCGGCGGGTTTTCCATGCCCAGAGCAATGTTTTCAGCCACATTCAGCGCCTCGAACAGGGAAAAATGCTGGAACACCATGGCCACGCCCGCAGCCCGAGCGATCCGCGGCTCGGCCGGGGCAAAGGGCGCCCCGCGCAGCAGCATCGTACCGCTGTCGGGTTTCACCAGCCCATAAATCATCTTCACCAGCGTGGATTTCCCCGCGCCGTTTTCCCCCAGCAGGGCGTGCACCTCGCCCTCTTTGATGTCGAAAGAGACGTCGCTGTTGGCGACAACCCCCGGATAGGCCTTGGTCAGGCCCTGAATAGATAGCAGCGTCCCTGTCACCCGGTTTTTCCCTTGCAAAGCGGAGTCTTACGCCCCGTTGTCGTCAGTATGTCACGCGCCACGCCAATCGCAATGGCCTGAGGATGTTTCCCCAGCGTCGGGTCTCCGATGGGGCATTCTATGCGCGAAATGCTTGCCAATTGGTGACCCAGATTGGCCAAACGGCTGCGAAAACGCGCCCATTTCGTCGCCGAGCCGATCAGCCCGCAGCGGCCGAATCCATGGGCCAGCAGGGCATGGCACAGCGCCAGATCCAGCGCGTGCGAATAGGTCAGGATCACATGCCGCGCGTCCAGCGGAGCATGGGGCACCAGCAGCTCAAGCCGGGCAGCGGGCAGGGCGGTGACGCCTTCGGGCAGATCGCCGGGAAACCGCGCCGCTGCGGTATCCACCCAGGTGATCGACACATCCGGCAAGGGGGCCAACGTGTGTACCAGAGCCCGCCCCACATGGCCCGCCCCCCAGATCCACAGCGACTGGGCGGGGCGATGCACGGGCTCGATAAACCAGCCTTGGGTTAATTCTGTCTGCGGCGCGATCCCTTCACCGCGCGCGCGGGCCAGCACCCGTTTCACCCCCAAAGGCATGTCTGAGCCATCCACGCTGCGCGCAATCACCCCGCCGTCCAGCCCGTCCAGACGCGCCAGATCATAGATTTCGCGCAAAAGAGTGATCCGCCCACCGCAACATTGCCCCAGCTCGGGGCCCAGAGCATGGCGGCTCAGCCGGTCTGACTGCGCCGCGCGCGCGGCCTTTGCGGCCTGAAATTCCAGCGCGCCGCCCCCAATGGTGCCCGATTGGCCGCCCTCCCAGACCAGCATCGCCGCGCCCACCTCACGCGGGCTGGAGCCTTCGATGGCGGCAATCACCACGCGGGCCACCCGTCCCTGCGCCAGAACCGCCGCGCGCAGACCGTCCAGATCAAACCCCATCGCGCAGCCTCCCGATGGCGGTCAGCAGATGCTCGGCCGTGGCGGGCGCATTCAGCGCAGGATAGCCCGGCCCGCAGGCAGACACCGCATCCGACAGCGCCAGCCACGCCGAAATCCCCAGCATGAAGGGCGGCTCGCCCACGGCCTTGGACCTATAAATCGTCTCTTCGCGATTCTGCCCCTCCCACAGGGCCACGTTGAACACCTCGGGCTGATCCGAAAACGCCGGGATTTTGTAGGTCGAGGGCGCGTGCGTGCGCAGCCGCCCCCGCTCATCCCAAATCAGCTCTTCCGTGGTCAGCCAGCCCGCGCCCTGCACATAGCCCCCCTCGATCTGGCCAATGTCCAGCGCCGGGTTCAGCGATGCCCCCGCATCATGCAGCACATCCGCCCGCAAAATGCGGCTCTCTCCGGTCAGCGTGTCCAGCACCACCTCGGTCACCGCCGCGCCATAGGCGAAATAATAGAACGGCCGCCCTTCGCCCCGAATCCGGTCCCAGGCCAGCTTGGGCGTCTTGTAAAACCCGGTGGCCGACAGGCTGATCCGGTTCTGATAACAAAGCTGCGCGGCCTCGGCAAAGCTCATCTCCAGATCGCCCGCCCGCACCCTGCCATCGGCAAAGCCGACCTGCCCACCACCGGAATAGGCGCGCAAAAACGCCTCCATCCGTCCGCGAATCTCATCGCAGGCCAGCTTCACCGCCATCCCGTTCAGATCCGTTCCCGAAGACGCCGCCGTCGCCGAGGTATTGGGCACCTTGGACGTATCCGTCGCCGTGATCCGAACGGCCTCCATCGCGATGCCAAACCGGCCAGCCGCCACCTGCGCCACCTTCTGAAACAGGCCCTGGCCCATCTCGGTGCCCCCATGGTTCAACTGAACCGAGCCATCCTGATACACATGCACCAATGCCCCGGCCTGGTTCAGATGCGTCAACGTAAAGGAAATCCCGAATTTCACCGGGCTAAAGGCAATCCCCTTCTTCAAAACCGGATTGCGCGCATTCCACGCGCGAACCTCAGCCCGCCGCGCGGCATAATCGGATTGCGCCAGCAGCTGTCCGGTCAAATCCTCCAATACGAAATCCGCAACAACCTGCCCATAAGGCGTCACATCGCGCTTCTTTTTGACAGAAATACTCTGGGGGGAGGCCGCAGGCCGGGGGGCAACGCCCCCCTCATCCAAACCCGGCTGAGCAACGCCCCCCTCATCCAAATCCGCCCGGACAACGCCCCCTTCATCCTCTTCCATCGCGTCATAATAATTGCGCTGACGCAGCTCTGCCGGATCCATTCCCAGATCATGGGCCATATGATCCAGCACCCGCTCGATCCCCACCATCCCCTGAGGCCCCCCGAACCCGCGATAGGCGGTGGCGCTCTGGGTGTTGGTCTTCAGCCGGTGGCTCTCGATCCGCACATTGGGCAGGTAATAGGCGTTATCGGCGTGCAGCATGGCCCGATCCGCCACGGGCAAGGTCAGATCCTGGGCCCAGCCTCCGCGCGTCATCTGCACGAACTCCACGCCCTGGATCAAGCCATCCTCATCGAAACCGGCGCGATATGTGATGCGAAAATCGTGACGTTTGCCGGTGATCACCATGTCATCGTCACGGTCATAGCGCATCTTGCACGGCCTGCCCGTCATCCGCGCGGCCACGGCACAGGCGCAGGCCAGCGCGTTGCCCTGGCTTTCCTTACCGCCAAAGCCGCCGCCCATCCGGCGCATTTCCACGCGGACGCGGTGCATGGCCACCCCCAGCGCCTCGGCCACCTTGTGCTGGATCTCGGTCGGGTGCTGGGTAGAGCTGTGCACCAGCATATCGCCATCCTCGCCCGGCACCGCCGCCGCGGCCTGACCTTCCAGATAGAAATGCTCTTGTCCGCCCAGCTCCAGCGTGCCCTCGATAATGCGCGGCGCCTGGGCGATCGCCTCTGCCGCATCGCCTTTGGCGTAGACGCGAGGGCCGTCCTCGAACCGGCTGTCGGCGGCCAGAGCCTGATCGATGGTCAGGATCGGCGTGGTTTCCTCGTAGGCTATAATGGCCAGCCGGGCGGCCTTGCGGGCAATCAGATGACTGTCCGCGATCACCAGAAACAGCGGCTGGCCGACATAATGCACGGTCCCGTCGCTGAGCAGCGGTTCGTCATGCGCCGAGGGCGAGACATCATTGGCAAAGGGCAGATCTTCGGCCGTCAGAACGGCTTTGACACCGGGAAGGGCGCGCACGCCGGACAGGTCCATCGCGGCAATGCGCCCGGCGGCGATGGTGGACAGGCCAAAGGCCAGATGCAGCGTGCCCGCAGGCATCGGAATATCGTCCACATACCGGGCCTGTCCGGTCACATGCAGATGCGCGGCGTCATGCGGCAGAGCGGCAAAGGGCAGGGGGGCGGGCTTGCTCATGGGTGCCCCTCCGCCGTGACACGATGGACGGACACATCGGCCCCCAGATCCTCCAGAAAGTAGCGGCTGAGCATGTTTCGCGCGGTTTCAAGCCGGTAGGCCGCCGAGGCCCGCATATCGCTGAGCGGCGTGAAATCCTGCGCCCAGGCCTCCCATGCGGCGGCGATGGTGTTGTCGCTCCAGGGCTGGCCGATCAGGGCGTTTTCCACATGAAACGCGCGTTTGGGAATGCCCGCCATGCCGCCAAAGGCGATCCGGGCCCCTGTTACCGCCCCATCCGTCACGTCGATATAGAAACACCCGCACACGGCCGAAATATCCTGATCGAACCGTTTCGACAGCTTATAGCATTTCAGCCGGTCGGGCTGTTTGGGAAGGGTAATGGCCTCGATGAACTCGCCCGCGGCCCGGTCCTGTTTGCCATAATCGACAAAGAAATCCTGCAACGGAATCTGCCGGCGTTCGCGGCCCCGGCGCAGGTGCAGCGTCGCCCCCAGGGCGATCAGCGCGGGCGGGCCGTCGCCGATAGGCGAGCCATTGGCGATATTCCCGCCAATCGTGGCCGCAGCCCGCACCTGAGCCGACCCATAGCGCCGCAACATCCGCCCCAGCGAGGGGTGCAGATCGTCCATCAGCGCGATGAGCCGCGCAATGGTGACGCCCGCGCCGATGGTAACGCTGTTCTGGGTCTCGGTGATCTGTTGCAGATCGGCGCAGCGGTTCAGAAAGGCTGCCTTGGGCAGGCTGCGCAGCTGTTTGGTGATCCATAGGCCGACATCCGTGGCCCCCGCGATCAGCGTGGCGTCGGGATTATCCATGTACCACGCGGCCAGCTGGTCTGCGGTTTCGGGCTGAACCGTGTCGCCATCCGTGGCCGGCAGGGGCATGGGCAGCGTGAAATCCGACAGATGCGGCGGGGCGGGCTGCGCCTCGGCCGCTTTGGCGGCGCGCAGAATGGGCGCGTAGCCGGTGCAGCGGCACAGGTTCCCCGCCAGCGCTGTGGCATGATCGGTGTCCCCGTTCAAATGGGCCGTCGCCATCGAGGCCACGAAACCCGGCGTACAGAATCCGCATTGGCTGCCGTGATGCGTGATCATGCTCTGTTGCACCGGGTGCAAATCCCCCAGCGGCGAGGCCAGCCCTTCGACCGTGCGAATGGATTTGCCATTCAGTTGCGGCAAAAACAGGATGCAGGCATTCAGTGCGCGATTGCCGTTTTCGTCCTGCAGCATCACCGTGCAGGCCCCGCAATCGCCCTCGTTACAGCCTTCTTTGGTGCCGGTCAGGCCCCGCGTTTCGCGCAGCCAGTCAAGCAAGGATTTCGTCGGGGGCACGCCGCGTAATTCCACGCTCTCTCCGTTCAGAAGAAAGGTGATATCCATGTGATAGACCCGCCGCCTTACCGGAGTGTTAACCTTGGTGACCCGTCTTCGATGCGGCGTAGAAAACGGCAAAGGCCCCTGTTGGTTTTGATCAGCAAAGCCCGGTTTTTACCATTTGGCAAGAAAAACCACGGATCGTTTGATGGAACTTGTGGCATATGCCCAAGATTTGGGCTGCGATTTCGCGCTTTTCGGGCCAGAGCGGCTGAAATAGGATGGTGAGCATGACTGACTCTGCTCGATTCATCCACCTGCGCGTGCATACCGAATATTCCCTGCTGGAAGGGGCCATGCGGCTGAAAAAACTGCCGGGGGTCTGTGCCGATATGGACATGCCAGCGGTTGCCGTGACGGACACGAATTCCATGTTCTCGGCGCTGGAATTCGCGGTTGCCGCCAGCGGGGCCGGAATCCAGCCGATCATGGGCTGCCAGGTGGATGTCGCCTGGCATCAGCCCGATCCGGGTGCGCGGCAAAAAGACCCCGCGCCGGTGGTTCTGCTGGCGCAATCCGAGACCGGATATGAAAATCTGATGCGCCTGTCCTCGTGCCTGTATGTGGACAAGGGCGGGCAGTTGCCGCAGGTCACCTTCGATGAATTGACCGAGTTTTCAGACGGGCTGATCTGCCTGACGGGGGGCGCGCTGGGCCCCGTGGGGATGGAATTGCAGGCCGGCCACCGCGCCGCCGCCGAACAGATGCTGCGCCGCTTTGCGCAGATTTATCCGAACCGCTGCTATGTGGAATTGCAGCGCCATCCCGGCGAAAACGGCCTGCCCGAACCCGAACGCCTGACCGAGCGCGGCTTTGTCGAAATGGCCTATGATCTGGGTCTGCCGCTGGTGGCCACCAATGATGTCTATTTCCCCAAAGAAGACATGTACGAGGCCCATGACGCGCTGATCTGTATTTCCGAGGGCGCCTATGTCGATCAGGTCGAGCCGCGCCGCCGCCTGACCCCGCAGCACTATTTCAAAACCCAGCAGGAAATGGTGACGCTGTTCGCGGACCTGCCCGAGGCGCTTGAAAACACGGTGGAAATCGCCCGGCGCTGTGCCTTTATGGCCTATCGGCGCGATCCGATTTTGCCCAAATTCGCCGATGATGAGGTGTCCGAGCTGCGCCGCATGGCCAATGAAGGGCTACAACGCCGGCTGGCCGTGATCCCCCACGCGGATACCGTGGAAAAATACCAGGAACGGCTGGATTTCGAGCTGGACATCATCGAGGGCATGGGCTTTCCCGGTTATTTCCTGATCGTGGCCGACTTTATCCAATGGTCCAAGGATAACGGCATCCCGGTGGGGCCGGGGCGGGGCTCGGGGGCGGGCTCTTTGGTGGCCTATGCGCTGACGATCACCGATCTGGACCCGCTGCGCTATAGCCTGCTGTTCGAACGGTTTCTGAATCCGGAACGTGTGTCGATGCCGGACTTCGACATTGATTTCTGCATGGACCGGCGCGAGGAAACCATCCGCTACGTTCAGGAAAAATACGGGCGCGATAAGGTGGGGCAGATCATCACCTTTGGTGCGCTTTTGTCCAAGGCCGCCGTGCGTGACATCGGCCGCGTGTTACAGATGCCTTACGGTCAGGTGGATCGGTTGTCCAAGCTGATCCCGGTGGAGGGCGTGAAGCCCGTCAGCATCGCCGAGGCCCTGAAGCAAGAGGAACGCCTGCGCGAAGAGGCCCGCAATGAAGAGGTCATCGACCGTCTGCTCACCTATGGTCAGCAGGTCGAGGGGCTGCTCAGGAATGCTTCGACCCACGCGGCGGGGGTGGTGATCGGCGACCGCCCGCTGGACCGGCTGGTGCCGCTGTATCAGGATCCGCGCTCGGACATGCCGGCCACGCAGTTCAACATGAAATGGGTCGAGCAGGCCGGGCTGGTCAAGTTTGACTTCCTGGGTCTGAAAACGCTGACGGTCATTCAGAACGCGGTGGATCTGATCAAGAAGAACGGCCGCCACCTGCATATCGGCCCCGACGGGACCGAGCTCTATGACCCGCCCGAGGGCGCGCTGGATGACATCGGCGCGATTCCGCTGGATGATGAGCCGACCTACAAGCTGTATACAAGCGCGAAAACGGTGGCTGTGTTCCAGGTGGAATCCAGCGGCATGATGGACGCGCTGCGGCGCATGAAACCCACCTGTATCGAGGACATCGTGGCCCTGGTGGCCCTGTACCGCCCCGGCCCGATGGAAAACATCCCCACCTATTGCGAGGTGAAAAACGGGCTGAAGGAACGCGAATCCGTCCACCCTCTGATTGATCACATCCTTGAGGAAACGCAGGGCATCATCGTTTACCAGGAACAGGTGATGCAGATCGCTCAGGTGATGGCTGGCTACAGCCTTGGCGGCGCGGACCTGCTGCGTCGGGCCATGGGTAAAAAGATCAAAGAGGCCATGGACGCCGAGCGTCCCAAATTCGAACAGGGCGCTGCCGAAAACGGAGTTCCCGCGAAAAAGGCCAGCGAAGTTTTTGATCTGCTTGAGAAATTCGCCAACTACGGCTTCAACAAATCGCACGCGGCGGCCTATGCGGTGGTCAGCTATCAGACCGGCTGGCTGAAGGCGAACCACCCGGCCGAGTTCATGGCCGGCGTGATGAACTGCGATATTCATCTGACCGATAAGCTGTCGATTTACGCCGAAGAGGTGCGTCGCGGGCTGGAAATCGAGATCGTGCCGCCCTGCGTGAACCGGTCCTTGCCGACCTTCGATGTGGTTGATGGCAAGCTGATCTACGCCCTGGGCGCGTTGAAAAACGTAGGCCTTGAGGCGATGAAGCTGGTCTCGGACGGGCGGCAGGTTGATGGGGTGGACAAACCCTTTGCCACGCTTTTCGATTTCGCTCGCCGGGTCGATCTGAAACGTGTGGGCAAGCGCCCGCTGGAAATGCTGGCCCGCGCCGGGGGCTTCGATCAGCTGGACCCGAACCGCCGCCGCGTGTTCGAGGCATTGGACGCGCTGGTGAGCTATTCGGCCGCGATCCACGAACAGAAGGCCAGCAATCAGGTGTCCCTGTTCGGCGAGGCGGGGGACGATCTGCCCGAACCGCGCATTCGCTCGATTGATGACTGGCCGCCGATCGACCGGCTGATGGAGGAACAAAAAGCCATCGGGTTCTTCCTGACCGGCCACCCGCTGGACGACTATGCCGGCCCGTTGCGCCGCAAGAAGGTGAAAACCATCGCTCAGGCCCGCGACGAGGCCGAGGCCAGCGGGGCGGCGATTGTCTCGGTGGGGGTGATGGTCTCGGGGTTCCGCGAGATGAAAAGCCTGAAGGGCAACCGCTATTTCCGGATGAACATTTCGGACAGCACCGGGCAATTGGCCGGGATCGCCATGTTCGCCCGCAAAGAGGAAGACCTGATCGCCGCGCGCAACGTGCTGGAAAACACGGATAAGGTGGTCATGTCGCTTGAGGCGCGTTTCAACGAGGGCCAGTTCGATCCCACGATCCGGTCAGTTGCCGCGATGGATTCGGTGATTGCGGATGCGGGTAGTTCGGGGCTGGAGATTTTGATTGATGATGTCGCGGTCGTGCAGAACGTGGCCAATATTCTGGCCGGCGCCCGCGAGGCCGCGCGAGGCGCGGGGCGCGGCCCGGTTTCTTTCCGTCTGATTCACCCGGATCTTCCGGGCGAAGTTGAGATCGACACGCAGGAACAATACCCGGTGAACCCGCAGATCAAGGGGGCGATCAAGGGGCTGAACGGCGTGCTGGACGTCGAGGAGGTGTAATGACCCGGATCGTGGAATTGGATCGCTCCCGGCTGGCCGAGGTGCTTGAAATTTACCCGGCGGCCTTTCCGGACGAAGAATTGCGCCCCGTGGTGCGGGAACTGGCGGCCTTGCCCGAGGTGCTGCATCTGGCGGCGCAGGAGGGGGACGCTCTGCTGGGGCATGTGGCCTTTACGCCGGGCCAGGTGGGTGGGCATCGCGTGGCGTTGCTGGGGCCTTTGGCGGTGCATCCGGATCGGCAGAAAATGGGGCTGGGCGCGGCGCTGGTGACGGCGGGGCTGGCGCGCTCGAAACAGGACGGGGCCGCGCTGGCGCTGGTTCTGGGCGATCCGGGGTATTACGGCCGTTTCGGCTTTGCGCCCGAGACGCAGGTGACGCCGCCATACCCCATGCCAGCCGATTGGGCACCGGCCTGGCAATCGGTGGCGCTGCGGCCGGGCGCGGACTTGGAGGGCCGGCTGAAACTGCCCCCGGTCTGGATGCAGCCCGAATTGTGGGCGGACTGACCCGTCAGTAATGCGGCGGTTTTTCGGGGCCGGTATAGATATAGCTGCCCTGATCGCTTTCCTGCTGCGCGGCGCGCTCCATCAACATCTGAACGCGGCGTTCCAGCCGGTCGATCTTGTCTTGCTGGCGGGCCACAACGTCTGACAGCTCGTCTACGTTGCGCATCAGATGGGCCAGTTTTTCTTCGATCTCGGTCATGGTGGCCTTGGCGTTTGAGGGTCAATCCCGTCTCTTAGCACGCTGCCCGGACACGCGAAATACCCTCTGTCTTGTTCGCTTTGCATTCCTGTTGCACTCTGTCCAGCGGGAGGAGACATCAATGAGCATTCAAATACGCGACGAAGGCCGTCTGCGTGTGATCACGATCGACCGTGTGTCAGCGCGCAATGCGGTGGATCCGCAGACGGCCCAAGCACTCTATGCGGCCTTTCAGGAGTTCGAAGCGGACGAGGCGTTCGATCTGGCGATCCTGACGGGGGCGGGCGGTACGTTCTGTTCGGGGTTCGACCTGAAGGCCGCTGCCAATGGCGCCGGGGCCCGGTGGATGGCGCAGCTGGACATTCCTCAGGATTGGGATGCCGTGGCGCAGCCGATGCCGGGGCCGATGGGGCCCACGCGGCTGTCACTCAGAAAGCCGGTGATCGCCGCAATCGAGGGCTATGCCGTGGCCGGAGGGCTGGAGCTGGCCGCCTGGTGCGATATGCGCGTCGCCGCCGAGGACGCCACCTTTGGCGTCTATTGCCGCCGCTGGGGGGTGCCGCTGATCGACGGAGGCACCGTGCGTCTGCCCCGCATTGTCGGGCAGGGGCGGGCCAATGACATGATCCTGACGGGCCGCGCCGTCGGCACCACCGAGGCCGCCGAAATGGGGCTGGTGGATCGTGTCGCGCCGCGTGGGGGCGCTTTGGATACGGCTTTGGATCTGGCCGATAGCATCATCCGTTTCCCGCAGGCCTGTCTGCGCGCCGATCACCTGTCCGCGCGCCCCTCGGGGGGGCAACTGGGGGCTGCTTTGCGCCGTGAATGGCGCTCTTTGCAGAGCTTTACCACCGAGGGCCAGGCCGGAGCCGCGCGTTTCGCCGCCGGGCTGGGGCGGGGCGGGGCCTTCGATCAGATTTGACGGTGCTGCGGTCCGGCCCGTCCGGTCCGGGCCTGTCTGTCCCGGCCTGTCTGTCTGGGCCTGTCCAATCGTCATACCTGCCTGCTCCGGGCGGGGGCCGCCCGGTTGCGCCGCCTAATCCACCCTGAGCGTTGCGCACAGAGCCTGCAACGCGGCGCGTTCTGCGGTGTTCAGCGGTGCCTTGCGGGATCGGAACAGCGTGGCCTGCGATTTCAGCATCAGCCCGTCGGACAGGATTTTCAGGTGGTTGGCGCGCAGCGTGTCCCCGGTCGAGGTGATATCGGCCACGGCCTCGGCGGTTTCGTTCTTTACGGTGCCTTCGGTTGCGCCCTGGCTATCGACCAGCTGATAATCGGCCACGCCATTGTCACGCAGGAATTCGCGCACCAGACGGTGGTATTTGGTGGCGATGCGCAGGCGGAACCCATGCGCGGCGCGAAATGCCGCCGCCGCCGCGTCCAGATCGTCCAGCGTGTCCACATCGACCCAGCAATTGGGCACCGCGATGATCAGATCGGCATGGCCGAAGCCCAGCTCGGCCAGTTCCTGCACCTGCTGATCCCACTGGCCCAGTTTTTCGCGCACCAGATCGGTGCCGGTCACCCCCAGATGAATGCGGCCCGCGGCCAGCTCGCGCGGGATTTCCCCGGCGGACAGCAGCACCAGCTCGATCCCGTCCACCCCGGCAACAGCGCCCGCATATTCGCGATCCGAGCCGGTGCGCGACAAGGTGATGCCGCGCTCGCCGAACCATTCAAAGGTCTTTTCCATCAAGCGCCCCTTTGAGGGCACACCCAGCTTTACGCTCATTTGCCCGCCTCCAGGTCGATCAGCAGTCCGGGGCGGATGACGCCGCCCACGGCTGGAATTTCCGCGCCCTGGCCCAGAACGCGGGTCAGCGCATCATAGCGCCCGCCAGTGGCGACTGCGGGCAGATCCGCGCGGGCCTCGGCGTAGAATCCAAAGACGAACCCGTCGTAATATTCCATCGAGGTCCGGCCGTAGCTGGCCTCGAAATCCAGGGTTTCAATGTCAATGCCGCGCTTGTCCAGCGCCTTCATCCGGGCGGCCAGACGTTCCACGGCGGCCTCGATTGCGGGCAGGTCCACGGCGATGTCGCGCAGATGTTCCAGCGCGTTGGGCAGGCTTTCGCGGACCGACAGGATCGCGTCCAGCAGCGAAACCTCGCGTTCCGAGATCGGAGGCGTGGCCGCATCGGCGCGCAGGGTGGCAATGCGGGCCTCAACCTCAGAGCGGCTGCGCAGCCCGATCTGGGGGGCACCATTGGCAAAGGGATCGTCAGCCGCCAGCAGCGCGGCGCGCGCGGCAGGCACGGGGGCGCGCCCGGCATAGCGGTCGATCAGCGCTCGGAACCGGCGCGGATGCCAGATGTGACGGCGCAGCGCGGCCTTGCGCGCGGCGGATGTGTCCAGCCCCTCGACGGCGGCCATCAGAATGCCGATGTCCCCTGTGGCGGCCCGCAGGGGCGTGCTGCCAAGCGCGGATTTGATCAGGCAGAACACCTCGGCGTCGGCATCGACGGGATTGTTGCGTTCGAACACCTCATAGCCGACCTGAGTGTATTCGTTGGCGCGGGCGGCGTCGTCCTCTTGGCGGCGAAAGACCTCACCGGCATAGGTGTAGCGGGCGGGTTCGGCGCCGTATTCCATGTGCATCTGCACCACGGGCACGGTGAAATCGGGGCGCAGCATCTGCTCGCCGCGCAGCGCGTCCGAGGTCACATATGCCCGCGCGCGGATGTCCTCGCCATAAAGATCCAGCAGCGTACCCGCCGGTTGCAGGATCGCGGTTTCAACGGGCTGAGCGCCTTCGGCTTCGAACCCGGCGCGCAGCTGAGCGGCCCGCGCGCGGATGGTTGCGCGGTCCATCAATCCTGCCCTTCCAGAATTTCGCGCACCTTGGCGATCAGCTGATCACGCGGCACTTCGTATTGGCTGGGGCGCTCTTTCCATTCTTCCAGCGTGGCGTTTTCGGCAATTTTCGCGCCCAGGATCAGGTCTTTGATCTGCACCACGCCATTGGCCTTTTCATCGCCGCCTTCGATGACGGCGACGGGGCTGTTGCGCTTGTCCGCGTATTTCAGCTGGTTGCCGAAGTTTTTCGGATTGCCCAGGTACACCTCGGCGCGGATGCCGGCGTTGCGCAGCTCGGCCACCATGGTTTGATAATCGGCCATGCGGTCACGATCCATCACGGTGATGATGACAGGGCCGGTGGCCTGGCTTTGGATGCGGCCCTTTTCACGCAGCGCGGCCAGCAGGCGATCCACGCCGATGGACACACCCGTGGCGGGCACTTCCTGTCCGGTGAACCGCTTGACCAGATCGTCATAGCGCCCCCCGCCAGACACGCTGCCGAATTGGCGTTTGCGGCCCTTTTCGTCGAAGATTTCAAAGGTCAGTTCGGCCTCGTAAACCGGGCCGGTATAATAGCCCAGGCCGCGCACGACGCTGGGGTCGATGTCGATCCGGTCCGCGCCATAGCCCTGCGCCTGCACCAGCTCGGCGATGGTTTCCAGCTCTTCGATGCCCTTTTGCCCGATCTGCGAGCCCCCTACGGCAGCGCGCAGATTGGCCAGCGTTTCGGCCGCATCGGCGGCCTTGGAGGTCAGGAAGGCAATCACTGGCTCGGCCTGATCATCAGACAGGCCAACCCCGTCGATGAACGCCCCCGAGGCATCCAGACGGCCCTTGGTCAGCAGCTCGCGCACGCCGGCCTCGCCCACCTTGTCGAACTTGTCGATGGTGCGCAGAACGGCATCGTGATCGGCGGCCTCGCCCAGGCCCATCGCCTCCAGAACGCCATTCAGAACCTTGCGGTTATTGACACGCACGATGTAGTCGCCGCGCGGAATGCCGACGGTTTCCAGCGTGTCCGACAGCATCGAGCAGATCTCGGCATCCGCTGCCACGCTGGCCGCGCCCACGGTGTCCGCATCGCACTGGTAAAACTGGCGATAGCGGCCCGGTCCGGGCTTTTCGTTGCGCCACACGGGCCCCATTGCATAGCGGCGATAGGGGGTGGGCAGATCGTTGCGGTGCTGGGCATAAACGCGGGCCAGGGGCGCTGTCAGATCATAGCGCAGCGCCAGCCATTTTTCGTCATCGGCCTCTTGCCAGGCAAAGACGCCCTCGTTCGGGCGGTCCACGTCGGGCAGGAATTTCCCCAGCGCCTCGACGGTTTCCACGGCGCTGCTTTCCAGCGCTTCAAAGCCGTAATGATGGTAAACCCCGGCGATCTTTTGCAGCATATGGGCGCGCTCGGTCACCTCGGCGCCGAAATAGTCGCGGAAGCCCTTGGGCGTTTCTGCCTTGGGGCGGGGGGCTTTCTTCTGCTTGGCCATCATCCGGGTCCTTGCCGATAAACTCGCGCCCGCGTCTAGCGGATGCAGCCCTAAGGGGCAAGAAGCAGCTTGGCCACCAGAGGCATTCGTATGGATTAAAGCGCCTAGATCACACCGATTTCGGCCAGCGCGGCGGACAGCTCGGCGGGCAGGGGCTCTTCGGCGGGGCGGCCCTTGGGCAGGTCGGCGGGGCTGTCCTCGGGTTTCAGATAGCGCCAGCCCTGAAAGGGGCGGCGCAGCGCCTGCGCGGTGCGGTGCAGTTCCGGTTCCAGCACGATGGCGCAGCGGCGGATGCCGTCCTGGCCCTGTATCTCATCCAGCCTAAGAATGCGTTGACGGCACTGGATGACCCCCTTGATCACCCAGTAGATCGAGCCCCCGTCCAGAATCTCGGCCTCGCGTTTGGGCCACATCCGGGTGACATGACGCGGCAGCCCGTCCGGCCCCTGTGCCTGCGGCAGCTGCTGCCAGGCCATCAGGGTTTCCACGCTTTGCGTGCCGACGCTGAGTTTGATGAGGTTCATGACAAAACTCTATAGATGGTGTATGTTGCGCAGGTCAAACACCAAATGCAGTGTTTGCGATAAGTTTGGCTTTCCTCCGATTTAGCGTTGACCCGCGCCGGATCAAGCCATAGGGAAGGCGGCCTCGGAAGGGTGTATCTGCTGCGCCCTTCGGATGCTACACTATTGACACGACTGCACAGGATCCTGCCCATGACCCGTTTTGCCGCCCCGATTTCCGAACAGATCTGGGACATGAAGTACCGACTGAAAGAGGCCGACGGCACCCCGCTCGACCGCACGGTCGAGGACACTTGGCGGCGAATCGCGCGGTCCTTGGCGGCGGTGGAACAAGACCCCAAGATCTGGGAAGAGAAATTCTATACCGCGCTGGAAGACTTCAAATATCTGCCCGCCGGACGGATCACCGCAGGGGCGGGCACCGGGCGCAAAGTGACGCTGTTCAACTGTTTCGTCATGGGCACGATCCCCGACAGCATGGGCGGCATCTTCGATATGCTGAAAGAGGCCGCGCTGACCATGCAGCAGGGCGGCGGAATCGGCTATGATTTCAGCACCATCCGCCCCAAGGGCGCGCCGGTGGCGGGCGTGGCCGCCGATGCCTCGGGGCCGCTGTCGTTCATGGATGTGTGGGATGCGATGTGCCGCACCATCATGTCCGCAGGTTCGCGCCGCGGCGCGATGATGGCCACCATGCGCTGCGATCACCCGGACATCGAAAACTTCATCACCGCCAAATCCGACAGCGCCCGCCTGCGCATGTTCAACCTGTCGGTTCTGGTCACCGATCCCTTCATGGAGGCCGTCAAGGCCGATGGCCCGTGGGAGCTGAAATACGACGGCAAAGTCTATCACACGCTGCAAGCGCGGGATCTGTGGAACAAGATCATGAAGTCCACTTATGACTTCGCCGAGCCGGGCGTGATCTTCATCGACCGGATCAACAAGGCCAATAACCTGAACTATGTCGAGCAGATCGCCGCAACGAACCCCTGCGGCGAACAGCCCTTGCCGCCCTATGGCGCGTGTCTGCTGGGCTCGGTCAATCTGGCGCGGCTGGTGGCCAACCCGTTCGAGGCAGACGCCGGCCTGGACCTGAACAAACTGGACGATCTGGTGCGCACGGCCATCCGCATGATGGATAACGTGGTGGATGCCAGTCAGTTCCCGCTGGAGGCCCAGGCCCAAGAGGCCCAGGCCAAGCGCCGCATCGGTCTGGGTGTGACCGGGCTGGCGGATGCGCTGCTGATGGTGGGGCTGGAATACGGCACCGACGCTGCTGCCGCTCAGGCCGAGGAATGGCTGAAACAGATCGCGCGGGCGTCCTATCTGGCCTCGGTCGATCTGGCCAAGGAAAAGGGCGCGTTCCCGCTGTTTGACGCGGAAAAATTCCTGGCCTCGGGCAACATGATGCAGATGGATGACGACGTGCGCGATGCGATCCGTGAACACGGTATCCGCAACGCGCTGCTGACCTCGATCGCGCCGACGGGGACGATCAGCCTTTATGCGGGCAATGTCAGCTCGGGGATCGAGCCGGTCTTTGCCTATGCCTATAATCGCAAGGTTCTGCAAAAGGACGGCTCGCGCACCGAAGAGGAAGTGGTGGATTACGCCGTTCAGATGTGGCGCGATAAATTCGGCGACACCCCGCTGCCCAGCTATTTCGTCAACGCGCAAACTCTGGATCCGCAGGCGCATGTGAAAATGCAGGCGGCGGCGCAGAAATGGGTGGACAGCTCGATCTCCAAGACGATCAACTGCCCCGAGGATATCAGCTTTGAGGCGTTCAAGAACGTCTATATGCAGGCCTATGAGACCGGCTGCAAAGGCTGCACCACCTATCGCCCGAATGACGTGACGGGCAGCGTGCTGTCGGTCAGCGAAACCAGCGAGAAAGCCCCCGAGGCCGACACCGGCGCGGACGTCATCTATATGGCCGAACCGCTGGATCGTCCGCAGGCGCTGGACGGCCATACCTACAAGCTGAAATGGCCCGATTCCGAGCATGCCATCTACCTGACCATCAACGATATTCTGGTCAACGGCCATCGCCGCCCGTTCGAGGTGTTCATCAACTCCAAGAACATGGAGCATTACGCCTGGACGCTGGCCCTGACCCGCATGATCTCGGCTGTGTTCCGCCGCGGCGGAGACGTGTCGTTCGTGGTCGAGGAACTGAAGGCCGTGTTCGATCCGCGCGGCGGAGCCTGGATGCAGGGCAAATACATCCCCTCGATCCTGGCGGCGATCGGCGGCGTGATCGAGCAGCACCTGATCCGCATCGGTTTCATCGAAGGTGAGGGCATGGGCCTGAAATCCGACCCGCAAGCGCAGGTCGTCAACCTGGACAACGCCCCCAAGGGCAAAGCCTGCCCCAGCTGCGGTCAATATGACATGCGCATGGTCGAAGGCTGCATGACCTGCGCCAGCTGCGGCCATTCCAAATGCGGTTAACCATTTGAGAATGTCACTATTGTGTGACGCTTCACGCGACATGACCTAAACGTTTCAATAGGTCATTTTGGCTGGTGATATGAGAATACGGCCTCGGATTTCTTCCGGGGCCGTTCGCTAGTCTAAAAAGGACAGACGAATGAGGTGGCGCTGGGCTAAAGACATTACAGGCTTTGAAAGGCGGCGTTCTGCTTCTTCGATGGGTCAAAGACACTTTACTAGGGCCTATCAAAGTCAGAATTGAAAATGAGGAAGTGGAGCGGTTTCTAACAACCCATATCACTCTTGGTGAGTTACAGAAACATTCTGGATTGCATCAGCAGACGATGCGCAAGCTGTTGCGCCAGAAGTGTATCGAGCCCCTCTATGATCCAAAGAAGATTAGAGTGTACCTCTACGACAGGGGCGAGGCGTTGGCTGCGATCCAGTAAACTGCCCAAGCTAATGACAGAGCCGCGCGTAAGCGCGGCTTTTTTTTGTGCTTGGCAACAGCATAGTTGCAATGTTCTGTTGGTAATAATTTCAAAATAGCCAAGAATTCTTACTGATCTATTTTAGTTAAGTGTCTGATTTTATAGGGTTTGGGTGTTGGGCCGTTGCAAAGTGTTGTGGGCATTCACCACTATTTGTGATGTGTCATGCGACATGGCCTAAATGTTTCAAAAGGTCACTTTGGGCTAAGATTGTGAGAAAACGGCCTCGTAGCAGTACGAGGCTGTTTGTCGCTGTGGTGGGGGGCGGTGATACACCGCCATCATCCTTGTGGACTGTGCAGAAAAGCTTTGAGGGGCGCTGGGGGTTCCTGGGGGTGGGGATTATTGGATTGCGCTGAACTTGATATAGTATAACATAACCATCTCCAGACACCCAAGGAGCCCCCGATGAATGATCCCAAAGTGCCCGTCACCTTGCTTACCGGCTTTCTGGGGGCGGGCAAGACGACGCTGTTGAACGCGATCCTGTCCGATGCGCGGCCCGGACGTATCGCCGTGATCGTTAACGAATTCGGTGAGGCCGCGCTGGACCATGATCTGATCGAAACGGCCGAGGAAGAGATCGTTCTGATGCGCTCGGGGTGTTTGTGCTGCTCGGTGCGCGGGGATTTGTCGCGCACCATCGCCGGGTTGATCGCGCGGCGGGAAGAGGGCGACCTGCGCTTTGACCGGCTGGTGATCGAAACCACCGGGCTGGCCGATCCCGGCCCGGTTTTGCAGACGCTTCTGGTGGACCGTTTTCTGGCGCGGATGACTCGTCTGGATGGGGTGGTGACGGTGGCCGATGCGGCCAATGGGCCCGGCACGCTGGAAACGCAGTTCGAGGCCGTCTCGCAGGTGGCGATGGCCGATCTGATCGTCCTGAGCAAGACGGATCTGGTGCCCCCGGCGCAGTTGCGCAGCTTCCAAGAGCGTCTGCGCGGGATCAACCCCTCGGCGCGGATTATCCCTGCGGATCACGGGAAGGGGGCGCCGCAGCACATCTGGGGGCTGAGCGGGATACGCCCCGAGGCCGCCGCTGCGGATGTGCTCAGCTGGACGGTGGGGGCGGATCCTCTGGCCGGGCTGTCGGGCATGACGCCGGCCGCTCCGGCCTCCGCGCCATCGCCCCACGCTACCCGGATCGAGACTGTCTCCTTTGAACTGGACACCCCGCTGGAGGATGAGGCCTTCGATCGCTGGCTGGACACGCTGATCGCGCTGCGCGGCCCCGACATTCTGCGCGTCAAAGGGATCGTGTTTCTTAAGGGGCTGAACAAGCCTTTTGTCTTTCACGGGGTGCAGCATATTTTCGATCCGCCCCGTCCGGTTCCGGACTGGCCCACGGGCGATACCCGGTCGCGGATCGTGGTGATCGCCAAAGACATCTCTCGCCCCGCTTTGCAACGCAGTTTCGATATGTTGCGCGCCCGTGTGACGCCCCGCCCCGGCGCGCGCCCAAACCAAGAGGTATTCCCCAAATGAGCGACACCCGTCTTCCTGTCACCGTTCTGTCCGGCTTTCTCGGGGCTGGCAAAACCACCCTGTTGAACCGGGTTCTGAACAACCGCGAGGGCCGCCGCGTGGCGGTGATTGTCAACGACATGTCCGAGGTGAATATCGACGCCGATCTGGTGCGCGAAGGCACTGAACTGTCCCGATCCGAGGAAAAGCTGGTTGAGATGTCCAACGGCTGCATCTGCTGCACCCTGCGGGACGATCTGCTGAAAGAGGTGCGCCAGTTGTCTCAGGAGGGCCGGTTCGACTATCTGCTGATCGAATCCACCGGGATCTCCGAGCCTCTGCCCGTCGCCGCCACCTTTGATTTCCGCGACGAGCTGGGCGACAGCCTGTCCGATGTCGCGCGTCTGGACACGATGGTGACCGTGGTGGATGCGGTGAACCTGACGGCGGATTTCTCCAGTCACGATTTTCTGACGGATCGTGGCGAATCCCTGGGCCAGGCCGATGATCGCAGCCTTGTCAGCCTGCTGACCGAGCAGATCGAATTTGCCGACGTGGTGATCCTGAACAAAGTGTCCGATGCCGGCCCGCAGCGGACGGACACGGCGC
Organism: Youngimonas ophiurae (nom. illeg.); assembly: GCF_049803795.1. Lineage (NCBI taxonomy): Bacteria > Pseudomonadati > Pseudomonadota > Alphaproteobacteria > Rhodobacterales > Roseobacteraceae > Thalassovita > Youngimonas ophiurae (nom. illeg.). The sequence continues at coordinate 248,561 of NZ_JBNAGJ010000003.1, forward strand.
GCCAGATCATCCGCGCGCTGAACGGGGACGCCAGGATCCTTGAAACCGATCACTCTGACGTGCCCGCCAGTGCGGTTCTGGACACGGGGCTGTTTGATTTCGACACCGCGCATGAACACCCGATGTGGGCCAAAGAGCTGTACGGCTTCGCCAATCACACCCCCGAGGATGAGGAATACGGCATTGCCTCGTTCGCCTTTCACGCCCGCGCGCCGTTCGATCCGCTGAAACTCTATGATGCGCTGAATGGCGATTTGCCCGGTGTGATCCGCGCCAAGGGGCATTTCTGGCTGGCCACGCGGCCCGATTGGGCGGTGGAATTCAGCCTGGCCGGAGCGCTGTCCGCGATCACGCCGCTGGGGCGCTGGTGGGCCTCGATCCCCGAGGAACGTCTGCCCACCCATCCCCAGGCGCAGGCGGAAATCGCCCGGAACTGGATCGAGCCCTGGGGCGACCGCCGGCAAGAGCTGGTCTTTATCGGGGTCGGCCTGGATGAAAGCGCGATCAAGGCCAGGCTGAATGCGGCTTTGCTGGATGTCTCTGATTTTACACCGGAAAACTGGGCGGATATGGCCGATCCCTTTCCGCAGTGGAGGGTGCGTTGATGTTGCAAACCGCGCAAAAAGCCCTTCTGCCCGGCGTTTATGAGGCCGCCACCCCGGCAGAGCTATCGGTGCTGACCCGGCCCGATTGCGCGGCTGTTGTCTGGCCGCGCTGTCCGCCCGAGGCGTTTCAGTCCTGGCTGGACAGCCTGCCTTGGCAGCGATTGCCCTCAGCCCGCGTGATCCTGCGCCCGCAAGAGGTGCGCCGCGCGGTGATGCAGATGTGCCGGGCGTGCGGGACGCCCGAATGCGCCGGGCGGGCGCATCTGATCGACGATATCGCCGCGCTGGCCGATATTTTCGCGCGGCTGACCAGAGCGCGGTTTTTGCGGCTGCGTCTGGATGTGGTCAGCACGAATGCGTGCCGGAAATTTCATGTTGATGCGATCTCCTCGCGTCTGGTGTGCACCTATCGCGGAACGGGGACGCAATATGGGCTGCGTCAGGGCAGCGCGGACCCGGCGCAGATCTGGACGCTGCCCACCGGATCGGCGCTGCTGATGCGCGGAACATTATGGCCCGCGCAGCCGGGGGCGGGGTTTGTGCATCGCTCGCCTCCGATCGAGGGAACGGGGCAGCGCCGCCTGGTTCTGGTGCTGGATCCGGTAGACGACCCCGATCAGGCAATCTGATAGCTTGCTGGCGGGCCAGAGGGCTTAGGCCGCTGTTGGAATCGCCAGAACCGAGGTCGGCGGGCAGGGCACCGGCGGCAGGCTGGGCCACAGATGCAGATAGCGCGTGTTGATGCTGGCCAGGCCGCAGGCACCGTTCGTCCCCAGCGACAACATGCCCGTAACCCGGCCCGCATCCGGGGCCAGAATGTCATCGGGCCGCACCTGATACGCGACGATATACATCAGCGGCACATAGAGGATCTCCAGCCAGGCCTGTTGCTGGTCATCCTTCTGCCAGCTGGCCGACAGGGCAGGCGGCGTATAGAGGATCGAGTGGTCCGAAACGATTTCAAGCGCCTCATTCGAGCCAGCGGCGGTAGCGGTCAGTGTCGCGCCGGAAAAAGCCGAAAGCGGCACCGGCCCCAGCGGCGTTTTGCCCGTATAGATCGCGGATGCGCTGCCCGTGCCCGATGGCACAAAGCTCAGCCTGACGGCGCTCAGATCGCCGAATTGGCTGAACGCGCCCGTGCCGGGGGTATAGCCGGGCGTGAATTCAATCTGCCAGGAGCCATCCACCCCGTCCTGCTGAATGCCCTGGATGGTCAGCGTCTGGCTATCGGTGTCGAAATGGCAGTTCTGATCGAAATAATAGACCGTGCTATGCACCCCATCCAGGCAGAGTCCGACGGCAATTTTATACTTGGTTTCGATCTCCGGCGTGGCGGTGGGCCGATAGGAACTGACATATTGCCCCTCGACCGACAGGAACGCCCGGCTGGAGGGCACCGTGCCCTCATTGCTTTGCTGCGTCAGTGGAAAATAGCCCGACAGATCCGCAAGCGCCTGCGCGTTGGTCTGGCACAGTTGGGTTGTGGCGGTGTCGGGCAGCGTCTGATCGGACAGTTTGATGGTGGTCAGTGTGCGCGGATGGGCAATCGCGTCGATGATGGTCATATCGTTGCACACCAGCCCGCCCGCCGCCGAGGTGCCCATGATCAGCTTTGTCTCATGTCCCAGGCTGTCGATGAACGAGAAAAAGTACATGTTCATATTATAGGCATAGCTTTGCACCATCGCTGGCGCGCCGCTATCGCCCAGAGGCGTGTAGGACAGCTCGAAATTCGGGCCGATAGTCATCACCTGCGCGGCGGTGGCGTTGCCGGGCGAGGGGTGGGTGTAATACGCGCCGCGATAGAGCGATGGCAGGATCGGATTGTTGTAGGTATGGCCCGAAACGGTGGTTTCGGGGGCGGTGCCAATGCTGACCGTCCCGCCAAGCGTGGCCGTCTGCCCGCCAGTCATTCCGGTGCGGGCGAACCTCAGCTCGCCTGACAGCGCAGGGCTCACGCCTGCTGGCGTGGCAAAGGTCAGGGTATAGATGCCCTCGGGGCCTTTCTGGAATGTTGCCGTCGGGCTTTGTGTAAAGTCGAAAACATGCGGCGTTTTCCCGTCCAGGCACAGAATGACCGAGACGTCAAAGCTGGGGTCGAATGTCTGGGTGGTGGCGTTGTAAGCCACGTTGATATTCGTATCGACCGTCAGAAAGGCACCGGGCAGAAAGGCACCGGGCGTGGCTGGCTCTTGCAGGTTGTAATAGCCATTGAAGGACGCCAGCGCCGCGCTGTCTGGATTGGGGGGTGTGGCGGGGGCGGCGGTTTTCGCCCGATTGCGCGCGATGATCGCATCGACCATAGGGTTTCGGTTTGCGGCGGGGATGTCGAAATTCACTTGCATCAGCGGTCCTTTTTACACGTTGCCTCTGCCTAGCTCAAAGGAATGAAGCATCTGTGAATTTCAGAGCGTGCCGGATTTGCGGGTGGGCCGGGCGCTTGGACATATTCACAAATCATATTGCGTAAAGGTTTTCCCACGCTATCCTGAGCCCCAACGAGGGAGGCTCCGCAATGACATTTTTCAAACCCAACCGCCGCGACATTCTGAAACTGGCCGCCATGGCGCCGGCCTTTGCGATGCCGGGGGCGGTGCGGGCGCAATTGGGGGCGCCGGCGGGCGAAAACCCGGCGCATTTCCGTTTTTCCCTGGGGCAGGCGCGGCTGACGATCCTGTCGGATGGCTATTTCAGCCTGCCCACCAGCGGCGTGGGCGTGAATGCCGATCCGGCCCAAGTGCAGACCTTTCTGGAGCAGCATTTCCTGCCGCCTCAGATGGGCTATTCCCATACCAACCATCTGCTGATCGAAAGCGGCGATGCGGTGGTGCTGGTGGATGTTGGATCGGGGCATCGGTTCTTTGACAGCGTGGGGCGTCTGATGGCCAATATGGAGGCCGCGGGGATCGACCCGGCCACCATCACGCATGTGGTGATCACCCATGCGCATCCCGATCACATCTGGGGCATCCGCGATGATTTCGACGAGCCTCTTTTCCCCGATGCGCAGTATTTTCTGGGCCAGGCCGAGCACGCCTATTGGATGCAGGACGATCTGGTCAATCAGGTCGCCCCGACCGAGCAGCAATTCGTGCTGGGGGCGGTGAACTCGATCACCGCCGAGGGGCTGGAGTGGACGCTGGTCAAGGATGGCGATCAGATCGCTCCGGGGGTGCGGGTCATTGACACGCCCGGCCATACTGCGGGGCATCTGAGCGTCGTGCTGGAAAGCGAAGGCAAGCAGCTGATCGCACTGGGCGATTGCATGTCTCATGCCTATCTGAGCTTTCAGCGGCCCGAGTGGTACAACAGCGTGGACCATGACGGAGACCTGACCGTCCAGACCCGCAAACGCCTGCTGGACATGTGCGCCGCGGATCGGATTGCCGTGGTGGGCTATCACTTCCCGTTTCCCGGCGTGGGGCATGTGGCCCGCGATGGCGATGCCTATCGCTTTGTCCCCGCGCTCTGGCAGTTCTGACCGGAAAATTCCCCCTTTGCGCACTTGTTATCGCCGCAATTCACTCACAGATGGTGAAAGGGCGGGCGAATGAGTTGCGAGGGTATATGGTCGAAGAGAACACACAGGCACGCGTTGCGCTGCTGATTGACGGAGAGAACATCAACGCGGGTTTCGCGGGCAAGCTGATCGTCGAGGCCGGGCGGCTGGGCGCCTTGGCGGTCAAGCGCGTCTATGGCAATGTGCGGCGCATTCCGGGCTGGGAGGCTGCGCCCGGAATGCGGCTGATCCATGCCGGGGACGGGAAAAACGCCGCCGATCTGCTGTTGACCGTGCAGGCGATGCAGATATTCTACGAAGGCAAGGCCTCGGTTTTTGTGATTTCCAGCTCGGATGGGGATTTTTCGCATCTGGCGACGCATCTGCGCGAACGGGGCGCCACGGTGATCGGCGCAGGCGAGAGCAAGGCCCCCGACGGGTTCCGCAAATCCTGCTGCGCCTGGATTCCCATCGAGGGAAAGCCGGCGAATGTGGATGACGCGATCACCAAGATATTCGAGGCCCATCCCAACGGTTTGACGATTGCCCAGGTGAATCCGGAAATCCGCAAACGCCATCCGATCACTCTGGCCGATGTGTCGGAAAAATCCTGGCGGGCCTATTTCAAGGCCAGAACGCAGAGCTACAAAATCTCGGGTCAGGGGCAGCAGACCCGGATTTCCCTGGTATGAGCCCGGCATGATCGCGGCATGGGGCGGGCGTCAACGCCCGTTGGCTCTGGTCTTCGGGGCGTGGCTGCGGTATTCGGCGGGGGCAACACCTAAGCGAGGCTCCCATGTCCGAAAGCTCTGCCTTTGAAACGCCCGGCCCGGTCGAGGCCGCGCTGCGCGATGCGATCAGCCCGATCGAAGAGATCATCGAAGAGGCGCGCCAGGGCCGGATGTATATTCTGGTCGATCATGAGGATCGCGAAAACGAGGGCGATCTGATCATCCCCGCCGAATTCGCGGATGCCGAGGCGGTGAACTTCATGGCCACCCACGGGCGCGGGCTGATCTGCCTGCCGATGACCGCCGAACGGATTGACCGTCTGGGCCTGCCGATGATGGCGGTCAGCAACTCGTCGCGGCATGAAACCGCCTTTACCGTGTCCATCGAGGCGCGCGAGGGCGTCAGCACCGGCATTTCCGCAGGTGACCGCGCGCTGACCATCGCCACCGCAATCAATGATCAGAACACCATGGCCGCGCTGGCCACGCCGGGGCATGTCTTCCCGCTGCGCGCCAAACGGGGCGGGGTGCTGGTGCGCGCCGGCCATACCGAGGCCTCCGTGGATATTTCGCGTCTGGCCGGGCTGAACCCCAGCGCCGTCATCTGCGAGATCATGAACCCCGACGGCACCATGTCGCGCCTGCCCGAACTGGTCGAGATGGCCAAAGAGCACGGGCTGAAGATCGGCACTATCTCGGATCTGATCAAATACCGTTCACGTAATGATAACCTGGTTGTGGAAACCTCGCGCCGGATGGTGACATCGGAATTTGGCGGCGATTGGGAAATGGTGCTGTACACGGATCAGACGCATGGCGTGGAACATGTGGTGATGATCAAGGGCGACATCACCACGCCCGAACCCGTCCTGACCCGCACCCACGCCCTGCACGAGGCAACGGATATTCTGGGCCTGGGGCCGAAGTCCTCGAAACAGCTGCCCCGCGCGATGCAGACCATCGCCGCCGAGGGGCGCGGCGTGGTCTGCCTGTTCCGCCAACCGCGCCACAGCCTGTATGCCCGCGACGAAGAAGGCGTGAAAACCATCAAACAGGTCGGTCTGGGCGCGCAGATGCTGTCCAAGCTGGGCCTGCGTGAACTGATCTTGCTGACCGACAGTCCGCGCACCAAATACGTGGGGCTGGATGCGTTTGGCATCTCGATCACGGGCACCCGCCCCATTCTGGAAGGAAACTGATCATGGCCGGACACGAACGCCACTATATCCTGCCGCGCCCGGAATTCGATAAGCCGGTGAAAATCCTGATCGTGGTGTCTCCGTACTATAAGGACATCGCCGATAACATGATCGCCGGCGCCAAGGCCGAGATCGAGGCCGTGGGCGGCACCTGGGATCTGATCGAGGTGCCCGGCGCGCTGGAAATCCCCACCGCCATCGGCATCGCCGAACGGATGTCGAATTTCGATGGCTACGTGGCCCTGGGCTGCGTGATCCGCGGGGAAACCACCCATTACGAAACCGTTTGCAATGATTCCAGCCGCGCCATTCAACTGCTGGGTTTGCAGGGGCTGTGCATCGGCAACGGTATCCTGACCGTGGAAAACCGCGCCCAGGCCGAGGTGCGCGCCGATCCCGCCGATCAGAACAAAGGCGGCGGGGCAGCCGCTGCGGCCTTGCATCTGGTCGCGCTCAGCCGTAAATGGGGCGCCCAGCGGAAAGGCGTGGGATTCGTACCCGCAGCCGAGGAATATAAGCTGGCTGGCGAACTCAAGGATAATCCCAAGGCATGACCACTGAACCCGTAGATCAGCCCAAGAAGCTGTCGAATAACGCAAAGCGTAAGATGCGCTCGGCCTCGCGGCTGTATGCGGTTCAGGCGCTGTTCCAGATGGAGCAGTCCGCCCAGACCGTCGATCAGGTGATCGTAGAGTTTCTGGACCACCGTTTCGGCGCCGTTATCGAGGGCGATGAGATGGCCGAGGGCGATGTTGCCCTGTTCCAGAAAACCATGCGCGATGCGGTGAACTGGCAGGCCAGGATTGACCAGATGACCGACCGCGCCCTGGTGGCCAAATGGCCGATCGGACGGATTGACCCGACCCTGCGCGCCCTGTTCCGCGCGGCGGGCGCCGAGATGACCGAGGGCGAGGCCCCGCCCAAGGTGGTGATCTCGGAATATGTGGATGTGGCGCGCGCGTTCTTTCCCGAAGGCAAAGAGCCCAAATTCGTCAATGCCGTGCTGGATCACATGGCCCGCGAGGCCAAGCCTGAGTCGTTCTGACCGGCTGCGGCCTGCTCACATCGTAAAATTCCCCCTCTGCGCGGGTCAGAACCGGGGGAGGGCAGGGCGGGCACGCGGACTCTTGCGCAAAATATGCGGTTTTTCGCATCATAGCGGCACCTGAGGGCGTTCTGCCCTTGTTGGTGCCGCGCGTTGGCCTATACTTCTGAAGTGAGATCAGAAGGGAGCTGCCAAATGCCCAAACTTATCCGCCTCTATATCACCCAGGTTTTGATCGGATTCGGAATCGCGGCCGCCTTTGTGGCGATGCTGCTGTATTTCAACGTCGCCAACCTGTGGCACCTGGTGTCGCATTCGGATGCCGGGCTGCTGGCCGTGGGGATTTTGTGGTTCGCCAATGGGATCGTTTTCGCCGGCGTGCAGTTCGCGATTGCCGTCATGCGGATGAAGGATGACGATGCGGGTAATGGCGGCGGTCGCCGCGATCCGATCCGTGTGGACATGACCCGCATGGTGCCCGTGCGCCAAGAGGCCCCGGCCAAGACCGATCTGATGCGCCGCCATTAACCTGCCGTTAAGGCCGCGCAGAACCGATACAGAACCGATACAGGGAACCGGCCTTCGGGGCCGGTTTTTTGTTGGGAAAAGGGCGGCGGGCCCGCAGCGACCGTATGGTTATCTCATTCCCGAGGACCTGTATATACAGGTGGGCGCCAGGTAATCAGGCCAGGACCTGAACAGAGCCAGCTCCCTCGGAATTGCTTAAGGCCACCGGAATGCAACCGTGTATCGAGAAGAGCAGAACCCGCCTGAGCGCTATCTAGTGCCTCTGGCGGGGAACGACAAGGGCCGGGGGCAAGAAGCAAAACAACAAAAGTCCAAGAGGGCTGGACCGGGGCTTGCTGAGCGTTCATGATTTGTTCATAGTGCCGTCATGGATAAGATGACGCCCCCTGGACAGGTCTTGGCGCGCGGCGTTTGCCGGCATCTGATGGGCTATGGTTTCGTCTCGATCGAGGAATTCGTGCCGACGCGCGGGCTGCGGGTGGATGTGATGGGCCTGGGCCCCAAGGGGGAAATCTGGGTGATCGAATGCAAATCCAGCCGGGCCGATTTTCAAGCGGACAGCAAATGGCAGGGCTATCTGGACTGGTGTGACCGCTATTTCTGGGCAGTGGCCGCGGATTTCCCGACCGAGATGTTGCCCGATCAGACCGGCCTGATCCTCGCCGATCAATACAGCGCCGAAATCATCCGTATGGGCCCCGAATCCAGGCTGCCTGCGGCCCGGCGCAAGAAACTGACCCATAAATTCGCCACGGATGCGACCCGGCGGCTGCAAACCTTGCGCGATCCGCGCCTGTGATCCGCGCCTGTGATCAACCCTGTGATCAGCGCTTCATGCTGCGCGCGGCCTTGATGGCGGCCAGGATTTCCTCGGCGATTTCCTCGGCCTCTTCGGGTTCGAAATCCATCGGGATTTCCAGATCCCCGGCCTCGATGAACAGGCGGACCATGCCTTCGGTCGTGGGGCCGATTTGCAGGTTGGCCTCGATATCGCGTTCGGTATTGATGCCCATGTGGCGCCTCCTTTGATCCTGTTTCAGCTAACTTTTCCGCAAACGAATGGCAAGCCAAAGCACGAAATCCAAGAGCGGCCAGCGCAGGGCAGGTTATGTCAGTTTTCTGTCCAAACCCTCTTGCATTCCCCATCGCGGGCCGCTAAATCGCCCTCCAGTGCCGCCTTAGCTCAGTTGGTTAGAGCGCTGGATTGTGGATCCAGAGGTCCCCTGTTCAAGCCAGGGAGGCGGTACCATCTTCCCCACACGGTTTCCGGTCTATTCGTGCTCCAGCCGAATTTCGCGCACCAGTTTCTGCGTTGCGCGGCTGTAGATCAGGATGCGGTCATCCTGCGTGACAATGGCATACCAGCGGCGGGTCTGGGTATAAGCCTGAGCGCTGGTGCCGGGGGGCAGGGTCAGAACCTGCGGGAAGTCGGGCGGCGTCTGATTGTAGCGGATGACAAACAGCGACACGATCGCTACAACGCCGGCAATCATGGTGACGGTCAGAACGGTGACCAGCACCTTCAGGAATTTCAACAGGCCCGCGTCCAGGGGTTGCTCTTGGGGGTTTTCTGGGGGCTGAGGGGTATCGTCCATGGGGTCCAACCGTCTATCCTTTGCCATTCAGGCAGATCCGCCTGCGCGTCTTGATAAGGCGATTTCGCGCGATGCGCCAGAGCAGGCGTCCCTGTCCCGCACCCGGCTGGCCAAGCTGATCGAGGCAGGCGAGGTCACGCTGAACGGCGCGGTCGTGTCCAGCCCCAAGGGTAAGGTGGCCGAGGGCGACATGATCGAGGTCACGGTCCCCGAGGCCGAGGAAACCGATCTGATCGCCGAAAACATCCCTCTGACCATTGTCTATGAGGACGCGCACCTGATCGTGGTGGACAAACCTGCGGGGATGGTGGTGCATCCGGCGCCTGGCTCGCCCACGGGGACGCTGGCCAATGCGCTGATGTATCATTGCGGCGACAGCCTGTCCGGAGTGGGCGGCGAAAAACGCCCCGGCATCGTTCACCGGATCGACAAGGACACCAGCGGGCTGCTGGTGGTGGCCAAATCCGATCCGGCGCATCACGGGCTGGCCGATCAGTTCCGCGCGCATAGTGCCCAGCGGTATTATCAGGCGGTCTGCTATGGCGTGCCCGATGCCAATGATCCGCGCCTGCGCGGGGTGCGCGGCGTCAGCTTTGAGGCCGGGAATATCATGAAGATCACCACTCATCTGGCACGGCACAAGACCGACCGCCAGCGCCAGGCGGTGTATTTCGAGAACGGCCGGCACGCGGTGACACGGGTGCGGATCGTGGAGCCCTTCGGCGCGCCGCCCGTGGCCTGTCTGGTGGAATGCTGGCTGGAAACCGGGCGCACGCATCAGATTCGCGTGCATATGACCCACGCGGGCCACGGTCTGGTGGGCGATCCCACCTATGGCGGGCGCCGCAAGCTGGCGGTGAAAAACCTGTCGGAAAAGGGAGTGCAGGCCGTGCGCGATTTCCCCCGCCAGGCGCTGCACGCCGCCGTTCTGGGCTTTGAGCATCCGGTCACGGGGCGGGCTTTGCGCTTCGAAAGCCCGCTGCCGCAGGACATGCAGGATCTGATCGTCGCGCTGCGCGGCTAGGGGCGCTCTGGGGCCCAGATCAGCAGCCACAGCATCAAAGAGACCTCGGCGAGCACGGGCACCGCATAGGCCGGTTGCAGCATGGCATTCAGATCGGGCACCAGAAGGCGGGTCAGGCTGCCCAGCCCGTAAACCGCCCCCGCCGCGGCCATCGCCACACAGATCCAGCGCGGCGCGATCCGCCACAGCAGCCGCGCCATGATCGCCGTGTTCACCGCGAAAAACGCCAGCCCGACATCATAGCCGATTGCGTGCCGTTCCAGCCAAAGCAGCGCATCGCCCTGAAGCGCGGCCACCAGACACAGAATATTGCCCGCGATCACCGCCGCCTGCATCAGTCGGAACACCATCGCCATCAGCGCCGCCTGCGCATTTACCTCGCGCAGCATCCCGAAAAACACCACGGCCAGCGCCACATCCAGCCCGGCCATGCCCAGATCGAACAGGATCGACAGGCGAAACAGCCCCTCATGCGCGGACAGCGCGGCCTGTGTGGCCGCTGCATCTCCCCAGGTGATCAAAGGCGCACGCAGCGCGGCCTCGGCGCTGATCCCCAGAAGGATGATCCCCAGATACAAAACGCCGGCCAGACGGGCAGGATGGGCCAGACGGGCAGATGCGGGCATGGGCGGGCTCCTTTTTTATGGGGGCGGGCAGGATGTGCCCTTGCCAAGACTATAGATCGACGCACAAAACCTGTTGCAACAAACAGCACATGCGCGTGAATGCACTGACATATTGCTCGAAGTTCGACGGAAACATCCCAATATTACGTATAGAATTCGACGCGAACAGGCCTTGAAAGGTCTGCATACGTCTCCTATGTGGATGTTAAGCCCTTAAACATTGGGAGGGACAGAGCTTGAGTAACTATGCAAATCTACCGGCCCCGACACCCGAAGGCGGCCTGAACCGATACCTACAGGAAATCCGGAAATTCCCGATGCTGGAACCGGAAGAGGAATACATGCTGGCCAAACGCTGGGTCGAGCAGGAAGACAGCGAATCCGCCCATAAGATGGTCACGTCTCACCTGCGTCTGGCGGCCAAGATCGCCATGGGCTATCGCGGCTATGGCCTGCCCCAGGCCGAGGTGATCTCTGAGGCGAATGTGGGCCTGATGCAGGCCGTGAAACGGTTCGACCCCGAAAAGGGCTTTCGTCTGGCGACCTATGCGATGTGGTGGATCCGGGCCTCGATTCAGGAATATATCCTGCGCTCGTGGTCTTTGGTGAAACTTGGCACGACCTCGGCGCAGAAGAAGCTGTTTTTCAACCTGCGCAAGGCCAAGGCCCGCATCGGTGCGCTGGAAGAGGGCGACCTGCGCCCCGAAAACGTCAAACGGATCGCCACCGATCTGGGCGTGACCGAGGACGAGGTGATCAGCATGAACCGCCGCATGTCGGGCGGCGATGCCTCGCTGAACGCCACAGTCGGGTCCGAAGGCGAAGGCACGATGCAATGGCAGGACTGGCTAGAGGACGAAGACGCCGACCAGGCTGCCGATTACGCCGAAAAGGATGAAATGGACGCCCGCCGCGAATTGCTGGCCGACGCCATGGACGTTCTGAACGAACGCGAGCGTGACATCCTGGTGCAGCGCCGCCTGTCCGAGGAAACCATCACGCTGGAGGATCTGAGCGGCCAATATGACGTCAGCCGCGAACGCATCCGCCAGATCGAGGTGCGCGCCTTTGAAAAGCTGCAAAAGCGCATGCGCGAACTGGCCGCCGAAAAAGGGATGCTGACCAGCGCCTGATCGTGTTAAAATCGAAACCGGCCCTGCTTGAGGGCCGGTTTTTTCATGTCCGGATGCCACTGCGAGGGCCTCAATGAACGACGAAGATAAGCTAAGCGGCCGGCTCCATGGCGAGCAGTTCGAGCCCGATCAGCCCGAGGGGCTGTTGATGCGGATCGTGCATGTTCTGATCATCGGCGTCATGATGAGCCTGACCCAGACCGTCCTGGGCGTCCTCACCCTGATCCAGATCGTCATCATGGCGCTGAACAAGGGCGAACCGAACGAGAACCTGGCCAATTTCGGCACCGATCTGGGGGTCTGGATGGCCAAATCCGTGCGCTATATGACGGCGGCCAGTGACGTCAAACCCTGGCCATGGACCGAGTTGGACTGACCTGGCGGGACGGGTCAAATGAGGCGGCCAAATGGGATGACACCATGACCGTTCGCCGCATCGTCGCCAATCTGCCCGCCGGTTCCATGTCCGCGATCTGCTGGGCGATCTGATCAATATCGTCGCCCATTCCGATTAGCGCCTAGTTCAGGATCGCAGGCCAATTGGCATCCGCGGCGGCGATCCGGCCGGGGATGTCCTGCGACCAGCGTCGCCGCACCCCCTTGGAGAAGTTCAGATACAGTTTGCCCTCGTAAATCGTCCAGGCTTCGGGGGCCGTGGGGGCGACATAGCCCTCGGAGGCGGCATAGGCGCAATACCCGCCGTATTGGGGCGCATAGGCGGTGGGATCCGCGATAAAGGCCGCCTTGTTCTGCTCGGAGGCAAAGCGCCATGTCGCGCCCATCCAGTCATGGGTAATGTCCGAGCGGCCTTTGACGCGCTTGCCGGCAGTGAAATAGGCGACAACGTCGCTGCCATCCACGGCGATTCCGTCCTCGGCATAGATTTTGGGTGACATGGCCTGCGCCATCCGGGGCAGGGCGGCAGCTGCGGGCAGCATCAGACAAAAGGTGCGGCGGGACAGGGGCATGGGGCTTCTCCGGGGTTGTTTGATCCACTGTGCCGTGCGCCCGGCCCCTGCGCCATCCCCCTCACGCCGGTTTGATGGGCCGTTATTGCGTGCCGGGCAAAGGCGCTGTAGCTGTGCGCTGTGTTTGCAACCAAGCGGAGCGCCGATGATCGCGTATCTCTTGCTGTTCGGCTCGGCCTTTGTGGCGGCCACGATCCTGCCCATGCAATCCGAGGCCATTCTGGTCACGCAGCTGGTGCGGAACCAGCAGCCTGCGCTGGCGCTGGTGGCGGTGGCGACGGCGGGGAATGTGCTGGGATCGGTGGTGAACTGGTATCTGGGGCGCTATCTGCTGCGGTTTCAGGATCGGCGCTGGTTCCCGGCCTCGCCCGCGCAGATGCAGCGCGCGCAGGGCTGGTATCATCGGTTCGGGCGCTGGACTCTGCTGGGATCGTGGGTGCCGATCGTGGGCGATCCGCTGACCGTGGTGGCCGGCGTGATGAAAGAGCCGCTGGCGTCCTTTTTCATTCTGGTGCTGATCGCCAAGGGCGCGCGCTATCTGGCGTTGACAGCGGCGACCCTGGCGTGGCTGTAGGGGCGTGGCCCTGACGGGGGTTTAGTCCTCCATCGCCTCCAGCTCGTCGATGAAGCCTTCGATCATGGACAGGCCCTTGTCCCAGAATTTGGGGTCGCTGGCGTCCAGCCCGAAGGGGGCCAGCAGTTCCTTGTGGTGTTTGGAACCACCTGCCTTGAGCATATCGAAATACTTGTCCTGGAAGCCTTCGGGTGCGGCCTCGTAGGCGGCATAAAGCGCGTTCACCAGCCCGTCACCGAAGGCATAGGCGTAGACGTAGAAGGGCGAGTGGACGAAATGCGGGATATAGGCCCAGAAGGTCTCGTACCCCTCCATGAAGTCAAACGCCGGGCCCAGGCTTTCGGCCTGTACGGACATCCACAGGGCGTTGATGTCCTCGGGCGTCAGCTCGCCCTCGCGGCGGGCGGCGTGGAGCTTGCATTCAAAGTCATAGAACGCGATCTGGCGGACGACCGTGTTGATCATATCCTCGACCTTGCCGGCCAGCATCACCTTGCGCTCGGCCTTGGATTTGGCCTTGTTCAGCATGGTGCGGAAGGTCAGCATTTCGCCGAAGACCGACGCGGTTTCCGCCAGCGTCAGCGGGGTCGAGGACAGCATTTCCCCCTGATCCGCCGCCAGCACCTGGTGCACGCCGTGGCCCAGCTCATGCGCCAGGGTCATCACGTCGCGCGGTTTGCCCAGATAGTTCAGCATCACATAGGGGTGGACCTCGGTGACGGTGGGATGGGCAAAGGCACCGGGGGCCTTGCCGGGCTTCACGCCCGCATCAATCCAGCCCTTGTCAAAGAACGGCTGAGCAATTTCCCCCATGCGCGGATCAAAGGCGTTATAGGCCTCCATCACGATGGATTGCGCGGCGTCCCAGCCGACGGTTTTGGTGTCTTCCATCGGCAAAGGCGCGTTGCGGTCCCAGACCTGCATCCGGTCCAGACCCAGCCATTTGCGTTTCAGCTCGTAATACCGGTGCGACAGGCGCGGATAGGCGGCCACCACGGCATCGCGCAGGGCCTGAACCACCTCGGGTTCCACGTCATTGGACAGGTGCCGCCCGGTCTGGGCCGTGGGCATCTTGCGCCAGCGGTCCAGCACCTCTTTTTCCTTGGCTTGCGTGTTGTGGACGCGGGCGAAGGTCTTGATGTTGGCGGAGAAAACATCGGCCAGCTCGCGGGCGGCGGCCTCGCGCCGGGGGCGATCGGGATCTGTCAGCAGGTTCAGCGTGCCCTCGATGTTCAGATCGTCACCGTCCACGGTGAATTCCAGCCCGGCGATGGTTTCATCGAACAGCTTTTCCCACGCGTCCCCGACAACGCCCAGATCGTGCAGGAATTGCTCCATCTCATCGGACAGCTGGTGCGGCTTCATCGCGCGGATGCGGTCGAACACGGGCTTATAGCGGGCCAGATCGGCGTTTTCGGCCAGCATGGCGGCCAGTTTGTCATCCTCGATCCGGTTCAGTTCCAGCGTGAAGAACACCAGCGGCGTGGTGAAATTGGTGATCTTTTCCTGGCAGTCGGACATGAATTTCGCCCGGTCCGCATCCACCGTCAGTTGGTAATAGCGCAGCCCCGCATAGGACATCACGCGCCCGGCCTTGGTGCTGATCTTCTCGTTCCGCTGGACGCATTCCAGCAGGCCCGCGGCGTCCAGCGTGTCCAGCTTACCGGCGTAATCGGCGGCGAAGGCGGCGCATTCAGCCTCCAGCCAGTTCAGGTCGGCGGTCAGCTCGGGCGCGTCATTGGCCGTATAGAGATCGGTCAGATCCCATTCCGGCAGATCCCCCAATCCGTCAGAGCCGGACCCGGCATTGGCATCGCGCACGGGGAAGGGAAGCTGGAACATGGGGCACCTCTTTTGTCATTGCCAAACAGACATAGGACGGGGGCGCGCGGGCCTCAAGGGCTTGTGCATGGCGGGGGCATGGATAAGGTGTCTTTCCAGCAAGAGGGGGAAATCATGCGCTATGTTCGCTATGGTCAGCCGGGGGCCGAGAAGCCCGGCGTTCTGGATGCCGCAGGCCGGGTGCGCGATCTGTCGGGCGTGGTGGATGACCTGTCCGGCGCGGTGCTGGGCGCGCTGCCGCAGGTGGACCCCAAAACGCTGCCTTTGGTGGGTGGGGCCCCGCGTCTGGGCATCCCCGTGGGGGGCATTGGTAAACTGGTCTGTATCGGGCTGAACTACCGCGATCACGCCGAAGAGGCCGGGATGGCCATTCCCGAGGAACCCATCGTTTTCATGAAGGCCACCAGCGCTTTGAACGGCCCGAATGATCCGGTGATGATCCCGCGCGGATCGCTCAAATCCGATTGGGAGGTCGAGCTGGGCGTGGTGATCGGCAAGCCCGCGAAATACGTCCGGGCCGAGGACGCGCTGGACTATGTGGCGGGCTATACGATTGTGAATGACGTGTCCGAACGCGCCTTTCAGGCCGAGCGCGGCGGCCAATGGACCAAGGGCAAAAGCTGCGACACGTTCGGCCCCGTCGGCCCCTGGCTGGTCAGCCGAGACGAGGTGCCCGACCCGCAGAACCTGACGCTGGAGCTGGACCTGAACGGCAAACCGGCGCAGCGGGGCAATAGCGCGTCGATGATTTTCACCGTGGCGCAGATCATCCAGCACCTGACGGAAATGATGAGCCTGCAACCGGGCGATGTGATCGCGACGGGGACGCCTCCGGGGGTGGGGATGGGCATGACCCCGCCAACCTATCTGAAGGCGGGCGACGTGATGGA
Source organism: Youngimonas ophiurae (nom. illeg.) (assembly GCF_049803795.1). Lineage (NCBI taxonomy): Bacteria > Pseudomonadati > Pseudomonadota > Alphaproteobacteria > Rhodobacterales > Roseobacteraceae > Thalassovita > Youngimonas ophiurae (nom. illeg.). Next base: position 264,820 of record NZ_JBNAGJ010000003.1, read on the forward strand.
GCTGCGGATCGAAGGGCTGGGCCGCCAGCGCCAAGAGGTCGGGCAGGATTAGGGCCTAGCAGGCGACAGAGGTATCCTGGCTGTCTCCGTTCCGGTGGCTGTCGAAAAGGGCCAGGATGCGCTCCAGGACGGGGCCGCGTTTTTCCGGGCCTTCCATCAGAATTTCATGCTCGCCCTGCGGGATCATGACCAGTTCACCGCCGGGCCAGCCGGCCATGCGGTTGTGAATGCGCCGAGGATCCACGATGCGTTCATTCGTGCCCAAAAAGGTGATGCAGGGCACGCCGGGGGCCGGACGGCGGCTGATTTCCAGCGTGTCTTTCAGCGCCTCGTGTAGCCAGTTCAGCGAGGGACCGCCCAGGGCCAGTTCGGGATGCGCCAGCAACTGATCGCGCATGAAATCGTACATTGCGGGATCGGTGGTCAGGGTGTTGTCCGCGAAGGGCTCGCTTAGGACATAGGCGGCCGGGCGCGTGCCAGGGGCCAGCCCATCCGAGGTGCCCAGCATCTTGCTGGCCCAGGTGATCGCCCAGGCGGCAGGCCGGGTGGCGGGGTTCATGATGATCCCCCACATCGGGCCGGTAAAGACGCTGGCGTTGACGGGCAGGCCCTCGATCAGGGCGCGCAGGCCGATGGCCCCGCCCATCGAGTGGGCAATCAGGAAATAGGGTTTGGGCAGGTCCAGATCCAGCGCGGCCTCGACCATGGCGGCGACATCGCGCTGATAATCGGCGAATTTCCCCACATGCCCGACCAGAGGATTGTCCAGCAGCCGGTCCGCCAGCCCTTGTCCGCGCCAGTCCATCGCCAAGGTGGCATAGCCGCCCTGTTGCAGGGCAGCCGCCGTGTGCACGTATTTTTCGGCATATTCGGTGCGTCCGGGAAACAGGAGCACCGTGCCTTTTTCAGCCCCTTTCCCCCAAAGAACCGTGCGCACGCGCACGCCATCCGAGGTGTCCAGCCAATATGCCTGAGCTTTCGGTGCATCAGAGGCGATATCGGACAGAAAAGGTGCTGGAGTCATACGATCAGGCCAGAGCCGCGCCCAGCTGCATGGCTTTGCCCATGTCGCCGTCCACGGACAGTTTGCCGCTCATGAAGGCGGCGGTGGGGTTCATGTCGCCGGTCATCATTGCTTCGAATGTGTCGGCGTCGGCGGTCAGGGTGACGTCGGCCTCGTCATCGGACAGGCGGGCGCCGTCTGCGTCCACGACGATAGCGCCTTCGCCTTCGATCACGAATTTGGCCGAGCCGTCGAAATCGACGTCGGTCAGTTTTTCGTTCAGCGCGGCAACGGCGGCTTCCATTTTGTCGCTCATGGTCTCTTCCCTTATATTTGATGCGCCTTGGGCTGTTTTTTCCTGTAGCGCGCGTTACACTCAATATTGTTATGAGCGCGAAGAAACACAATCTCAAACCTATCGTTGCGGCAATCGTCCTGACAGTCACGTTTTCCTTACCTTTACAGGCTCAGGAATCGGCTAAGGGCGCTTTTCCGCCGGACATGCTGGGCGCGTTGCAGCACGCCCCCCCGGACGAGGCAAAACGCCTGGCCGAGGAAATCGCCCTGCGCTGGACGCAGTCGGGATCGGCCGCGATGGATCTGCTGGTCAAACGCGGGCAGGATGCGCTGAAACGAGGGGAAATGACCGTGGCGCTGGATCATTTCACCGCGCTGACGGATCACGCGCCGGATTTCGCCGAAGGCTGGCACCTGCGGGCCAGTGCCTTCTATCAGACGCAGAAATTCGGCATGGCGCTCCATGATCTGGAACGCGCGCTGACGCTGAATCCCAACCATTTTCAGGCGCTTTATGGGCTGGGCGTGATTCTGGAACAACTGGATCGGCCGAAAATGGCGCTGGAGGCCTATGAGCTTGCGCTGGCGATCTACCCGCACTACGACGAGGCCAATGACGCGATCGCACGTGTGCGGGATCTGGCCCGCGGGCCAGAGCTCTGACACGTATCTGACCCTGACACATATCTGACAAGGACGGCCCATGGCCCAGAACGCACGGATCACCGCGGTCCTGGGACCGACGAATACTGGCAAGACACATTACGCGATCGAACGGATGCTGGGGCACCGGACGGGCATTATCGGCCTGCCGTTGCGGCTGCTTGCGCGCGAGGTCTATGACCGGATCGTCGCGGCGCGCGGCCCCTCGGTTGTGGCGCTGGTAACGGGCGAGGAACGCATCGTGCCCCCGCGCACGCAATACTGGGTCTGCACGGTCGAGGCGATGCCCGAAGGCATGGGCGCCGATTTCGTCGCCATTGATGAGATTCAGCTATGCGCCGATCCTGAGCGCGGCCATGTGTTCACAGACCGGCTGCTGCGGGCGCGCGGGCTGCATGAAACCGTGTTTCTGGGCGCCGATACCATGCGCTCGACCATTGCGCAGTTGGTGCCGGGGGTGGAATTCATGCGGCGCGAACGGATGTCGCGCCTGACCTATTCGGGCCCCAAGAAAATCAGCCGGATGAAACCGCGCAGCGCCATCGTCGGTTTCTCGGTCGAGGATGTCTATGCCATCGCCGAGCTGATCCGCCGTCAGCGCGGCGGGGCGGCCGTGGTGATGGGCGCGCTGTCCCCGCGCACGCGCAATGCGCAGGTCGAGCTCTATCAGAACGGCGATGTGGATTTCCTGGTGGCCACGGATGCGATTGGGATGGGGCTGAACCTGGACGTGGATCACGTGGCCTTTTCCTCGGTGATCAAGTTCGACGGGCGGCGGATGCGGTATCTGCAACCCGATGAGCTGGCCCAGATCGCGGGCCGGGCCGGGCGGGGCATGTCCGATGGCACCTTTGGCGTCACGGGCGAGGCTCCGGGCCTGCCGGACGAAACCGTCGAGGCCATCGAAGAGCACCGTTTCGCCCCCATCCGCAAGGTGCAGTGGCGCAATGCGGCGCTGAAATTCGGCTCGATCCCCGCGCTGATCCGCAGCCTGGAGGAACCGCCGCGCCACGATCTGCTGCTGCGCGCGCGCGAGGCAGATGACCTTATGGCGCTCAAATCCCTGCAATCGGTGGCGGAAATTCGGGCACGGGCCTCGGATCCGCAGGCGGTGCGCCTGCTGTGGGACGTTTGCCGCATTCCCGATTTTCGCGGCATCAGCCATAATGAACACGCCAGCCTGTTGCAGCAGATCTACAGCTATCTGCATGAAAGCGGGCGGGTGCCGGATGACTGGCTGGCCCGGCAAATACAGCGGATCGACCGGACAGATGGCGATATTGACACATTGTCGAAACGTCTGGCTTTTATCCGCACATGGACATATGTCGCGCAGCGAACAGGCTGGGTGGACGATGAAACCCATTGGCGCGAGGAGACTCGCGCTGTAGAAGACCGAGTATCGGATGCGCTGCATCAGCGTCTGACTCAGAGATTTGTGGACCGGCGCACATCAGTGTTGTTGCGGCGGCTCAAACAGAAGGAGGCCCTTTTGGCCGAAGTAAATGATCAAGGTGAAGTGACCGTCGAAGGCGAATTCGTCGGTCGTCTGGAAGGGTTCCGTTTCCGTCAGGACAAGGACGCAACAGGGCAAGAGGCAAAGACCTTGCGCCAGGCCAGCCTTCAGGCGCTGGCCCCACATTTCCATCTGCGCGCGGACCGTTTCTATAACGCCCCCGATACCGAGATCGACTTTACCGAACAGGGCGGTCTGATGTGGGGCACCGAGGCCGTCGGCAAGCTGACCGCCGGTGCCGATGCGCTGAAACCCGAGGTCGTGGCCTTTGTCGATGACGAGGCCGGCGCGGATGTCGCGCAAAAAGTGCAGCGCCGCTTGCAGCATTTCATCGACCGCAAAATCGCAGCCCTGTTCGAGCCGTTGCAGAATCTGGCCGGCGATGAGGCTCTGACCGGGCTGGCGCGCGGCTTTGCCTTCCAGATGGTGGAAAACCTAGGGATTGTGCCGCGCGGTCAGGTCGCGGACGAGGTCAAGGCGCTGGATCAGGACGCCCGTGGCGCGCTGCGCAAACATGGCGTGCGTTTCGGCCAGTTCACCATTTTCATGCCGCTGCTGTTGAAACCCGCGCCCACGCGTCTGCGTCTGGTGCTGTGGTCGCTGGCCCGCGGTCTGGACGATTTCCCCGAGGCGCCGCCGCCCGGTCTGGTCACCGTGCCCGCGCTGGCCGGAATGCCCGAGGGCTTCTTTGCCATGTCCGGCTATCGCGCCGCTGGCGAACGGGCGATCCGCATCGACATGCTGGAACGCCTGGCCGATATGTTGCGCGCCGAAGACAGCCGCGGCGGGTTCGAGGCCAAGGCCGACATGCTGTCGATCACCGGCATGACGCTGGAACAATTCGCGGATCTGATGCAGGGCCTGGGCTATAAGGCCGACAAGGGCGAGCGCGAGAAGATCAAGGCCACGCCGGAAATGGCTGCGCCTGCGGACGAAACGGCAGAAGCTGGGACAGAGACGCCGGTGGAAGCTGTGGCAGAGGCTGCGGTAGAGGCTGCGGCTGAAACCCCGGTTGAACCTGCCGCCGAAACGCCTGCTGCCCCCGCCGCCGATACCCCCGCAACTGAGGAACCCGCAGCGCCCGAAATCGAAGTGTTCTACACCTTCACCTGGGGCGGCAACCGCCGTCAGGGCGGCAAACCGCGCGGGGATCGCCCTGCGCGTGGCGGGGCCAAGCCCGGCGATAAGCCGCGTGGCAAAAAGGGTGGCAAACCGCGCGGGCAGGGGGCCAAGACCTATCAGTCTCGTCCCCCCAAAAAGGAAAAAGCCATTGATCCCGATAACCCCTTCGCCGCCGCGCTGATGGGGCTGAAAGGCAAGAGCTGATCCTGAATGACGGACCCGATTGCGAAACTGCGGGTCGATAAATGGCTCTGGTTCGCGCGGTTTTACAAAACGCGCGGGCTGGCCAGCAAAACCGTGTCGGGCGGGCATGTGCGGGTCAATGGCTCGAAAATTGCCAAGGCGTCCTTTGCGGTCGGGGCAGGGGACGTGCTGACCCTGCCGCAGGGCAATCGGATCCGGGTGGTGCGTGTCGTGCAATTGGGTACGCGCCGCGGCCCCGCCCCCGAGGCACAAACGCTGTACGAGGATTTGACCGAGGTCAAGGACGACGTCCCGCCCGCTCCGCGATATGAAGGCAAAGGGCGCCCGACCAAGCGCGACAGGCGAATGATTGACCTTGATCGCGGCTAAGCCCTTTGTGGAACTTGAATGATCCGGGCGCATGTTTTAGCTAAGCCCATAGCCAAAAGATGGAAATGAGACATGACTTACGTCGTCATCGACAACTGCATCGCCTGTAAATACACCGACTGCGTCGAGGTGTGCCCCGTGGATTGCTTCTACGAAGGCGAGAATATGCTGGTGATCCACCCCGATGAATGTATCGACTGCGGCGTGTGTGAGCCTGAATGCCCCGCTGATGCCATCCGCCCGGACACCGAGCCGGACATGGAAAAATGGGTCGAGTTCAACCGCAAATACTCCGAGGCCTGGCCCGTGATCGTCGAGAAGAAAGATCCGCTGCCCGGCTACGAGGAACGTGATGGCGAGCCGGACAAGTTGAACAAGTATTTCTCGGAAGCGCCAGGCGAGGGCAGCTAAGAGTGATTCGCGGTTTTGCCCCGTCGGGGACACGCGAAAGCCTGACCTTTTGATCAAAAGCCCTTTGAAACAAAGGGCTTTTCCTATGCAAAGGGGCAGGGTGCTTTCGTAGACTGCGATTTTATGCTATCATGTCAGACACATGACAAATATGAACTGACACCAGACCATTCGCGCTGCTGCCCGTGGGTGGGTTTTTCTGCGAAATTGACCGGACTGACGAGCGTATTGCCGTACTCTCGTCCGTCTTTTTGTCGCCTGGTGTTGGTGTGCGTGCGAGGAAGGATTGCATGAGCAAAGCGAAGAAACCGGCGTTCAGCCCGAACGATTACGTGGTCTATCCGGCCCATGGCGTTGGTCAGATTGTGTCCATCGAAGAACAGGATGTGGCGGGCTTCAAACTAGAGGTGTTCGTCGTCTCCTTTGAGAAGGACAAGATGCGCCTGTCGGTGCCGACGCACCGGGCTGAGGAAATCGGGATGCGGTCGCTGTCGTCGCCCGATGTGGTCAGCCAGGCGATGAAGACCCTGAAGGGCAAGGCCAAGGTCAAGCGGGCCATGTGGTCGCGTCGGGCGCAGGAATATGAACAGAAGATCAACTCGGGCGATCTGATCGCGATTGCCGAGGTGGTGCGCGACCTGCACCGCACCGACGATCAGCGCGAGCAGAGCTACTCGGAGCGCCAGCTTTACGAATCCGCGCTAGAGCGTCTGACCCGCGAAGTGGCCGCCGTTTCCGGTGCCGATGAGGGCGATGCCGCCAAGCAGGTGGGCGAGGTTCTGATGTCCCGCGCGGCCTGACTGCCGGATCATCACCCCACGAAACAGGCGCCTTCGGGCGCCTTTTTCTTTGCGCGTTCAATATGAAACAGGATAGCCGCTGGCACATTATGCCATGCTGATCTTATCGGATTTTCGGGAGATTTCGAATTGGAGCGGGCGAGGCGATTCGAACGCCCGACCCTAACCTTGGCAAGGTTATGCTCTACCCCTGAGCTACGCCCGCACCATTTCGTGAGGGCGTATTTAGGCAATCCGCCGGTGCGCCGCAAGAGGAAAAACACGATTTTTCGCGGGAAATTTCGGGGATGTATGCGCGCGGTAAATCCTGTCCGGAAAACGAAAAAACGCGGCCAGAGCCGCGTTTTTCGACCCCCTCATAAGAGGGAAATTTGGAGCGGGCGAGGCGATTCGAACGCCCGACCCTAACCTTGGCAAGGTTATGCTCTACCCCTGAGCTACGCCCGCTTCCTTGGGTGAGGTGGGGAATATTCATAATTCTTCGGGGGTTCAAGCACAAAATGCGCCGGCCTGGGATTTTTTCATCCCTCCCCATCAGAACCGGGTCAGAACAGCGCGTGGCCCAGATTGGCCAGCGCTGCCAGCAGCAAGATAACAAAGGTCAGCGCCGCGCCGCCTCCGCGCAGGGCGGGGGTGTGGGGCATCCGGCCCATGCCGAGCATATGCATGATGCGCGCCAGCAGCAGCCCCGCGCCCAGCAGATGGGTGGCCAGGGGCGGCATTCCCTGCAACTCTCCGCTTGCGATCAGGATCAGGGCAAAGGGGGCATATTCGGCGAAGTTGGCATGGGTGCGCATGGCGTTCTGCATCACCGGGTCGCCTTTGTCTCCGCTGCCGATGCGCTGACGGACGCGGACCTTTACCACCCACAGGCTGAGCAGAACATAAAGCACGCCCAGAAGGCCGGCATAAATCGGTGTGATGGTAAGGGGCATGGGGGCTCCTGTTTTGTGTGCGGTGGCAGTTGGCCTCAGAGTGACCCCAGAGCCCGCACGGATACCAGAGCCAAATCGCCGCCCTGCCGCAACGGAAAAGGGGCGCCGGTTGGGCGCCCCTCTGATGGTGCATGTGGTCGATTTATTCGATTTCGACCAGCAGGTCTTTGGCGTCGATCTGTGCGCCTGGGGTGACGTGCAATGCTTTGATCGTGCCGCTGGTTTCGGCGTGGATGCCGGTTTCCATTTTCATCGCTTCGATGGTCAGCAGCATGTCGCCCTCGGCGACCTGTTGGCCCTGTGCGACCGCGACCGAGGCCACAACGCCGGGCATCGGCGCGCCGACATGGGCGGGATTGTCCGGGTCGGCCTTGGGGCGGGTGGCGGTGGTGGCTTTGATCAGGCGGTTGGGCACGCGGATCACGCGGGGCTGACCGTTGAGTTCAAAGAACACCTTCACTTCGCCGTTTTCGTCGGTTTCGCCGATGGCTTGCAGACGGATTTCCAGGGTCTTGCCGGGGTCGATCTCGGCCTCGATCTCTTCGCTGGGTTCCATCCCATAGAAGAACGTCCGTGTGGGCAGCGTCCGCACCGGGCCATAGGTCTTGTGCCGGCCCATGTAATCCAGGAACACCTTGGGATACATCAGATAGCCGTTCAGATCCTCGCCGTCGATGGCCATCCCGTCCAGCTCGGCGCTGAGTTTTGCGCGTTCCTCTTCCAGATCGACAGGGGGCAGGTGCGCACCGGGGCGAGAGGTGTTAGGCGCGTCGCCCTTCAGCACCTTGGCCACGATCGCCGGGGGGAACCCGCCCGGAGGCTGCCCCAGATTGCCGCGCATCATATCCACCACAGAATCGGGGAAGGCCACGTCTTTCTGCGGGTTTTCCACATCCTCGCGGGTCAGGTTCTGGCTGACCATCATCAGGGCCATGTCACCCACCACCTTGGATGAGGGCGTGACCTTCACGATATCGCCGAACATCTGGTTCACGTCGGCATAGGTGCGGGCGACCTCGGGCCAGCGATCCTCCAGCCCCAGAGAGCGGGCCTGCGCCTTGAGGTTGGTGAACTGCCCGCCGGGCATTTCGTGCAGGTACACCTCGGAGGCGGGGGCGGCCAGGCCGGATTCGAACGCCACGTATTGCGCGCGCACCTGTTCCCAATAGTCGCTGATTTCACGCACGCGGGCGATATCCAGCCCGGTGTCGCGATCCGTGTGGGCCAGGGCCTCGACGATCGAGCCCAGACAGGCCTGGGACGTGCCGCCACTAAAGGCATCCATCGCCGCATCGGCCGCGTCCACGCCCGCATCCGCAGCGGCCAGGATGGTGGCACCGGCGATGCCGCTGGTGTCATGGGTGTGGAAATGGACGGGGATCGACAGCTCGTCCTTCAGCGCCTTGACCAGCACGCGGGCGGCGGCGGGTTTCAGCAGGCCGGCCATGTCCTTGAGCCCCAGAACATGAGCGCCGGCGGCCTCCAGTTCCTTGGCCATGCCGACATAGTATTTCAGGTCATATTTGGCGCGGTCCGGGTTCAGAATGTCGCCGGTGTAGCAGATCGTGCCCTCGCAGATCTTGCCGCTTTCCACCACCGCATCCATGGCGACGCGCATGTTTTCCACCCAGTTCAGGCTGTCAAAGACGCGGAACACATCGACGCCCGTGTCCGCCGCCTGGCGGACGAATTCGCGCACCACATTGTCGGGATAGTTGGTATAGCCGACGCCGTTCGAGGCCCGCAGCAGCATCTGCGTCAGCACATTGGGCATGGCCGCGCGCAGGTCGCGCAGGCGCTGCCAGGGGCATTCCTGCAAGAAGCGATACGCCACATCGAACGTCGCCCCCCCCCAGCATTCCACGCTGAACAGACCGGCCAGGTTGGCGGCATAGGCGGGCGCGACCTTGATCATGTCGATCGAGCGCATCCGCGTGGCCAGCAGGCTTTGGTGCCCGTCGCGCATGGTGGTGTCGGTCAGCAGCAGCTGTTTCTGATCCAGCATCCAGTCGGCCACGGCCTTGGCGCCCTTTTCCTCAAGCAGGGTGCGGGTGCCAGCCGTCGGTGCGCCGATTTTGGCGGGCGGTTTGGGCAGTTTGGCGGCTTCGGGCTTGGCGCGGCCTTGGGTTTCGGGGTGGCCGTTCACGGTGATGTCCGCGATATAGGTCAGCACCTTGGTGCCGCGGTCCTTGCGCTTGGCAAAGTCAAACAGGCCGGGCGTTTCATCAATGAATTTGGTGGTGTATTCATTCGACAGAAAGATCGGATGTTTCAGCAGGTTTTCCACAAAAGCGATGTTGGTGGAAACGCCCCGGATGCGGAATTCGCGCAGGGCCCGGTCCATCCGGGCAATCGCCGCCTCGGGCGTTTGGGCGTGGGCCGTCACCTTGACCAGCAGGCTGTCGTAATACCGCGTGATCACGCCCCCCGCATAGGCGGTGCCGCCGTCCAGACGAATGCCCATCCCGGTGGCCGAGCGATAGGCCGTCAGGCGGCCATAGTCGGGGATGAAGTTGTTTTGCGGGTCTTCGGTGGTGATCCGGGTTTGCAGCGCGTGGCCGTTCAGGCGGATTTCCGACTGGTCGGTCTTGCCGGTGGCCTCGGCCAGGGTTTTGCCCTCGGCGATCTTGATCTGAGCCTGAACGATGTCGATGCCGGTCACTTCCTCGGTGACGGTGTGTTCCACCTGCACGCGCGGGTTCACCTCGATGAAGTAGAATTTGCCGCTGTCCATATCCATCAGGAATTCGACCGTGCCCGCGCATTCGTAATTCACATGGGCGCAGATGCGGCGGCCCAATTCGCAGATTTCCTCGCGCTGCTGTTGGGTCAGATAGGGCGCGGGCGCGCGCTCCACGACCTTCTGATTGCGCCGCTGGACCGAGCAATCGCGTTCCCACAGGTGATAGATTTCCCCGTGCTGGTCGCCCAGAATCTGCACCTCGACGTGGCGGGCGCGGGTGATCATCTTTTCCAGATAGCCCTCGCCATTGCCAAAGGCGGCCTCGGCCTCGCGGCGGCCTTCCAGCACTTTTTCTTCCAGCTCGTCGGGGCCATGAATGGGGCGCATCCCGCGCCCGCCGCCGCCCCAGCTGGCCTTGAGCATTAGGGGATAGCCAATTTCCGCGGCCTCGGCCCGGATCGCGTCCATGTCATCGCCCAGAACCTCGGTCGCGGGGATCACCGGCACATCGGCCGCAATCGCCACTTTGCGCGCGCTGGCCTTGTCGCCCAGGGCGCGCATGGTTTCTGCCTTCGGCCCGATGAAAGTGATGCCGTTCGCCGCACAAGCATCTACGAATTCAGGGTTTTCCGACAGCAGGCCATAGCCCGGATGGATCGCATCCGCGCCGGATTCGCGGGCCACGCGAATGATCTCGGGGATGCTCAGATAGGCGGCCACAGGCCCCAGCCCCTCGCCAATCCGGTAGGCCTCATCCGCTTTGAAACGGTGCAGGCCCAGCTTGTCTTCCTCGGCATAAACCGCGACGGTTTTCTTGCCCAGTTCGTTGGCGGCGCGCATCACGCGGATCGCAATCTCACCCCGGTTCGCGATCAGAATCTTGTTAAATGATGGCATGTCGCAGCTCCCTCTTTCGTTCAGTCCCATCCCTCGGGCGCATTGCTAACGGCCTGTCGCCGGGCGGCGCAATACCCACTCGCACGGAGTTTGTAAGATTCTTGTAACATTTTGCGACGGTTTGTTGCGCCGGTTTTTGTGATCTCCCCAAGATTGCCCCGCCGGGCGATCCGTGGCACACAAAGGATATAGCAAATATGAAATGTGACAGATGATCGACCGCCGTACCCTGATCGCCGCAACCGGGGCCGCCTTGGCCCTGCCGGCCGCCGCCCTGGCCAGCGCCGGCACCATCAGCGCCCAAGAGGCCAACACCCGGATGCAGGCGGGTGAGCTGATCCTGATCGACGTGCGCACCCCGCCCGAATGGCAACAGACCGGCGTGGCGCAGGGCGCGTGGATGCTGGATATGACGCATCGCAATTTCGGTGGCTGGCTGATGGCCGCGCTGGAACGGAACCCCAACCGCCAGATCGCCATCATCTGCCGCACCGGCAACCGCACGGGCAGATTGATCGAAGTTCTGAAGGAAAACGGGATCGAGGGCGTTCTGGACGTTACCGAAGGCATGGTGGGCGGCCCGCGTGGCACCGGCTGGATTCCAGCGGGTCTGCCAGTTGTTTCTGCGCAACAGGCCTTTGAGGCAATGCCCAAGGATCTGACGGCCGCAAACTAGGGCGCGCAAACTAGGGCATCAGGCGTCCGGGCAGATCGGACAGGCGGCGTGCGCCCAGCTGCCCCATATTGGCCAGCAAATCCTTGCGCAGCATGTCCACCAGATGCGCGGGGCCACGCGCGCCTAGGGCGCCCAGGGCGAAATGCCAGGCCCGCCCCATCATCACGAAATCCGCCCCCAGCGCGATGGCGCGCAGCATGTCCAGCCCGCCCTCGATCCCGCTGTCGAAAATCACCGGCAGGGTGGTCGCGGCACGGATCGCCGGCAGGGCCTCGATGCTGGCGGGTGCGGCGTCGAATTGCCGGCCTGCGTGGTTGCTGACCCAGATCGCATCGACGCCGGCGGCCTCCAGCGCGGGCACATCGCGCGCATCCAGCACGCCCTTGACGATCAGCGGTCCGTCCCAGCCGTCACGCAGCGCGCGCAGATAGTCCCAATCGGGCGAGGTGCGCAGCAGATAGCCCACGTGCTCGGTTGAGCTGAGCCCCGTCACCGCATCCGCATAGCTGTCAATCAGCCGCATCCGAGGCATCCCCAGCCGCGCCGTCCCCATCGCCCAGGCCGGGCAGCGCGCCACCTGAGCCAGTAGCCGGGGCGTCAGCTTAGGCGGGCTGGTCAGGCCGGATCTGGTCTGACGCTCGCGCCGGCTGGCCACCGGCACATCCACCGTCAGCACCAACGCATGAAACCCGGCATCGCGGGCGCGTTTCAGCATATCCGCCCGAATCTCCGGATCGCGCGGCGGGTAGATCTGAAACCAGCCATTGCCATCCAGACAATCGGCCAGATTCTCGGGCGTGCGGCTGGCCACGGTGGACAGCCCATAGGGGATGGCGCTGCGCGTTGCCTGGGCCGCCAGAAGGCGCTCGGCATTGGGCCAGAACAGCCCCGACATGCCTACCGGGCTGACGCCAAAGGGCAGCGGATAGCGCCGCTCGAACAGATCCACCGACAGATCCGGCGTGATTTCCCCGTGCAGGATCGAGGGCATCAGCGTTACCTCATCCAGCTTGGTCCGGTTGCGCGTCTGCGTGACCTCGGCCCCGGTGGCGCTGTCCAGATATTCGAAAACGAACCAGGGAATGCGCCGCCGGGCGCGGGCCTTCAGATCACTGATCGCGGGGAATTTTCGATGCAAATCCATGGGCGCATTAGCCGCCGGAATTGCGAACTTGTCCAGTGCTGGCCGCGATTTCCGAAAAGTCGTGAACACAAGGTGAACACCCCTTTCCCTCTTTCGCGCTTGCCGCTAGATTGCCGCGCATGAGCCAGTCTGACATCCCCACTCCTAAGCTTTCTCTTTCCGCGCAGGCGCTGGCGCAGCGGCCGATGCCCTATCTGGACGAGCTGAACGCCGCACAGCGCGCCGCCGTTGAGGCGCTGGACGGCCCCGTTCTGATGCTGGCGGGCGCTGGCACCGGCAAGACCAAGGCGCTGACCACGCGGATCGTGCATCTGCTGAATACGGGGCGGGCGCAGCCCAATGAAATCCTGTCCGTCACCTTTACCAACAAGGCCGCGCGCGAAATGAAGGATCGGGTGGGCCGGATGCTGGGCCACGCGGTCGAGGGAATGCCCTGGATGGGCACTTTCCATTCCATCTGCGTGAAACTGCTGCGCCGCCATGCCGAATTGGTGGGGCTGAAATCGAATTTCACCATTCTGGACACGGATGATCAGGTGCGGCTGCTTAAACAGTTGATTGCAGCCAATCATATTGATGAAAAACGCTGGCCCGCGCGGCAATTGGCCTCGATCATCGACAATTGGAAAAACCGGGCCTGGACCCCGGCGCAGGTGCCGGCCTCGGATGCGGGGCATTTCAACAATCGCGGCACCGAGCTGTACGATCAATATCAGACCCGCCTGCGCGAGCTGAACGCGGTGGATTTCGGCGATCTGCTGCTGCATATGGTCACGATTTTCCAAAAACATGACGACATTCTAGAGCGTTACCGCCGCTGGTTCCGCTACATCTTGGTGGACGAATACCAGGATACGAACGTGGCCCAGTACCTGTGGCTGCGGCTGCTGGCGGGCGGGCATAAAAACATCTGCTGCGTGGGCGATGACGATCAGTCCATCTATGGCTGGCGCGGCGCCGAGGTGGGCAATATCCTGCGGTTTGAAAAGGATTTTCCCGGCGCCGAGGTGATCCGGCTGGAGCAGAATTATCGCTCGACCCCGCATATTCTGGCCGCCGCGTCCAACGTGATCAAGGGCAACGAGGGGCGGCTGGGCAAAACGCTCTGGACAGAAGCGGAAGAGGGCGAAAAGGTCCGCCTGATCGGCTTGTGGGATGGCGAGGCCGAGGCGATCTGGGTGGGCGAAGAAATTGAGGCCCTGCAACGCGGCACCCGCGGATTGCGGCCCTATGGTCTGGATCAGATGGCCATTCTGGTGCGCGCCTCGCATCAGATGCGCGCGTTCGAGGACCGTTTCCTGACCATCGGGCTGCCTTACCGGGTGATCGGCGGGCCGCGTTTCTATGAGCGGATGGAGATTCGCGATGCCATGGCCTATTTCCGGGTCGTGACCTCGCCCAGTGACGATCTGGCGTTCGAGCGGATCGTGAACACCCCCAAACGCGGGCTGGGCGACAAGGCGCAGCAGACCATTCAGGCCCTCGCGCGCGCCAATGGCGTGCCCCTGCTGGAAGGCGCGCGGCTGGCGCTGGCTGAGGGGGTAATCAAGGGCAAAGGCGGCGCGAATCTGCGCCGGCTGGTCGATGAGCTGGCCCGCTGGAACGCGATGACGCGCGGCCCTGTTGTGGCTTATCAGGACGCGGACGATGACGTGCTGGACGAGGGCGCGCAATACGGCGAACCTGAGGTCTCGCATGTGGAACTGGCGCAGATCATTCTGGACGAATCCGGCTATACCGCCATGTGGCAGAATGACAAAACACCCGAGGCGCCGGGCCGTCTGGAAAACCTCAAGGAACTGGTCAAGGCCTTAGAGCAGTTCGAGAATCTGCAAGGCTTCCTGGAACACGTCAGCCTGATCATGGACAATGAACAGGGCGATGATGGCGAAAAGGTCAGCATCATGACCCTGCACGCGGCCAAGGGGCTGGAATTCCCCGCAGTGTTCCTGCCCGGATGGGAGGATGGGCTGTTTCCGTCCCAACGCAGCATGGATGAATCCGGTCTCAAGGGCCTGGAGGAAGAGCGCCGCCTGGCCTATGTGGGCATCACCCGCGCCGAGGAAATCTGCACGATTTCCTTCACGGGGAACCGGCGGGTGTTCGGGCAGTGGCAATCGCAGATGCCCTCGCGGTTTATTGACGAATTGCCCGAAGATCACGTGGATGTGCTGACCCCGCCGGGGCTCTATGGGGGCGGGTACGGTGCGGCGCAGCCCTCGGGTGTTCGTTCCGGGGTGGAAGAGCGGGCCGCGCGGGCCGATGCCTATAATTCGCCCGGCTGGCAGAGAATGCAGGCGCGGGCGAACGCGCGCCCTGTCAGTCAGCCGCGCTCTGCGGTGATCGAGGCGACGGCCACCAGCAGCTTTGCGCTGGGAGATCGGGTGTTCCATCAGAAATTCGGCTATGGCGCGGTGATCGGCATCGAAGGCGACAAGCTGGAGATTGCCTTTGAAAAAGCGGGCCCCAAAAAGGTGGTGGCGCGCTATCTGTCCGGGGCGGACGATATACCGTTCTGAGCCCGATCGGCGTGGCGCCTTGAGTATTTTTTCAGAAAGAAGCGGAAGGGCGGGCGCTATTTCAGCGCGCGCATTTGTGCTGTCTGCGCGGCGCAGCTGTAATTGTGCGGGCGGAAAAGGAAAACGGCGGTGCCCAGGGAGGAGGAGAGGGCACCGCCGTCTTTGTAACGGTCGATCCAGGGAGGAGGAGAGGATCGCCGTATTCGGTGTCAAACTGCGGTGACCTTCAGGGAGGAGGAGAGAAGGCCACCGCGCTTGACAACGAAGGCACCCAGGGAGGAGGAGAGGGCCCTTCGTATTCTGTTTAAGTGCGGCGATCCTCAGGGAGGAGGAGAGAGGATCGCCGCTCTTTGCTACGAACACCTCAGGGAGGAGGAGAGAGGTATTCGCATCTGTCTGGGCCTTTGGACCCGAATTAGGTGCGGCGACATCAGGGAGGAGGAGAGATGTCACCGCTTTTCCAGAAATCCCAGGGAGGAGGAGAGGGATTTCCGAAGAGTATTCTTAATGCGCGTCCAGGACGTGCTCGTATGCCACCGAGCGGATCTGAGCGCGGCACAGGCCAAGGTCACGCAGTTCAGCGTCGCTTAGCGCGGCCAGTTCGTTCAGGGTCCGGCGGTAGGTTTTGTACCGGGCGAAACGCGCGCCCATCTTCTTTGTCAGGGCGGCGAAACGATCAGCGATGCCACCATTTTCGGTGCGGATGTCCGATGCGTATGCCATTTTGATAACTTTCGTCTGTTCGCGTCTTGCTGTGTTGAGACTAAGATGGGGGAATTGCTGCAATTGCACAATGGTCTATGCTGCATTGCAGCTATGCGTGAAGTGCATAAGTATTGTTGACCTATCGTAAACATGCATTCTGGATGCAATTTCAGGCAGTTTTCGTGGGTCTTAGGGGGATCGCCCTTGCTTTGGTCTCAAAAAACGGCACCTATTAGCGCGAAATTTCCGCAAGATCCCCCCAAGGAGCCCTCTATGTCCGTCACCCGCCAGCAGGTCGAGCAAGCTTTGTCCCGAATCGAATTGCCCGGAGGCGGGACGCTGTTGTCGCGTGATGTGCTGCGTGCCTTGGTGGTGGATCAGGGGCAGGTCAGCTTTGTGATTGAGGCGCCCAGCCCGGATGCGGCCCGTCAGATAGAGCCGGCCCAGGCGGCGATCGAGGCGGCGGTAAAGGCCCTGCCGGGGGTTTCTTCGGTGCGTGTGGCGCTGACGGCGCATGGCCCGGCACAGCAAAAGCCCGCGCCCAGCCTGAAAATCGGGGGGCATCCCAAGCCTCAGGCCGGACCCACCAAGCCGGCGGGTGTGGATAAAATTCTGGTAGTCGGTTCGGGTAAGGGCGGCGTGGGCAAATCTACCGTGTCCTCAAACCTGGCGGTGGCGCTGGCGAAGGCGGGGCGCAAAGTAGGGCTGCTGGATGCCGATATATACGGGCCTTCGCAGCAGCGTATGATGGGCACCACCAAGCGCCCTGCCAGCCCCGATGGCAAAACAATCGAGCCCCTGCACGCCCATGGCGTTACTTTGATGTCCATTGGCATGATGATGGATCCGGAGAAAGCCGTGATCTGGCGTGGCCCCATGTTGATGGGGGCGTTGCAGCAGATGCTGGGGCAGGTTCAGTGGGGGCAGCTGGACGTGCTGATCATCGACTTGCCGCCGGGCACGGGCGATATCCAGCTGACCTTGTGTCAGAAAACCCTGCTGACGGGGGCGGTGGTGGTCTCGACCCCGCAGGATGTGGCGCTGATTGATGCGCGCAAGGCAATCGACATGTTTAACACGCTGAAAACGCCGGTTCTGGGGCTGATCGAAAACATGTCGGTCTATCACTGTCCCAAATGCGGACATGAAGAGCATATCTTTGGCCATGGCGGTGTCGCTGAGGAGGCGCGCGCATTGGGGGTGCCCTTGTTGGCCGAATTGCCGATTGATCTGGAAACCCGGCTGGCCGGAGACGCGGGGACACCCGTTGCGGCCGGGGACGGGCTGATGGCGCAGGCCTATGCCCGCATCGCCGAGCGCCTGATCCAGGGCGGCATGGCCTAAAGCCTTTCTGGGAAATCACGGGAACTTTGGGAATTCACGGGACCGGGCGGTCCCGTGGTTGGATCGGGCTGGGCTGATGGGGCTCAAACCGAATCACTTGGGCGCGATTTTCGCGTGATTTCAGATGAATCCCCCGGATTTTTGGGAAACTCCTTTTGGCTCAGTGCCTCTGATGCGGCGTCCTCTTGGAAAATAATGGGAGAGCGCGGGATTTTTTTACGGCACCTTTTCTGACACAAGATGTAGCGAGGGCTGTCTTTCAATCGTCAATTTATGCGCCTAAGCCTGTGGATAACTCTGAAATGCAGTGCCTAGAACGCAGCCACTTTGCCTGGCATTATATGGTGTGCCCAGGATTTCCTGTTGATTTCCATGAATTCCCATGGCATCCCTAGTTCATCGAATGAGAACGGGCGCAGGGGCGCAAGACCCCGAACCAAATAATAAAAAGCAGGTTTCATACAGGCTCCGCTTTCATCGAACCAAGAGATCCGGCGCGCGGGCGAGCAGACATCCCCCCAGGTGGCGCGCGCAGCTGGACACACCCCGCATAGCGGGACGAGGGCGGCGAATTGGGCAGTGGCAGCAGCTCAATTCGCCGTTTTCCGTAAATAGGCCCAGCAACGGGCAGGGACAGGTAAAGGAGCGCCGCATTGGCCGGCATGTTCATAGGCGAACACACCTTCAAGGTGGACGGAAAGGGACGCGTGTCGATCCCTTCCGATTTTCGTCATGAATTGTCCGAAGGCGACCCGCTGGCCGCAACCTCTGGCCGTCCCCGCATGGTGATCGTGTATGGTCACGCCTCGCAAAAACAACTGATTGTCTACACGTTTGACGGATTCAAGGCCCTGGCCGAGGAAATCCGCGCGCTTCCCCGCGGCTCGAAGCGCCGCAAGATCATGGAGCGGATGATCCTGAATCTGGCCCGCACCACCGAGCTGGACAGCGATGGCCGGTTCGTTCTGCCGCAGATGTTGCGCGATAAGATCGCGCTGGACGGCACCGCCTATTTCGCCGGCATGGGCGAAACCTTCGAAATCTGGAAACCCGAAACCTTCGACGAGGAAAACGCGCAATTCGCCGAGGACTGGATCGAGGAAATGGGCCCCGGCGCGGATCCGCTGGCCCTGCTGGACGCGTTGGAGGATGAGTGATGTCGGACGCTGACAATCCTCATATTCCTGTTCTTCTGCGGCCGCTTCTGAAAGCGGTCGCGCCTGTCTCGGGGGTATGGTTGGACGGCACGTTCGGCGCGGGCGGCTATACGCGCGGGCTGCTGGCTGCTGGTGCGGACAAGGTGATCGGCGTGGATCGTGACCCATTGGCGTTTGAAATGGCCGCGCCCTGGATCGGCGAATATGGCGACCGGCTGGAACTGGTGCAGGGCGTGTTTTCCAAGCTGGACGAATATGCCAGCGATCTGGACGGGGTGGTGCTGGATCTGGGCGTCAGCTCGATGCAGCTGGACCTGGCCGAGCGTGGGTTTTCCTTCATGAAAGACGGCCCGCTGGACATGCGGATGAGCCAGTCCGGCCCCACGGCCGCTGACATCGTGAACACCGCCTCGGAAACCGAGCTGGCCGACATCCTGTTCACCTTTGGCGAGGAGCGCGCCAGTCGCCGCATCGCCCGCGCCATCGTGCAGGATCGCGATGCGCAGCCCTTTACCACAACGCTGCAACTGGCCGGTCTGATCGAACGCCTGCTGCCGCGTAAAAAGCCCGGCCAGTCGCACCCCGCGACTCGCAGTTTTCAGGCGCTCCGCATCGCGGTGAATGCCGAATATGACGAGCTGATCGGAGGGCTGGAGGCCGCCGAACGCGCGCTCAAACCCGGCGGAAAACTGGCCGTTGTGACGTTCCATTCGATCGAGGACCGCATGGTCAAACGCTTCTTTCAGGGGCGGGCGGGCAGCGCGGGCGGAAACCGCTATGCGCCCGAGGTGCAGGCCGAACCCGCGCAGTTTGAACAGGTGACGCGCAAGGCCATCGGCCCGGACGATCAGGAATTGGCCGAGAACCCGCGTTCGCGCAGCGCCAAGCTGCGGGTGGGCATTCGCACCGATGCTCGGGCCGGGGTGACGGACCGCAAAAAACTGGGGATGCCGATGCTGAGGAAAGGAAAAAGGTAATGCGCAGCGTACTTTATGTCCTGACCGCGATGGCGGTGATTGGTCTGGCCTTCTGGGCGTATCGGGAAAATTATCAGACGCAGGCCGCCCTGGATCGGGCGGAAAAGCTGCACAGTCAGATCGCCGCCGCGCGGGCGCGTCTGGGGATGCTGCGCGCTGAATGGGCCTATCTGAACCGGCCCGAGCGTTTGCGCGAACTGGCCGTGCTGAACTATGAAAAGCTAGAGCTGATGACCTTTGCCCCCGAACAGTTCGGGCGCGTGGATCAGGTGGCCTATCCGGCAGATACCACGCTGGATTCTCTGCCCGACGCGGTCGAGATTTCCTCGGTTCGGGGGACGCAATGATCCGCACGCCGCTCCGTCCTCTGGCCCGCATTCTTGAGGCCCGCACCAAGGGTGAAAACCCCGACGCGATCGAACGAGAGAACATCCGCCTGCGCCACGAGGCGATGCGTGATCGCGCCCGCCTGCGCGCCGAAAGCCGGCTGATGCTGCTGGCGCTGACTTTTGTCTGTGCTTACGGCGTGATCGGGTTCCGCATGGGGCACCTGGCCGCCAGCGAACCGTCCGAGCCGCGCGCCGTGGCCGCCGGGGCGCAGATCCGGGCGCAGCGGGCCGATATTGTGGACCGTCAGGGCCGCATTCTGGCGACGAATATCGAAACGCACTCGCTCTATGCCGATCTCAAACACATGCTGGAGCCCGAACGCGCCGCGCGCGAGCTGGCCTCGATTTTCCCCGAAATGGACGAGGCCCGGCTGGTCAAGGATTTCACCGGCAAGCGCAAATTCATCTGGCTGCGCAAGAAGCTGAGCCCAGAACAGAAGCAGGCCGTGCACGATATTGGCGAGCCGGGGCTGCTGTTTGGCCCGCGTGAGATGCGGCTTTATCCGAATGGCAAACTGGCCGCGCATGTTCTGGGCGGCGCCAGTTTCGGCCTGGAGGATGTGAACGCCGCCGAGGTAATCGGTGTCGCCGGTGTCGAACGTAAATTCGAAAAAGAGCTGCGCGATCCGGCCCGTGCGGACACGCCGTTGCAGCTGTCTTTGGACCTGGCGGTTCAGGACGCGGCCGAGCGTGTTCTGGCCGGCGGCATGGCGCTGATGAATGCCAAGGGCGCGGCCGCCGTGCTGATGGATGTGCACACGGGCGAGGTGATCTCGCTGGTGTCGCTGCCCGATTTCGACCCCAACGATCGCCCGCGTCCGCCCACCAAAGGGCACGCGGCGGATAGCGCTTTGTTCAATCGTGCCGTGCAAGGTGTGTACGAGCTGGGCTCAACCTTCAAGATTTTCGCGGCGGCTCAGGGGATGGAGCTGGGCCTGATCAATCCCACCACCGAGATCGACACGCGCGGCCCCCTGCGCTGGGGCAAACATCGCATTCGCGACTTCCACAATTACGGCTCGAAATTGACCGTGACCAAGGTGATCGTAAAATCCTCGAATATCGGGACGGCCCGGATTGCGCAGATGATTGGCATTGCACGGCAGAAGAAGTTCCTTGAAAATCTTGGGTTTTTCGAGCCTACCCCCTTGGAGATCGTAGAGGCCAATACCGGCAAACCCCTGTTGCCGCCCAGCTGGTCCGAACTGTCAACCATGACCATTTCCTATGGCCACGGCCTGTCGGCCACACCGTTGCATCTGGCGGCGGGCTATGCGGCGATTGCCAATGGCGGAACCCGCGTGAAGCCCACGATCCTGAAGCGCAACCAGCCGCAGCGGGGGGCGCGTGTGATGTCGGCTCAGGCGGCGGCGGCCTCTCGCGTGATGCTACGCAAGGTTGTTACCGAGGGCACCGCCAGCTTTGGCGAGGTCGCAGGGTACGAAGTGGGCGGCAAGACCGGCACGGCGGATAAGCCCAAGGAAAACGGCGGCGGCTATTATGATGACAAGGTGATCGCCACCTTTGCCTCGATGTTCCCGGCCAGCGATCCGAAATACGTGCTGGTGGTCACGCTGGACGAGCCGGTGGAAACCACGGGTGCCAAACCGCGCCGTACCGCAGGCTGGACGGCGGTGCCCGTCGCGGCCGAGATGATCCGGCGGATCGCGCCCTTGCTGGGGTTGCGGCCCGCGATTGAACATGGGGCGGCGGCTGATATAACGCTGACGTCGAACTAAGCCAGAAGAGGCGCAAGATGTCAGGGCAGATCAAATCGCTTTCGGAACTGGGCCTGACAGCTTTGGGGGGGCGCGAGGCCAGGATCACCGGGCTGGCCGTGGACAGCCGCGAGCTGCGCGAGGGTTTCCTGTTCGCGGCGCTGCCCGGAACCAAGGTCCACGGGGCCAGTTTCATCCCCACCGCCATCGCCCAGAAGGCCGCGGCCATTCTGACGGACGCCGCGGGCGCGCAGATCGCAGCGGCCGCGTTAGAGGGCGCAGATGTGGCTCTTGTCCTGGCCGAGGATCCGCGTCAGACCTTGGCCTATACGGCGGCATTGTGGTTCGGCGCGCAGCCACCGGTGATGACGGCGGTGACGGGCACGAATGGCAAGACCTCGGTCGCGACGTTCACGCGGATGATCTGGTCTGAGCTGGGCTATGACGCGGTGAATCTGGGCACGACGGGGGTAGAGGGGGCCTATCAGGCGCCTTTGCAGCACACCACGCCCGAACCGATCACCCTGCACCGGGTTCTGTCCGATTGCGCCTTTGCCGGGGTCACCCACGCCGCGATGGAGGCCTCCAGCCACGGGCTGTCGCAGCGCCGGCTGGACGGGGTGCATCTGAAGGCGGCGGGCTTTACCAATTTCACCCAGGATCACCTGGATTATCACGCGACATTTGACGACTATTTCAACGCCAAGGCCGGCCTGTTCGATCGTGTCCTGTCCGAGGGCGGCGTTGCCGTGATCAACATCGACGATCCGCGCGGGGCCGATATGGCGCGGATCGCGGCCTCGCGCGGGCAGGCGGTGATCTCGGTCGGGCAGGGGGCGCAGGCCCGTCTGCGCCTGCTGGGTCAGCGTTATGAGGCCACCGGACAGCTGATCCGCTTTTCCTATGAGGATGAGATCTACCTGATGAACCTGTCCCTGATCGGCGGGTTCCAGGCGGAAAACGTGTTGCTGGCCGCCGGGCTGGCCATTGGCTGCGGCGAGGAACCGGCGCAGGTGTTCGAAACGCTGCCCTTGCTGAAAACGGTGCGCGGGCGGATGCAGCTGGCGGCGACGCGGGCGAACGGGGCCTCGGTTTTCGTGGATTACGCCCATACGCCCGATGCGGTGGCCACGGCGCTGCGCGCGATGCGTCCGCATGTGATGGGGCGGCTGATTGCCATCATCGGCGCGGGCGGGGACCGGGATACGACAAAGCGGCCTCTGATGGGGCAGGCGGCGGCGGAGAATGCCGATCTGGTGATCGTGACCGACGATAACCCCCGCTCTGAAGATCCCGCTGCGATCCGTCAGGCGGTCTTGATGGGCTGCCCCGGAGCCCAAGAGGTGGGCGACCGCGCCGAGGCCATCCTGCGCGGGGTGGATGCTTTGGGGCCGGGCGATGCCCTGCTGATTGCCGGTAAGGGCCATGAACGGGGGCAGATCGTGGGCGAAGATGTGCTGCCTTTTGACGATGTGGAACAGGCCAGCATGGCCGTGATGGCGCTGGACGGGGGATTGGCATGAGCCTGTGGACTGCTGCCGAGGCCGCCGCCGCAACCGGCGGGCGCGCTGTTGGGGATTGGGCTGTCGGGGGGGTCTCGATCGACACCCGGACGCTGCAACCGGGCGATCTGTTCGTCGCGCTGAAGGCCGCCCGCGATGGCCATGATTTCGTTGCACAAGCGCTGGAGAAAGGCGCCGGGGCGGCTCTGGCCAGCCGGGTGCCTGAAGGCGTGGCCGCAGATGCGCCCTTGCTGATCGTGCGCGACGTGCTGACCGGGCTGGAGGATCTGGCCCGCGCCGCCCGTCTGCGCACTAAGGCGCGGGTGGTGGCGGTGACCGGCTCGGTTGGCAAAACCTCGACCAAGGAAATGCTGCGCACGGTGCTGGCGGGGCAGGGGAAGACCCACGCCGCCGAGGCCAGCTATAACAATCACTGGGGCGTGCCGCTGACGCTGGCGCGGATGCCGGCGGACACGGATTATGCGGTGATCGAGATCGGCATGAGCAACCCCGGAGAGATCGCCCCCCTGGCCCGTCTGGCGCGCCCGCATGTGGCGATGATCACCACCGTTGCCGCCGCCCATCTGGAGGCATTCGAGAACCTGGACGGCATCGCCCATGAAAAGGCCAGTATCTTTGAGGGGCTGGAACCCGGCGGCGTGGCTGTGGTCAATGGCGATCTGCCCACCAGTGCCATTTTGGAAAACACCGCCCGTCAGCACGGGGCCCGGCTGATCACCTTTGGCCAGGCGCGGCGGAACCATCACCGGCTGACGGATGTCAAACTGGTGGACGATGTGACCGTGGCGCAGGGCCGCGCCTGGCGCCGGCCGGTGCTGTTCAAGGTGATGGCCGCCGGGCGGCACTTTGCGGTGAATGCGATGGGGGTGATGGCTGTCGCTCAGGCGCTGGGGATGGACACGACCATGGCGGCCAGCGACATCGCGCAATGGCTGCCCCCCGCAGGGCGCGGTTTTCGTGAACGCATCCAGCTGGACAAGGTGATCGAGGAACAGGCGATCGAGCTGATCGACGACGCGTTCAACGCCAATCCCACCTCTCTGGCCGCCGCGCTGGAGGTGCTGGCCGCCGCCCATCCGGTGGATGGGGTGGGCCGCGTGGCGCGGGGGCGGCGGGTGGCCATTCTGGGCGATATGCTGGAACTGGGCCCCGATGAGATGGACCTGCACGAGGCCATCGCCGATCTGCCCTATCTGGGCGCGATTGACATTATCCATTGTGTCGGCCCGCGGATGAATAAGCTCTGGGCGAAACTGCCCATGTCCAAACGCGGCGACTGGACCGAAGAGGCCGGCCCGATGGCCAAACGCGCTCATCGGCTGATTGATGCCGGTGACGTGGTGCTGGTGAAGGGGTCAAAGGGCAGCAAAGTGTCCCTTGTTGTTGACGCCATCAAGAAACTGCGCCAAGGGACCCCCCAACCTGAATAAAGCAAGGGCCGAAGGCGATCTCGGCGCCGGACTGGAAGGACTGAATACATGCTCTATTGGCTGACCGAGCTGTCGGATGGTGGCGATTTCTTCAACCTGTTTCGCTATATTACCTTCCGCTCGGGCGGGGCATTCATGACGGCGCTGATCTTCGGTTTTATCTTCGGTCAGCCTCTGATCAACGTGTTGCGCCGCAAGCAGGGCAAAGGCCAGCCGATCCGCGATGACGGCCCCGAGGGCCACTTCGTCAAGGCCGGCACCCCCACCATGGGCGGGCTGCTGATCCTGTCGGCCTTGGTGGTGTCCACGCTGCTATGGGCGCGGCTGGACAATCCGTTCGTGTGGCTGGTGCTGTTCGTGACCATGGCCTTTGGCCTGATCGGCTTTGCCGATGATTTCGCCAAGGTCAGCAAGCAAAATACGGCAGGCGTGCCGGGCCGGGTGCGTTTGCTGCTGGGCTTTTTAATCTCGGGCATCGCAGGATACTGGGCGACGCTGTATCACCCCGAGGCGCTGCAATACAAACTGGCCCTGCCGGTGTTCAAGGATACGCTGATCAACCTGGGCTATATCTTTATTCCCTTTGCGATGATCGTGATTGTCGGCTCGGCCAATGCGGTGAACCTGACGGATGGGCTGGATGGGCTGGCGATCATGCCAGTGATGATTGCCAGCGCCACGCTGGGGGTGATTGCCTATGCGGTGGGCCGTGTGGATTTCACCGAGTATCTGGACGTGCATTACGTGCCGGGCACGGGGGAAATTCTGATTTTCGTGGCCGGTCTGGTGGGCGGAGGCCTGGGGTTCCTGTGGTATAACGCGCCGCCGGCGGCCGTATTCATGGGCGACACCGGATCGCTGGCCCTGGGCGGAGCTTTGGGGGCGATTGCCGTGGCCACCAAACACGAGATCGTTCTGGCGATTGTGGGCGGCCTGTTCGTGGTCGAGGCTTTGTCTGTGATCATTCAGGTGCTGTATTTCAAGCGCACCGGAAAGCGCGTGTTCCTGATGGCGCCGATCCATCACCATTATGAGAAAAAAGGGTGGGCGGAGCCTCAGATCGTGATCCGGTTCTGGATCATTGCGTTGATCCTGGCGATGATCGGGCTGGCGACGCTGAAGGTGCGCTAAGCGTTTCAATTGCGGCGCCGGGCGGGTGGTTCTGGTGTGCAGTGAGTATTTGGGTCAGAAAGAAACGGGCTGAGCCTGCGTGAGGCGGGCAGCGTTGGGCGTGGGAGAGTGGCATGATTCCGGTCAGGGGATTCGTAGGTCAGCAGGTGGCGGTTCTGGGGCTGGGGCGATCCGGGCTGGCGACGGCGCGGGCTTTGAAGGCAGGCGGGGCGGAGGCCGTGTGCTGGGACGATAATCCGGCGGCGCGCGTGGCGGCCGAAGATGAGGGATTTGCGATCCGTGATCTGAAAAAGCAGGGGGCGTTCGAGGGCATCGCCAGCCTGATCGTTAGCCCTGGCATTCCGCATCTGTATCCTGAGCCGAACAGGGTGGTGTGTGCTGCCTGGGCGGTCGGGGTGCCGGTGGATAATGATATTGGGTTGTTTTTTCGCTCGGTTGCCAGTGGGGCCTGGGATGAGTTCGACACGCCGCCTCGGGTGATTGCGGTGACGGGATCGAATGGGAAATCGACGACCTCGGCGTTGATCCATCATGTCTTGAGCGAAGCGGGGCATCCGGTGCAATTGGCGGGCAATATCGGGCGCGGGGTGTTGGATATTGATCCGCCCGGCGATGGGGGGGTGGTGGTATTGGAGCTGTCCAGCTATCAGACCGATCTGGCGCGGGCTTTGACGCCGGATGTGGCGGTGTTCACCAACCTGAGCCCCGATCATCTGGATCGCCATGGCGGCATGGGGGGATATTTCGCGGCCAAGCGGCGGCTCTTTGCCGAGGGCGGGCCGGATCGGGCCATTATCGGTGTGGATGAACCCGAGGGGCAGTATCTGGCCAATCAGCTGTCCGAAGGGCCGGGGGATGCGCGGGTTATTCAGGTGTCTGTGGACCGCAAGCTGACCGGGCCGGGCTGGCAGGTCTGGGCGCGCAAGGGATTCCTGAGCGAGTATCGCAAGGGGCGTCAGGTGGGCGCGATTGATTTGCGCTCGATCACCGGCTTGCCGGGGGCGCATAATCATCAGAATGCCTGCGCGGCCTATGCGGCTTGCCGGGCGTTGAATCTGGCACCGCGCCTGATCGAAGATGCGTTTCACACCTTCCAGGGGTTGCCGCATCGCAGCCAGACCATCGCCGAGGCGGGCGGGGTGCGCTATGTGAACGATTCCAAGGCCACCAATGTGGACAGCGCGGCCAAGGCTTTGCAGGCGTTTCAGAACATCCGCTGGATTTGCGGCGGGCTGGAAAAAGAAGGCGGGCTGGAGCGGCTGCAACAGGCGGCGGGCAATGTGAAAAAGGCCTACGTCATCGGGCGTGAGGCCGCGCATTTCGCGATGCAGCTGGACGGGATCGAGGCCGAGGTGTGCACCGATATGCAGACCGCCGTTGCTCGCGCGATGGCCGAGGCAGATCCCGGCGATACGGTTTTGTTGGCCCCGGCGGCGGCCAGTTTTGACCAGTATGACAATTTCGAACAGCGCGGCGAGGATTTCGCATCCTGCGTTCTGGGCGCGCTGGACGTTTAGGCGGTGCGCGCCCGGATCGCCTGACCTGCGGCCCAGCCCGAGGACCAGGCCCATTGGAAATTGAAACCGCCCAGCCAGCCGGTCACGTCCACGGATTCGCCGATGAAATAGAGGCCGGGGACGGATTTGGACTCCATCGTCGCTGAGTTCAGCCCCTCCGTGTCGATCCCGCCCAGCGTGACCTCGGCGGTGCGGTAGCCTTCGGAACCGGCGGGGGTTAGCCCCCAGTTGTGAATGCGATCCGCCAGGGCGCGCAGGGATTTATCGCTCTGATCGGCCAGATTGCCGGTCAGCGCCCATTCCGTACTCAGGTGATCGGCCAGACGGGTGGGCAGGATCTGGCCCAGCATGGTGGACAGGTTTTTCCGGCCCGCCGTCTGGCGCAGGGCGCGTAGTGTGTCGAACGCATCGGCACCGGGCAGCAGGTTCACGCAAATATCCTGCCCCTCGTGCCAGTAAGAGGAGATTTGCAGCACCGCAGGCCCCGAGATCCCGCGGTGGGTGAACAGCATGTTTTCGTCAAAACTGGTGCCATTTGCCGCCGTGCGCACCGGCAAAGACACCCCCGCCAGCCCCGTAAACCGCTGGGGCGGGAAAGTCAGAGGCACCAGGCCGGGGCGCGTGTCCGTCACCGCCAGGCCAAACTGTCGGGCAATGTCATAGGCCAGCCCGGTCGCGCCCATCTTGGGGATGGATTTGCCGCCCGTCGCCACCACCAGATTATGCGCGGTTACGGTTTTGCGGCGGCCGTTGTTTTGGGTGACAACGCGGAAACCGCTTTCGTCGCGCGTTACCTCGGCAATTTCAGCCTCCAGCCAGACGGTGGCGTCGGCCTTGGCGGCTTCGGCCAGCAGCATGGCCACGATCTGTTTGGCCGAGCCATCGCAGAACAGCTGCCCCAGCGTTTTTTCATGCCAGGCGATGCCGTGGCGGCTGACCAGCTCGATGAAATCCCACTGGGTATAGCGTGCCAGCGCGGATTTGACGAAATGCGGGTTCGCGGACAGGAAATTGCCCGGATCGGCGTACATATTGGTAAAATTGCAGCGCCCGCCGCCCGAAATCCGGATCTTCTCTGCTGGGGCCTTGGCATGGTCCAGCACAAGGCAGCGCCCCCCTGCATGGGCGGCGCACATCAGGCCGGCGGCTCCTGCGCCAAGGATCAGCGTATCATAGTTCATATGCCTCGCCTGCCTGAAGCGCGCCCGATTGGCAAGGGATTTGGCAAGGGCTTGCTGATCGGCCGGGTGTGTGGGGCTTTTATCTCTGGCCCCGAGGGGTACGATTCGGTACACTGACAAGAACAGACCCCGCAAAGGGGCGTTATTCAGAGGCAAAACGGCGGTATCCCATGACAGAGATGGTCTATGGTTCGGTTCCCGTTCGCGACGGTGAGCCAGTTCTTCCCAAATGGTGGCGGACGATCGACAAATGGTCGATGTCCTGCATCCTAATCCTGTTTGCCGTGGGGCTGCTGCTGGGCTTTGCCGCCTCGCCGCCGCTGGCCGAGAAGAACGGGTTTCTGCCCTTCCACTATGTGCAGCGCCAGGCCTTTTTTGGCGGAGTCGCTTTGGTCGTGATGCTGATTGCCTCGATGATGGGGCCGGTGATGGTGCGCCGTCTGGCGGTGCTGGGGTTCGTTGTGGCCTTTGTCGCGCTGCTGGGGCTGCCGTTCTTTGGCACGGATTTCGGCAAGGGCGCGACGCGGTGGTATTCGCTGGGCTTTGCCAGCGTGCAGCCGTCCGAGTTTCTGAAGCCCGCTTTCGTGATTGTGGCCGCCTGGCTGATGGCGGCAGCGCAGGAAATTCACGGCCCTCCGGGGCGGCTGTGGTCCTTTGGGCTGATGATCGTGATCGTCACCATTCTGGCGTTGCAGCCCGATTTCGGACAGGCCAGCCTGGTGCTGTTCGGCTGGGGCGTGATGTATTTCGTCGCCGGTGCGCCGATTTTGCTGCTGGTGGGCATGGCCGGGATGGTCGTGCTGGCGGGCACGTTTGCCTATAATAATTCCGAACATTTTGCCCGCCGGATTGATGGCTTTCTGTCGCCCGATCTGGATCCGCGCACGCAGCTGGGCTATGCCACCAATGCCATCCAAGAGGGCGGCTTTTTCGGCGTCGGCGTGGGCGAGGGTGCGGTGAAATGGTCTCTGCCCGACGCGCATACCGATTTCATCATCGCCGTCGCCGCCGAGGAATACGGCCTGGTTCTGGTGCTGTGCATCATCGCGCTCTATTCGGTGGTTGTGGTGCGCAGCTTCTTCCGCCTGATGAAGGAACGAGACCCGTTCATCCGTCTGGCCGGCACTGGTCTGGCCGCGATGTTCGGCGTGCAGGCGATGATCAATATGGGCGTGGCCGTGCGCCTGCTACCCGCCAAGGGCATGACCCTGCCTTTCGTCAGCTATGGGGGCTCGTCCCTGATTGCGGGGGGGATTGCCGTGGGGATGCTGCTGGCCTTTACCCGGACCCGTCCGCAAGGCGAGATCGGCGATATTCTACGAGGAAAATTCAAATGACCACGCAGCCTTTGCTGGTGATTGCTGCCGGGGGAACCGGCGGCCACATGTTCCCTGCGCAGGCCCTGGCCGAGGCAATGCTGCGCCGTGGCTGGCGGGTCAAACTGTCCACCGATGCGCGTGGCGCTCGCTATACGGGTGGCTTCCCGCATTCGGTTGAAATCGAACAGGTCTCCAGCGCCACCTTCGCACGCGGAGGGCTGCTGGCCAAGGCGGCCGTACCGTTCCGCATTCTGGGCGGCGTGCTGGGCATGATGATGCGGATGCGCCGCGACCGGCCCGCCGTTGTGGTGGGCTTTGGCGGCTATCCGTCCATTCCCGCGATCGGGGCGGCGACCTTGCTGAAACTGCCGCGCATGATCCATGAACAGAACGGCATTCTGGGCCGGGTGAACCAGATTTTCGCCCCCCGTGTGGATGCGGTGGCCTGCGGCACCTGGCCCACCGACCTGCCCGAGGGTGTTGAAGGGGTTCACACCGGCAATCCGGTGCGCAAGGCCGTGCATGACCGGGCGGGCGCGGGCTATATCAGCCCTGGCGAGTACCCCATGTCGATCCTGGTGATGGGCGGCAGTCAGGGCGCGCGCATCCTGTCGGATGTGGTGCCCGGCGCGATTGCCGCGCTGCCCGATGCGCTGTTGCAATATGTGCGCGTTTCGCATCAGGCCCGCGACGAGGATTTCGACCGCGTCACCCAATTCTACGCTGAGCATGGCATCGCCGCCGATGTGCAGCCGTTTTTCCACGACGTCCCCACCCGCATGAGCGAGGCGCAGCTGGTGATCTCGCGTTCCGGCGCGTCCAGCGTGGCGGATATTTCGGTGATCGGGCGCCCGTCCATTCTGGTGCCCTTTGCCGCAGCCACGGGGGACCACCAAACCGCCAATGCTCGTGGTCTGGTGGAGGCAGGCGCGGCCATCCTGATCCCGGAAAACCGGCTTGAGATTTCCACGCTGGCAGAGCAAATAGCCACCGTGCTGACCAACCCGCAAGGCGCGCAGATGATGGCGGGTGCCGCGCTTAGCTGCGGCAAACCCGAAGCGACAGAAGAGCTGGTGCAGATGGTGATGACGCTGGCAAAGAAGGACTGACAACATGAACGCAGCAACCAAGCTGCCCACCGATGTGGGCCCCATTCATTTCGTGGGCATCGGCGGGATCGGCATGTCCGGCATCGCCGAGGTGCTGCTGAACCATGGTTACACCGTTCAGGGCAGCGATCTGAAAACCAGCAAGATCACGGATCGCCTGGCCGGGATGGGCGCCACCATTTTCGAGGGCCAGCGCGCGGATAATCTGAAGGGGGCCGAGGTCATCGTGATCTCCTCCGCGATCAAACCGGGCAATCCTGAACTGGACGAGGCCCGCCGCCTGGGCCTGCCCGTCGTGCGCCGCGCCGAAATGTTGGCCGAGCTGATGCGCCTGAAATCCAACATCGCCGTTGCGGGCACGCATGGCAAAACCACCACCACCACGATGGTGGCCACCCTGCTGGATGCGGGCCATGTGGACCCGACCGTGATCAATGGCGGCATCATCCATGCCTATGGTAGCAATGCCCGGATGGGCGAGGGCGAATGGATGGTGGTCGAGGCGGATGAGTCCGACGGCACTTTCAATCGTCTGCCCGCCACCATTGCCATCGTCACCAATATCGACCCCGAACATATGGAGCATTGGGGCACGATCGAAAACCTGCGCCGGGGCTTTCTGGATTTCGTGTCCAACATTCCCTTCTACGGGCTGGCCGTCTGCTGCACCGATCATCCCGAGGTGCAGGCTTTGGTCGGTAAGATCACCGACCGGCGCGTCGTCACCTTTGGCTTTAACGCGCAGGCGGATGTGCGCGCCGCGAACCTGACCTACAAAAAGGGCGTGGCGCATTTCGACATTCTGTTGCAGGCCGAGGGTATCGTCATCGAGGGCTGCACCCTGCCCATGCCCGGCGATCATAACGTGTCGAACGCGCTGGCCGCTGTGGCCGTGGCCCGCCATCTGGGCATGAAAGCCGAGGAAATCCGCGCGGCGCTTGCGGCATTCAAGGGCGTGAACCGGCGTTTCACTAAGGTGGGCGAGGTGGGCGGCGTGACCATCATCGACGATTACGGCCACCATCCGGTGGAAATCGCCGCCGTGCTGAAAGCCGCGCGCCAAGCCACCGAGGGCCGCGTGATCGCGGTGCATCAGCCGCATCGTTATAGCCGCCTGCATTCCCTGTTCGAGGATTTCTGCGCCTGTTTCAACGATGCCGATGTGGTGGGCATCGCCGAGGTCTTCGCCGCCGGTGAGCACCCCATCGAGGGCGCCAGCCGGGACGATCTGGTGGCCGGGCTGGTCCAGCATGGGCACCGGCACGCGCTGGCCATTGCCTCGGAGGCGGATCTGGAGGCGCTGGTACGCGCCGAGGCCAGGCCGGGCGATATGGTTGTCTGTCTGGGCGCGGGGACGATCAGCGCCTGGGCGCATGGGTTGCCCGCACGTCTGGGGCAGGGCTGATCTGGCGCAAAGTTGCGTCTGGTCTGGCTGTGTTAGGGTGACTGTGCGGCGTTGCGGATGCGGCGCGGCTGTGCAGATGAGTATTTGGATCAGAAAGAAGGGCGCAGTGTGGGCGAGGATTTGAAGCGTCGGATCGGATTGGGGCTGCTGACGGCCTATGGTGTCGGTGTCATGGTGGGCGCGGGCATTTATGTGCTGGTGGGGGCGGTGGCTGATCAGGCGGGGATCTGGTCGCCTTTGGCGTTTATGGTGGCGGGGGCGATCGCGGCTCCGACGGCGCTGAGCTATTCTGAGTTTTCCACCCGCATTCCCGAAGCGGCGGGCGAGGCGGCCTATGTGGCCCGCGGGTTCGATATTCCGTTGATTGCGCTGATCGTGGGGCTGGCCATTGTCATGGCGGGCACTGTATCGGCGGCGGCTGTGTTGCGGGGCGGGGTGGGGTATCTGACCTCGGTTCTGGATGTGCCGGGCGCCTGGGCGATCATCGCGGTGGGGGCGGCGCTGACCCTTGTGGCCATTCTGGGGGTCCTGGAGAGCATGGCCCTGGCGGCGGTGTTCACGGTGATCGAGCTGGCTGGGCTGGGGCTTGTTGTGTGGGCCGGTTTCGGGGCCGAGGCGTCATCGGATTTCACCATCCCCGATGTGCCTGTCTGGTCGGGGATCGGGGCGGCGGCGGTTCTGGCTTTCTTTGCCTTTATCGGTTTCGAGGATATCGTGAACATGGCCGAGGAGGTGGAAAACCCCACCCGGACCATGCCGCGGGCGATCTTGTTATCGCTGCTGATCACCAGCGTGATTTATGCGCTGGTCAGCTTTGCCGCGATCCGGGCGGTGCCGCTGGAGGAGTTGGCGGCCTCGGAGCGGCCACTGGTTCTGGTATGGGAGGCTCATAGCGCGAGGGGAGGCAGTTATTTCGCGCTGATCGCGGTGGTGGCGGCGCTGAACGGGGTGTTGGCGCAGATCGTCATGGCCAGCCGGGTGCTGTTCGGGCTGGGCAAGCGTTATGGGATCTTGCGGCCGTTTCATCATGCGCATCCGCGGTTCGGCACGCCGGTTCTGGCCACTGCTTTGCTGGGCGGGATCGTGATTTTTGCCGCCGTCAACCTGCCGATCGCGTCACTGGCCGAGATGACCTCGACCCTGTTGCTGGCTGTGTTCGTGCTGGTCAATCTGGCGCTGATCGCCGTCAAGCGGGCCGAGCCCGACGCGCCTTTCCGTGTGCCCACCTATGTGCCTGTGCTGGGCGTGATTCTGGCCGGGGCGGCGTTGATTGTCAGCCTTTGGGGGATGGGATGAGTTGGTCGCTGATCCTGGCTTTGGTGTGGTTCGTGGTGGCCAATCTGGGGGCCATGGTGCCCAGCAGGCGCCATCACTGGCCCTTTGCCTATGGTCTGATCGCGGTGGGCATTCCCATTCTGGGCGCGGTGGTTTATCTGCATGGTCCCTGGATCGGGTTGCTGATCCTGGTGGCCGCCATGTCCGTTTTGCGCTGGCCGGTGATTTATCTGTTCCGCTGGATCAAGCGAAAAGGAAAGACCAAAGATGCAGATGCCTGAGGTGCGTGGTCGTCTGACCCCCGGCAAACCCCTGTCCGAGCTGACCTGGCTGCGTGTGGGCGGGCCGGCTGACTGGCTGTTCCAGCCCGCCGATGTTGAGGATTTGCAGGCGTTTCTGGCCTCTTTGGACCCTGAGGTTCCGGTGTTTCCGATGGGGGTTGGCTCGAACCTGATCGTGCGCGATGGCGGGTTGCGGGCCGTGGTGATCCGCCTTGGGCGGGGCTTTAACGGGATCAGCGTGCAGGGCAACCGCGTGACCGCCGGCACCGCCGCGCTGGATGCGCATGTGGCGCGCAAAGCGGCCGAGGCAGGGGTGGATCTGACCTTTCTGCGTACGATCCCCGGCAGTGTCGGCGGGGCGGTGCGGATGAACGCGGGCTGCTATGGTTCTTATGTGGCGGATGTGTTCGTGCAGGCGCGGGCCGTGACGCGCAGCGGCCAGATCGTGACGCTAAGCGCCGAGGATCTGCAATTCCAGTACCGCCAGGCGGACTTGCCCGACGGCATGGTGATATTCGAGGCCACCTTCGAGGGCCCCTCGGGCGATCCGCAGGAACTGGCGGACCGGATGCAGGCGCAATTGCAAAAACGCGATGAAACTCAGCCCACCCGCGATCGCAGCGCGGGCAGCACGTTTCGCAATCCGGCGGGGTTTTCCAGCACCGGGCGCGCCGATGATGTGCACGATCTGAAGGCGTGGAAAGTGATCGACAACGCCGGGATGCGCGGGGCTACGCGCGGGGGCGCGCAAATGAGCCAGAAACACTCGAATTTCCTGATCAATACGGGGGCGGCCACGGCGGCAGACCTGGAAGGATTGGGCGAAGAGGTACGAAAAAAGGTTTACGATTCTCAGGGGATCACGCTAGAGTGGGAAATCATGCGCATCGGTGAGCCGGCTGCGGATTAAGGGGCGCTAAACCCCCGTTTCAGGCCCGCAAAGACGGGCCATCAGAGCAAATAATGGGCTGAAATCAGCCCGAAAATTGAGGCACAGTGTGGGTATGTCGAGCAGGGCAACCCCGAAAGTGGCGGTATTGATGGGCGGTCCCTCGGCTGAGCGCGAGGTGTCCCTGTCCTCTGGGCGTGAATGCGCCGCTGCTTTGCGGGATGAGGGATTCCAGGTGATCGAGGTCGATGCCGGCCGCGATCTGCCTGCGCAACTGTCTGAAATCAAACCCGATGTCGTGTTCAACGCCCTGCATGGGCGCTGGGGCGAGGATGGCTGTGTGCAGGGCCTGCTGGAATGGCTGGGCCTGCCTTATACGCATTCGGGGGTTCTGGCCTCGTCTTTGGCGATGGATAAGGAACGCACGAAACAGGTGTACCGCGCCGCAGGGCTGCCCGTGGCGCACAGTGTTCTGGCCGAAAAACCCGAGGTCGAGGCGCGCCATGTGATGGAGCCTCCCTATGTGGTCAAACCCTATAATGAGGGCTCGTCCGTGGGTGTCTATATCGTCCAAGAGGCCGCCAACGCCCCCCCCAGCCTGAACGAGGACATGCCCGACACGCTGATGGTGGAACAATACGTGCCAGGGCGCGAGCTGACGACCACCGTGATGGGGGACCGCGCGCTGACCGTCACCGATATTGTGGTGGACGGCTGGTATGACTATCACGCCAAATATGCCGAGGGCGGATCGCATCACGTGGTGCCCGCCGACATCCCGCCGCAGATTTTTGACGCCTGCCTGGATTATGCCCTGCGCGCGCATCGGGCCTTGGGCTGCCGGGGGGTCAGCCGGACCGATTTCCGCTGGGACGAAGCCCGCGGTCTGGACGGGCTGATCCTGCTGGAAACCAATACGCAACCGGGCATGACGCCCACATCGCTGTCGCCCGAACAGGCCGAAAAGGCCGGGATCGGCTTTGGCGCGCTGTGCCGCTGGATGGTGGAGGATGCCTCGTGCAACAGGTGATGCCCAAAGCCGATCCCGCGCCCTCGCGTCTGGCGTATCGGATGCAGCGGATGATGCTGACCCCGCTGGTGCGCGGGCTGATCCGGGTGGGGCTGCCCTTTGCCCTGGCGCTGGGTGGGGCCACGATCTACCTGTCTGACGAGGACCGCGTGGATGAGATCCGCCTGGCGCTTGGCGACATCCGCCACAAGATTGAATCGCGCCCCGAGTTTATGGTCAAGCTGATGGCCGTCGATGGCGCGGGCCCCCAGATCACCGAGGACATCCGCGAGATTGTGGCGATTGATTTCCCCGTCAGCTCGTTCGATCTGACGCTTGAGGACATCCGCGCAACGATCCTGGAATTGCCCGCCGTGGCCGATGCCAGCGTGCGGATCAAACCCGGCGGCATCCTACAGGTGGACCTGAAGGAACGGGTGCCGGTGGTGCTGTGGCGCTCGGGGCAGGGGCTGGTGCTGCTGGACGTGGATGGCAATTACGTAGGCGAGGCCCAGGGCCGTCTGGCCCACAAGAACATGCCGATCATCGCCGGGCAGGGCGCCGAGAAAGCCGTGCCCGAAGCGCTGGAGATCCTGCACTCTACGGGGGGGCTGGCGCCTCGGGTGCGGGGGCTGGTGCGGATGGGGCAGCGGCGCTGGGATCTGGTGCTGGATCGCGGGCAACGCGTTTTGTTGCCGGTGGACAACCCGGTGCAGGCCCTTGAGCGGGTGCTGGTACTGAACCAGAGCCAGGACATGATGGCGCGCGATCTGGCGCATGTGGATATGCGTATCGCAGCACGGCCCACCATCCGGATGAATCCGGACGCGGTGGAGGAATGGTGGCGGATCAAGAAGATCAGTGCAGGAGACTGACGGAACATGACCGAGCTTTATGAAACCCAACGCGCGATGCGGAACATGCGCAAAGCGGCCATGCAACGGGGCGTCATAGCAATTCTGGATGTGGGCAGCTCGAAAATCGGCTGTCTGGTGCTGCGTTTTGATGGTGGCGACAAGCTCCAGGATGCCGAGGGCGTTGGCCCGATGGCCGGGCAGGCCGGGTTCCGCGTTATCGGCGCGGCAACCACCCGTTCGCGCGGGGTGCGCTTTGGCGAGATCGACGCGATGCAGGAAACCGAGCGCGCCATCCGCACGGCGGTGCAGGCGGCTCAGAAAATGGCGAATATCCGGGTCGATCACGTGATCGCCTGTTTCGCAGGGGCCGACCCGCGCAGCTATGGATTGGCGGGCGCGATTGATGTCGAGGGCAATCTGGTCAGCGAGCAGGACATCAGCCGCGTGCTGGCCGCTTGTGATGTGCCCGATTACGGGGCTGCGACGGGCCGCGAGGTCCTGCACGCGCAGCCGGTGAATTTCGCGTTGGATCACCGCTCGGGGCTGTCGGATCCGCGCGGGCAGATCGGCCAGACCCTGTCGGCGGACATGCATATGCTGACGGTGGACGCGACCGCGATCCAGAACCTGGCCCATTGCGTCAAACGCTGCGATCTGGAGCTGGCGGGGATTGCCAGCTCGGCCTATGTGGCGGGGATTTCCGCGCTGGTCGAGGATGAGCAGGAACTGGGCGCGGCCTGTATTGATCTGGGCGGCGGGGCGACCAGCCTGTCGATTTTCATGAAAAAACACATGATCTATGCCGATACCGTGCGTATGGGCGGCGATCACGTCACGGGGGACATCTCGATGGGGCTGTCGGTGCCCTTTACCAATGCCGAACGGATCAAGACCTTCTATGGCGGCGTCGTCGCCACCGGCATGGACGACCGCGAGATGATCGACCTGGAAGGCGACACCGGCGATTGGGAACATGACCGCCGCACCGTCAGCCGCGCCGAGCTGATCGGCATCATGCGCCCGCGGGTCGAGGAAATCCTGGAAGAGGTGCGCGCCCGTCTGGATGCGGCGGGTTTTGATCACCTGCCCAGCCAGCAGATCGTGCTGACGGGGGGCGGCAGCCAGATCCCCGGCCTGGACGGGCTGGCGACCAAGATTTTGGGCCATCAGGTACGGCTGGGGCGTCCGCTGCGGGTGCACGGGCTGCCTCAGGCGGCGACGGGCCCCGGATTTGCCAGCGCAGTGGGCCTGTGCCTGTTCGCGGCCTATCCACAGGACGAATGGTGGGACTTCGATCTGCCGGTCGAGCGCTACCCCGCCAGATCCCTGCGCCGCGCGGTGAAATGGTTCCGCGATAACTGGTAAAACTGACAGGTAAAACCCGTCAAACAGGCCGTTTCCCTTGTGGAGACGGCCTTTTGGGTTGGGAATTCCTGACCTGACAGAG
Source organism: Youngimonas ophiurae (nom. illeg.) (assembly GCF_049803795.1). Lineage (NCBI taxonomy): Bacteria > Pseudomonadati > Pseudomonadota > Alphaproteobacteria > Rhodobacterales > Roseobacteraceae > Thalassovita > Youngimonas ophiurae (nom. illeg.). The sequence goes on from NZ_JBNAGJ010000003.1 coordinate 302,722, forward strand.
CTGGTTCATTTGCTAAGGTCTGACCACTTTCAAGATGGAATAATTTCGCAACTTCTATTTCTTACAAGGAGGCTCGGATGAGCACTTCGATCTTTGGCACTGTTCAAAATGGCACTGTTCAAAATTCCTTTCTGACATTTTTAGATTACGAGGGCACCTCGGGGAATGATTACTGGGAAGGTGGGTCTGGAAATAACACCTATGCGGGGCTGGGCGGGAATGACACGCTGTTGGGGAACGGCGGCGCGGATACGCTCAATGGCAATGCGGGGGACGATTGGGTCCTGGGCGGATCTGGGAATGATCTGCTGCGGGGCGAAGACGGCAATGACACGCTGGAAGGCGGAGACGATCAGGACACGATCTATGGCGGTGAAGGCCATGATTGGATCGAAGGCGACGACGGTTTCGATTGGATTGATGCGGGCACGGGTCATGACGTCGTTTTTGCCGGATCTGACAATGACACCGTATTTGGCGGCGCGGGCAATGATTATGTGGATGGTGGCTCGGGCTTTGATTGGCTTTTTGGCGGGGACGGCGCAGATATTGTCAGTGGTGGTCTGGGCAATGACATGGTGTCGGGCGATGACGGAGACGACACGGTCTATGGCGGCCAGGGCAGCGATTACGTCTATGGCGATGCCGATAATGACCGCGTTTACGGCGGGGCCGGGGATGACTTTGTTTATGGCGGGACGGGCGATGACTATGTCGATGGCGAGGATGGCAATGATCTGGTGCTGGGCGACGCGGGCGATGATACGCTGAATGCGGGGGCGGGTGCCGATACGCTTGAGGGCGGGGCGGGGAATGACCTGCTGTATCTCTTTGCCGATGGCGACACGGACGAGATCATCTTTAATCACGGTGACGGCGCGGATGTTTTGCTGGGCTACGAGGTCGGCGTGGATGTGATTGATCTGGCTCTGAATCTCAGCCCTGTCAGTTCTTCGACTGTAATCAACCATGTGGTCAATGGGGTGACTGTCAGCGGGCTCTATTTGGATTTCGGAAACGGGGATACGCTGATTGTCGATGGTGTGTATGACATCAATGATTTGATGTTTGTCTGATTTAGGCCCCGCGTCATTCCCCGTAGCAGATGGAAACTTTGGGGGGTGACGCGCCGCGTGGCGCGTTGTAATCTGGTGACAACCGGCGATCTACGCCGGACCCATGGGCGATCGAGCACTGCGCCAAACAAACTCCAAAGACGCTGCGGCCCTGTGATGTGGCCGCTCGGCCTGTTGTGTTGCCTGGGCGCGCGCCTGCCAAATCTGGTGAAATCGGCGAAATCCCGCAAGTACACCGGCGCAAAGCCCTATATTTTGTGGTTAATTTGCGTTTTTTGCGTGACGATACCCGCGCTTGTGGGTAACAATGGGGGTTAATAGGCAGAAAAACCACCTGCTCAAGGCAGGACAACATCAGGCGGACAGATCAATGACATTGAACCTTTCGGTGCCCGGTCAGGAAGAATTGAAACCTCGTATCACCGTGTTCGGTGTGGGCGGGGCCGGCGGCAATGCCGTCAATAACATGATCGAAAAACAGCTGGCTGGCGTGGATTTCGTTGTGGCCAACACGGATGCGCAGGCCCTGCAACAAAGCAAATCGCAAAGCCGCGTGCAGCTGGGCGTGAAGGTCACCGAAGGTCTGGGCGCGGGCGCGCGCCCCTCGGTTGGCTCGGCCGCGGCCGAAGAAAGCATCGAACAGATCGTCGATCATCTGGCCGGCGCGCATATGTGCTTTATCACTGCGGGCATGGGCGGGGGCACCGGAACGGGGGCCGCGCCGATCATCGCACAGGCCGCGCGTGAGCTGGGTGTTCTGACCGTCGGTGTTGTCACCAAACCCTTCCAGTTCGAAGGCGCCAAACGGATGCGCCAGGCCGAGGAAGGCGTGGAGACTCTGCAAAAGATGGTCGATACCCTGATCATCATTCCCAACCAGAACCTATTCCGCCTGGCCAATGAAAAAACCACCTTCACCGAGGCCTTCGCCATGGCCGACGACGTTCTGTACCAGGGCGTCAAGGGTGTGACCGATCTGATGGTCAAGCCCGGCCTGATCAACCTGGACTTTGCGGATGTGCGCTCGGTCATGGATGAGATGGGCAAGGCGATGATGGGCACCGGCGAGGCCGAGGGCGAAGATCGCGCCATCCAGGCCGCCGAGAAAGCCATCGCCAACCCGCTGCTGGACGAAATCAGCCTGAACGGCGCCAAGGGTGTTCTGATCAACATCACCGGCGGGCACGATCTGACTCTGTTCGAACTGGACGAAGCCGCCAACCGCATCCGCGAAGAGGTGGACCCGGACGCGAATATCATCGTCGGCTCGACCCTGGATACCGATATGGAAGGCATGATGCGCGTCAGCGTCGTGGCGACGGGGATTGATGCCTCGGAAACAGTGTCGGAAATCCCGGTGCCGCGCCGCTCGATGGCTGCGCCGCTGACGCAAACCGTCACCGCAGAAGAGCCCGCCCCGGCCCCTGCACCGGCCCCGGTTGTGGCCGAGGCCCCGGCTGCGCCTGTCGCCGCCGAACCCGCTGAGCCGACCCTGTTCCAAGAGCTGGAGACACCGGCCCCGGTTCAGGCTCCGGCTGCTGCCGCCCCCCAGGCGCCAGAGGAAATCTATGAGGACGAATATGCTGCCTCGGACGATTTGCCACCGCCGGTGTATCGCCCGCAAGTGGCCGAGTTCCAGCCCCAGCCCGATGTGGCCGAAGACCCGACCGAAAGCTTCGTTGCGCCCAAGGCCCCGGCTGCGGGCACGCCCTCGCCCGAGGCGCTGGCCCGTCTGCAAGCGGCCGTGCACAAAGCGCCCGCCGCAGCGGCGCGTCCGGCGGCTCCGGTTGCGGAACGCCCGGCCGCCGCGCCGCAGCCCGAGGCCGAACGCCCGCGTTTCGGCATCAACTCGCTGATCAACCGGATGACCGGCCACGGCGCCGAGGCCAGCCATCAGGGCGCGCCCCAGGCCGCCCTGCGTCAGCAGCCCTCGGTTCAGGCGGGCGAGCCTCAGCCCAGTGAAAATCCCGAGCAGGACCGGATCGAAATTCCGGCATTCCTGCGACGTCAGGCGAATTAAATCTGACGAAAAGACGATTGAAAGGCCGCCCCTTTGGGCGGCTTTTCCTTTTTGAAAACAAAGCAATAGCCAGGGGATAGGCAGAATCACGCCTTCGGCGGATTGGCATGTTTCATATCGTTACAAAGATTGAGTTGAGCCTTTGTTACCCGCAGCTTAACTATGTGCCCAAGCAAGACAGAAAGCCGTAAAGGCGTTGGGGATCAGTTTGCAACATACCTTGAAATCAGCGGTGACCTTTTCCGGAGTCGGCCTGCATTCGGGCAAACCCGCACGGATGACGGTGCGCCCGGCCTCGGCGGATTATGGGATCTGGTTCAAGCGGACGGATGTTCTGTACGCGGATGCGCTGATCCCGGCGCGCTGGGATGCGGTGAATCAATCGCCCCTGTGCACCCGGCTGGAAAACGCCGCCGGTATCACGGTTTCGACTGTTGAACATGTGATGGCCGCGCTGGCAGGGTGCGGGATTCACAATGCCCTGATCGAACTGGACGGCCCCGAAGTGCCTATTCTGGATGGCAGCTCGGCCCCGTTTGTGCGGGCCATTCTGCTGAAAGGCCTGACCGCGCAGAACGCCCGTGTGCGCGCCATTGAGGTGCTCAAGCCCATCGACGTTCGCAAAGGCGAGGCCTGGGCCCGGCTGGAGCCCGGCCATGACCTGACCATGGATTTCCACATTGATTTCGAAGACGCCGCGATCGGTGTGCAGGACAAAAGCCTGCGCCTGGCCAATGGCTCGTTCGTGCGCGAGCTGTGCGACAGCCGCACCTTCTGCCGCAAAGCGGATGTGGATTACATGCACGCGAACGGGCTGGCCCTGGGCGGGACGCTGGAAAACGCGGTGGTTGTCGAGGGCGATCAGATCCTCTCGCCGGGTGGTTTGCGCCATGTGGATGAACCCGTGCGCCACAAAATGCTGGACGCGCTGGGGGATCTGTACCTGGCTGGCGCGCCGATTCTGGGGCATTACACCGGCTTTCGCGCCGGTCACGCGCTGACGAACGATCTGCTGCGCGCGCTGTTCGCCGATCCGGCGGCCTTCCGTATGGTGGAATGCGATGCGGGCAAAGTGGCTCGCCTGCCTGGTGTGGGCGCTCATGTGAACGAGATGCCCGCTGTCGCGTAATCGTGTTCAGGCATCCGAACGCCGAAATCCACCAAAGACGTTTTGCACCGGAAAATTCTGTGATAGGACCGATCTGAGCAAAGCGGGGTCCAAGCCCCGGCGCAGTCCACAGAAGGTAAAGACGGCATGACAGGCGGCGGTTCCCGAAAATGGGTCTTCGGTTTGGCTTTGGCCACTGCGGTTCTGGCTGGTTGCGGCGAAGGCAACCGAGCCGATCAGGGGGGCATCCCTCTGGAAAACTACACGGCCGAGCAGATTTTCGGCCGGGGCGAATATGAGCTGGAGCGCAACCGCCCGTCGCGCGGGGCCTTCTACTTCTCTGAGATCGAGCGCCTGTACCCCTATTCCGACTGGGCCAAACGCGCGCTGATCATGCAGGCCTATGCCTATCATCAGGATCAGGATTACGAAAACAGCCGTGCCGCTGCGCAGCGTTATATTGACTTCTATCCCACCTCGGACGATGCGGCCTATGCGCAGTATCTGCTGGCGCTCAGCTATTACGATCAGATTGACGAGGTGGGCCGCGATCAGGGCCTGACCTTCCAGGCGTTGCAGGCGCTGCGCACGGTGATCGAGCGCTACCCGGACAGCGAATATGCGCGCTCGGCGATTCTGAAATTCGATCTGGCCTTCGACCATCTGGCCGGCAAGGAAATGGAGGTGGGGCGGTTCTATCTGAAGCGCGATCACTTCTCCTCGGCGATCAATCGTTTCCGTGTCGTGGTCGAGGATTTCCAGACCACCAGCCACACGGCCGAAGCCCTGCACCGTCTGGTCGAATCCTATCTGGCGCTGGGTCTGACCGACGAGGCCCAGACCGCGGGTGCCATTCTGGGCCATAACTTCCAATCCACCGAATGGTATCAGGACAGCTATAAACTGCTGGCCGGGCGTGGGCTGGAAATGAAGGCCAAGGGCAACAATTGGCTCAGCAAGGTCTATCGTCAGATGATCAAGGGCGAATGGCTCTGATCCGGTACGCCATGGGATGGGCGAATGCTGCGCAGCGTTGAAATCCGAGACATGTTGATCATCGACCGGCTGGATCTGGAATTCCAGCCCGGTCTGAACGTGCTGACCGGGGAAACCGGAGCGGGTAAGTCCATTCTGCTGGACAGTCTGGGCTTTGTTCTGGGCTGGCGGGGGCGGGCGGAACTGGTGCGCGCGGGCGCCGATCAGGGCGAGGTGCTGGCCGTGTTCGATCTGCCCATGGGCCATCCGGCGCACGCCGTTCTGGACGAGGCGGGCCTGCCCGGCGGGGATGAACTGATCCTGCGCCGGGTGAATCGCAAGGACGGGCGCAAAACCGCCTGGGTCAATGACCGGCGCTGCTCGGGCGAGGTGCTGCGGGCGCTTTCGGATACGCTGCTGGAACTGCACGGCCAGCATGACGATCGCGGCCTGCTGGACCCCAAGGGCCACCGCCTGCTGCTGGACACGTTCGGGGCCTATCCGGGCAAACAGGATGCCGTGCGCCGCGCCTGGCGCGACTGGTCTGCCACGCGCAAGGCCCTGGCCGCCGCCGAAACCGCCCTGGCTGCCGTGCGCGAGGAAGAGGATTTCCTGCGCCATGCGGTGGACGAGCTGGACAAGCTGGCCCCGGCCCCCGGCGAGGAAACCGAGCTGGACACCAAGCGCCGCATGATGCAGGGCGCTGAACGTATTCGCGACGATGTGGCCAAGGCTTTGCAGGCATTGGGCAATGACGGGGCCGAGGGCGCGATGGGCGATGCGCTGCGCTGGCTGGAAGGCGTGTCAGACAAGGCCGAGGGCGTTCTGGACGGGGCGATTGATGCTCTGGGCCGGGCTTTTGCTGAATTGTCCGACGCCACGGCGGGGGTGGAAACTGCGCTGGATGGGCTGCATTTCAACCCGCATGAATTGGAAGAGGTCGAAGAGCGCCTGTTCGCGATCCGGGCCGCTGCGCGCAAACACTCGGTGCTGCCGGACGATCTGGGCGCGCTGGCCGAGGAACTGCGCGGACGGCTGAATGCGCTGGATCAGGGGGATGCGGATCTGGCCCGCCTGCGCTCCGAGGTCAGCCAGGCCGAAACCACCTATACCGCCGCCGCCGCCGCGCTGTTCACGGCCCGCACCGAGGCCGCGCAGCGTCTGGACCGTGCCGTTGCCGCCGAACTGGCCCCGCTGAAAATGGAGCGCGCGGTGTTCCAGACCCGCTTTGCCTCGGCCGAGCCTGGCCCTGAGGGCACCGATCAGGTGGATTTCACCGTCGCCACCAACCCCGGCGCGCCGGCCGGCCCGCTGGCCAAGATCGCCTCGGGGGGCGAGCTAAGCCGTTTCCTGCTGGCGCTGAAGGTCTGTCTAAGCCAGCATCAGGACGGCGTGACCCTGATTTTCGATGAAATCGACCGCGGGGTCGGCGGCGCGACGGCGGATGCCGTGGGACGCAGGCTGGCCGCGCTGGCGGATGGCGGGCAGGTGCTGGTGGTGACGCACTCGCCCCAGGTGGCCGCCTTGGGCGCGCATCACTGGCGGGTGGAAAAACGGGTCGAGGGGGGGATGACCACCTCGACTGTGGTGCCGCTGACAGCCGAGCAACGCGTGGATGAAATCGCGCGCATGGTATCGGGCGACACGATCACCGAAGAGGCGCGCGGCGCGGCCAAATCCCTGCTGGGCGGGTAGTTTCAGTTTCCGCGCACCATTTTGCCGGGATTCATGATGTTCTGCGGGTCCATCGCGCGTTTCAGCTGCCCCATGACGTCCCAGGCCTGACCATGTTCGGCCTCCATATATTTCAGCTTACCCACGCCGATCCCGTGTTCGCCCGTGGCGGTGCCGCCCATTGCCAACGCCCGTTCCACCATGCGATGCGACAGATCCTCGGCGGCCGAGACTTCGGCGGGATTATCCTGATCGAACAATAGGATAGAGTGGAAATTTCCATCTCCCACATGGCCCAGAATGGGGCCAGTGATCGGCGAGGCGGCGATCTCGGCGCGGGTTTCATTGACCGCCTCGGCCAGACGCGAGATCGGCACGCAGATGTCCGTCACGATCGAGCGCGCTCCGGGTTTCGAGGCCATGACCGCCCAATGCGCATGATGGCGCATCGTCCACAGCGCGGTGCGATCCTCGGGTTTGGTGGCCCATTCAAAGCCTTTGCCGCCGTGATCGGCCACGATGTCGCCAAAGGTTTCGGCCTGTTCCTCGACCCCGGCCTCAGACCCGTGGAATTCCACCATCAGATGCGGGGATTCGGGCATGTTGGAGCCAGAATAGCTGTTAAAGGCCGCTGCGGTGGCCGCATCCACGAATTCGATCCGCGCCATGGGAATGCCCATCTGAATCGTGTCGATCACCGCATTCACCGCGTCCTCAATCCGGTCAAAGGCGCAGACGGCGGCGGTGATGGCCTCGGGCTGGCCGCGCAGGCGCAGGGTTAGCTCGGTGATCAGGCCAAGCGTGCCCTCGGCGCCGACGAACAGGCCGGTCAGATCGTAGCCGGCGCTGGATTTACGCGCGCGGGTGCCGGTGCGGATGATCCGCCCGTCGGCCGTTACCACCTGTAGCCCCAGCACATTGTCGCGCATCGTGCCGTAACGCACCGCCGTGGTGCCGCTGGCCCGCGTCGAGGCCATCCCCCCAAGGGACGCATTCGCCCCCGGATCCACCGGAAAAAACAGCCCCGTGGCGCGCAGTTCGGTGTTCAGCTCTTCGCGGGTGATGCCGGGCTGAACGGCGACGTCCATGTCCTCGGGCGAGAGGCGCAGGATTTTGTTCATGTTCCGGAAATCCACCGAAATCCCCCCCGAAAACGCCTGCGCCTGCCCTTCGAGCGAGGTGCCAGCCCCCCAGGCCACAATGGGGCAGCCGTGGCGCGCGCAGATCTTGACGATTTCGCTCACTTCTTCGGCGCTTTGCGGATAGGCCACCCCATCGGGGGGTGTCAGGGGAAAATGCGTCTCGGATGCGCCATGTTGTTCCAGATCGGACTTGGACAGGCTAAGCCGTTGTCCTAGTAAGTTAGATAGCTCCTCAAGCGCGGTCTGGATGGCCATGGTTTTCCTCCGGATTGTGCTGGGCAACTTAGGCTAAGCGCGCGGGCCGGAAAAGCGAATTCCACAGCCCGCCAGAGGTTCGGTGATGGCGTTACAATTGGGCAAAGTTCTGGCCAGCGTGGCCGCCCAGGCCGGGCAATCCGTGGCCGAGGCCTTTGCCTTGATGCGCCGCCAGGGGCCCAGCCAGTTTCAATTCTGGCTGATTGCTCTGGCCATCGGAATCGGTGCGGGGTTTGCCGCGCTGTTTTTCCGCAAGGGGATTGATGCGCTTCAGGCGTGGCTTTATGGCACGCAGGATGTGGCGCATCTGCACAGCTTTGCGCAGACGCTGCCCTGGTACTGGATTTTGGGCATTCCGATTGTGGGCGGGCTGGTGACGGGCATCGTGCTGCACCTGTTCACGCCGGACGGACGGGTGCGTTCGGTGGCCGATGTGATCGAGGGCGCGGCCATGCGTGACGGCCGGGTCGAGGGCAAGGCGGGGATTGCCTCGGCCTTTGCGTCGCTGGTGACGCTGTCCACGGGCGGGTCCACAGGGCGCGAGGGGCCGGTGGTGCATATGGCCTCGGTGATTTCGTCCTGGGTCAGCGAACGCATCCATGCCGATGGGATCACTGGGCGCGATCTGCTGGGCTGCGCGGTGGCGGCGGCCGTTTCCGCCAGTTTCAACGCGCCCATCGCCGGGGCGCTGTTCGCGCTGGAGGTGGTGCTGCGCCATTTCGCGGTCCATGCCTTTGCCCCCATCGTGATCGCCAGCGTGGCGGGCACGATCATCAACCGGCTGGAATTCGGAGGCGTCACGGAATTTCTGCTGCCCCCCGGCAATACGCTGGAATTCTATGTCGAGCTGCCGGCCTTTTTGCTGCTGGGGCTGCTGTGCGGGGTGGTGGCCTTTGCCCTGATGCGCACCGTTTTCATCGTCGAGGACGCGGCCAACCAGATTCAGACGGGCACGGGGATGCCGCGCTGGCTGCGGCCGGCGGTGTCGGGGGCCTTGCTGGGGCTGCTGGCCATCGCGTTCCCGCATATCATCGGGGTGGGGTATGAGACCACCTCGGCGGCGCTGACCGGGCAGTTGTTGTGGCACGAGGCGATCGTCTTTGCCATTCTCAAGGTCATCGCGGTGGCGATCACCATGGCGGGCCGGATGGGGGGCGGGATGTTCTCGCCCGCGCTGATGGTGGGGGCGCTGACGGGGCTGGCCTTTGGGCTGATCGCCACGGCCGTCTTCCCCGAGGTATCGGGCGCGCATACCCTATACGCGCTGGCCGGGATGGGCGCCGTTGCCGCCGCCGTGCTGGGCGCACCAATATCCACCACCATGATCGTGTTCGAACTGACGGGCGACTGGCAGACGGGGCTGGCGGTGATGGTGGCGGTGTCGCTGTCCACGGCGCTGGCCTCGCGCCTTGTGGATCGCTCGTTCTTTCTGACGCAGCTGGAGCGGCGGGGGATACATCTGGCCGCCGGGCCGCAGGCCTATCTGCTGGCGATGTTCCGCGCTGTGACGCTGATGCGCAAACCCGGAGACCCCGGCAGCGCCGATCCCGAGCGCTGCGCCGAGATGGTCGAAGATGGCATTTATCTGGATCTGAACGCCACGCTGGAACAGGCCATGCCGCTGTTCGATAAGGCCGGTACGCCCTATCTGCCCGTGGTGGCCCTGCAAAAAGACGAAGCGCCCCAGATCCGGGGCGCCTTGTTTCATGTGGATGCGCTGAAAGCCTTTAACCGGGCCCTGGCCGCGACCGCAGCCGAGGAGCATAGTTAAAGACGCTCGACGGTCAGCATGTCGGAGTTGTAGAAGGCCAGGTGATCCTTGATCCGCTCGGCCTCGGGGGTGGGGGTCTCGTAGCTCCAGGCGGCATCGGTCAGCGTGGTGGATTTCGTGACGATGGAATAATGCGTGGCGTCCCCCTTCAGCGGGCAATGCGTACGCTTTTCGGTCTTATCCAGAAAGGCCATGGCAATATCGTTGCGCGGGAAATAGATGACCGGGTCCAGGCCGTCCTCGTTCAGTTCCAGCGCGTTGCCTGTTTCCCCCAAAACCGCGCCGCCAGCGCGCACCACCCAAGTGCCGCCTGCCTTATGAATTGTCATCGTGTTCCCCATTCAGATCTCCCTGTGTTTTGCGCGTAGTGGCTGCCGATTGTGACATGGTGATGTCACCGCCACTCACAGCGGCCGCGTCGCGTCGCGCAACCATACCCGAGCGGTCTCGGTTAACCGAGGGCCGATTTTGTCGCGGCACGCAGCGTGATAGGCGTCGATCCAGGCGATTTCATCGCGCGACAGCATGTCCGTCACGATCAGGCGGCGGTCAATCGGCACCCAGGTCAGCGTCTCAAAGCTGTACATGTCGCGCGCATCCGCGCGGGGCAGGGCAGGGGCGTTCTGCACTACGATCAGGTTTTCAATACGGATGCCAAAGGCGCCCTCGCGGTAATATCCCGGTTCATTCGACAGAATCATCCCCGGTTGCAGCGGTATCCCCGACAGGCGCGACAGGCGCTGAGGCCCCTCGTGCACGCACAGGTAAACGCCCACGCCGTGGCCCGTGCCGTGGTCATAATCCAGCCCGTCCATCCACAGCGGCGCGCGGGCCACCGCATCCAGATCGCGCCCGGCCACGCCTTGCGGGAATCGCAGCCGCGATATGCCGATCATCCCCTGCAACACGCGGGTAAAGCAGGCCCTGGGGGGATGATCCACATCGCCCACGGGCAGGGTACGCGTGATATCGGTGGTTCCGTTCAGATACTGCCCGCCGCTGTCCAGCACCAGCAGCTGACCCGCGCTAAGCGTCTGATTGGTGCTTTCGGTCACGCGATAGTGGATCACGGCACCGTTCGGCCCGGTGCCGGCGATCGTGTCAAAGCTGATATCGCGCAGGGCATTGGTGGCGCGGCGGTATTCTTCAAGCGCGGTTACAACGTCAATTTCCGTAATGCTGCCAGGGGGTTGCGCATCGTACCATGTCAGGAATTCGCACATGGCGGCCGCATCGGTCAGATGGGCCTCGCGGGTGGCGGCGATCTCGGCTTTGGATTTGCAGGCTTTGGGCAGGATGCACGGATCCTGCGCCCAGGCGATGGGCACGCCGGCCTCTTCCAGCTCCAGGCTGACCTGCAAGGGCGCGCTGGTCCGATCCACCCGCACCGGCCCACTAAGCGAGCGCAGCGCGGCCGCAAAGGCCTCGGGGGGGCGGATCGTGATGTCGGCGCCCAGATGGGCGCGCGCGGTCTGGTCCAGCTTGGCCGCATCCACAAACAGCGACAGATGCGCGCTGTCATGCAGAATGGCAAAGGCGTGCGGCACCGGATTGCGCGGAATGTCCGCGCCGCGAATGTTCAGCAGCCAGGCAATCGAATCCGGCAGCGTCAGAACCGCCGCCCGGTGCCCGGCCCGCGCCAGACGACCGGCCAGGCCTGTGCGTTTTTCTTCATGGGTTTCCCCCGCCAATTCAGTAGGATAGGCGATGATCTGCCCCACGGGTGGGGCTGGCTGATCGGGCCAGATCCGATCCAGCTGATTGGCGACGGGGCGCAGGGTGATCTCGGTATCGAACAGCGTGCGCTCCAGCTCTTCGATGGCGTCGGCGGTATGAAGCCAGGGATCGAACCCAACGGTTCCCCCCTGCGGCAGATGCTGAGCCAGCCAGTCCCCCAGCCGCGTTTCGGGCCAGGGCACGGGGGTGAAATGGCTCAGATCGACCTGGGATTTCACTTGCGTGCGATAGCGCCCGTCGATGAACACACCGGCGTGATCCAGCAGCGCCGCGCAGAACCCGGCCGAGCCGGTAAACCCCGTCAGCCAGCTAAGCCGGTCATCGCGCGGGGCAACATATTCGCCTTGGTGGGCGTCGGCGCGCGGGATCAGAAACCCGGCCAGCCCCTCGGCCTGCATCTGTGCGCGCAGCCGCGCCAGACGCGCGGGGCCTTGCGAGGGATCCGACGTTTCCTGAAAGCTTTGAAACATGTCACACCTTTCCGAGGGCGGGCCTAGCTGGCGCGTTTAATCCCGATCATCCGGGCCTTGGCGCGCGGATCCTGATCGAACAGGCTGGCCAGTTGCTCGGTCATGGCCCCGGCCAGCTGCTCCACATCCGTGATCGTCACCGCGTGCTGATAATAGCGCGTCACGTCATGGCCGATACCGATGGCGATCAGTTCCACCAGCTTTTTCTTTTCGACCATCTCGATCACGTCACGCAGATGTTTTTCCAGATAATTCGCGGGGTTAACGGACAGGGTGCTGTCATCCACCGGGGCCCCGTCTGAAATCACCATCAGGATTTTGCGCTGTTCGGGCCGGGCCAGCATCCGCCGGTGCGCCCACTCCAGGGCCTCGCCGTCGATGTTTTCCTTCAGCAGGCCCTCTTTCATCATCAGGCCCAGATTGGCGCGTGTGCGCCGCATCGGAGTGTCGGCCTTTTTATAGATGATGTGGCGCAGATCGTTCAGGCGGCCCGGCTGCTGGGGGCGTCCCTCGGCCAGCCATTTTTCGCGGCTCTGCCCGCCCTTCCAGGCCCGCGTGGTAAAGCCCAGAACCTCGACTTTCACGTCGCAGCGTTCCAGCGTGCGGGCCAGAACATCGGCGCAGATCGCCGCGATGGAAATCGGCCGCCCGCGCATGGACCCCGAGTTATCCAGCAGCAAAGTCACCACCGTGTCACGGAATTCGGTGTCTTTTTCCACCTTGAAGGACAGCGGCGTGGTGGGGCTGGCGACCACACGGGCCAGGCGTCCCGCGTCCAGAATGCCCTCTTCCATGTCAAACAACCACGAGCGATTCTGCTGCGCCTGCAAGCGGCGCTGCAATTTGTTGGCCAGGCGCCCCACAGCGCCTTTCAGCGGTTCCAGCTGTTGATCCAGATAGGCGCGCAGCCGTTCCAGCTCGGCCGGTTCGGCCAGCTCTTCTGCCAGGATTTCCTCATCGAAATCCGTGACATAGGCGGAATAGTTCGGGTCTGCATCCGACAGGGGCGCTGGCGGCGGCGGTTCCAGCGGGGCGTCGCCTTCGGGCAGTTCGGCCTCTTCGGACATTTCGTCCTCGGCCATGTCGTCCATGGTGACCTGCGCCTCTGAACTGTCTTGCGTTTCATCCTGAGACTGCTCGGGGTCGGCGTCGGCCTCTTGATCGTCCTGATCGTCCTGGCCTGCGGAATCGGGCTCTTCTTGGTCGTCCTGATCGTCGGCGGCGTCGTCCTGATCCTCTTCGTCGGGCTGGTCGGGATCGTCACCCAGCTGATCGCCATAGCCCAGATCCTCGATGATCCGACGGGCGAATTTGGCGAATTCAGCCTGGTTGGACAGTTTTTCCTGCAAATCCTCCAGCGTGCCGCCGGCCTGATTCTGAATGAAACCTTCCCACAGCTGCATGACATTCTGTGCCGCATGGGGCAGATCGCGCCCCGTCGCCAGATGCCGGATCATATAGCCCGCCGCCACATCCAGAGGCGCATCGGCCGCCTGAGTGATCTGGTCATAGCCCAGACGCCGGGCCTCGGTTTCGATCTTGGCGTCAATGTTGCCAGCGGTGCCGGGCATGTCGCGCGCGCCCATGGCCTCGCAGCGGGCGGTTTCCATCGCCTCATAGATGTTGCGGGCCATGTCGCCGGGCGGCGCATAGCGGGCGTGCACGCCATCATCGTGATATTTGCGCTGCATCGCCAGCGCGTCTGCCGTGCCACGGGCCAGCAGCACCTCATCCCGTGTCATCCGGCGTGTCACCTGCGGCAGGCGCATGGTATCGCCGGCAATCCCCGAAGGATCGACCGAATAATTCACGTTCAGGTCCGGATCGTCCGCCATGACCTTGGTGGCATCGGCCAGGGCTTTTTTGAACGGATCGGCGGGGTTGTCAGACTTCTTCATCGCGGGCGGCCAAAGGTTACATGAACAATTGCCTGCACCCTAATCCGCAAGGCCGGGATTGACCATAGGGCGCGTGCGTGGCCCAGGGGGATGACGTCAGGTTTGCGTGGGGCCGGTTTTCGCGTAGGCAAAGGGCAGGAGAATCGGATGAAAGTTGTGTACTGCGCCTATGGCGCGCGAAAATATGCCGATCAGCTGGCGCAATCTGTGCGCTCGTTGCGGGGGCACCACCCTAAGGCCGAGGTGATCGTGCATACCGTGGCCGATTTTGCCCCGCTGATCGCTGGGTTGCCGGTCCGATTGTGTATTCAGCCCGATCGGCCGCGTGCCAGTGACTGGCACGATCCTTTGATGAAACTGCGCGCCATACGGGCCGAGGCCGAGGCGGGGCAGCCGTTTCTCTATCTGGATAATGACACCTATGTGGCCGGGTCGCTGGCCTCGGCCTGGGGGGTGTTGTCGCGGTTCGATTGCCTGGGGGTGCTGTCCGCGATCCATGATCAGCGCGGCTTTCTGGGGCTAGAGCCCGCCCCAGGCCTGACCCGCCCCACGCCCGAGGCGTTCCCCGAATGGAATGGCGGCGTGCTGTTTTTCGCCGGTACAGAGGCGGCGCGTCGCATCGCCCGGCGCTGGTTAGAGGTGCAAGAGATGGGCATTCCCGGCGGCGGAGATCAATGGCCCTTGGCGCAGGCGCTATGGGACAGTCAGGCGCGGCTGCATGTGCTGCCCGCGAATTACAATTGCCGCCTGCCGGCCAGCCCGGTTGTTTATGGGGCCGTGAAAATTCTACATGCTGATCACACGGATCTGGCCGAGGTTGCGTCCAGGGTGAATGCCGAGACGGGGCTGCGGCAGGTGGTGCCCCAGGGGGCGGATTTCGGGCTGCGCTCTTTGGCGTCTGACGCGCGCTGTTTCTAAGGTCAGCTTAGCAGGGCCGAGCGGCACTCTCCGATCTGGCGGAGGGCCAGGCGCTGCGCCATTTGTGCCTGTCGGGGGTCGGGGCTGAAGGTGCCGCGCGACAGCAGCACCGCCTGCGCCTGTTTGGCCCTGATCCGCCAGGAAAGAACCTCGTGCCCGCGCCCATTTGGGATCATCGCCTCAAGAATATCCACCACACCGGCGCGCTGTTTTTGGGTCTGCTCCGAGGCGGCCCCGTCGAACATCCACTGAAATTCCATCTGGGCCGACAGCCGGCCCGCGCAGGTGGCAAAGAACCGCAGCTGATCCTCGTTCACAGACGATTGGGCCAGCGCAACCGGAGCGGAGAGCATTCCGCCCAAAGCAGTCCCCAGAACAAGAGTTTTCAAGCTGCCCATATTTTAGACTTTACGGTCAAAAAGTGAACGATCAAGTCCCGAGTGTTTCTCCTATCCTTTTGAAATAGCGTTAACGGAACGCAAAACGGCGCCCGCAGGGGCGCCGTCGCAGGAAATAAATGGAGGAGTGGCCTATTTCATCGCCATCGAGGCGGCGCTTTCGGGCAGTTCCTCGTCAAAGCAGCGCTGATAGAACTCGGCCACGGTCTGGCGCTCCAGCTCGTCGCATTTGTTCAGGAAGGACAGGCGGAAAGCATAGCCGACATTGCGGAAAATCTCGGCGTTCTGGGCCCAGTTGATCACGGTTCGGGGGCTCATGACCGTGGACAGATCGCCATTCATAAAGGCCGTCCGGGTCAGATCCGCCAGGGTCACCATCTGGCTGATGGTCTTGCGGCCCTTGTCGGTATTGTAATGCGGGTTCTTGGCCAGCACGATCGCCGTTTCGGCGTCATGCGACAGATAGTTCAGCGTGGCCACCAAAGACCAGCGGTCCATCTGCGCCTGGTTGATCTGCTGCACCCCGTGATACAGCCCGGTCGTGTCGCCCAGACCCACAGTGTTCGCGGTGGCGAACAGGCGGAAATAGGGGTTTGGCGTGATCACCTCGTTCTGGTCCAGCAGGGTCAGCTTGCCGTCGGCCTCCAGCACGCGCTGGATCACGAACATCACGTCGGCGCGGCCGGCGTCATATTCATCGAACACGATGGCGGTGGGGTTGCGCAGCGCCCAGGGCAGGATGCCCTCGTGGAATTCGGTCACCTGTTTGCCGTCGCGCAGTTTGATCGCGTCCTTGCCGATCAGGTCGATCCGGCTGATGTGGCTGTCCAGGTTCACCCGCACACAGGGCCAGTTCAGACGCGCGGCGACTTGTTCGATATGGGTGGATTTGCCGGTGCCGTGGTAGCCCTGCACCATCACCCGCCGATTGCGCGAAAACCCGGCCAGGATGGCCAGCGTGGTATCGGGATCGAATTTGTAGGTCGGGTCCACCTCGGGCACACGCTCGGTGCGCTCGGCAAAGCCCTTCACTGTCATATCCGTGTCGATGCCAAACACATCACGAACCGAGATGTCCTCGGTGGGTTTTGCGGTCATTTCCATGGTGCCGTTGCCTTTGCCTACGTGCTGAAATTCGGGCCGGATTGCCCGGACCCCCGAGTGGTGCAACATAAACGACCCGAGGGCAAGGGGCACGATGGATTTCCCCCGCGTCTAACTGTCCGGGGCTGGCGGCGGGGTCACTCAGACGTGAGCAGACGTGAAATATTGCGCAGTCCCCATGGGCGGAGGGCTCTGGCATAGTGGTGAGAGGCGCACGATGGGAGGGCCCGCAATGAACCGACGTATGATGATCCTGGCGGGGCTGGCGTCCGGCGCTATTCGCCCTGCGCTGGCAGATAGCCAGACCTTTGAAATCACCCGCACCGATGCGCAATGGCGGGCCATGCTGACGCCTCTGCAATACAAGGTCATGCGCCAGGAGGGGACCGAGCGGGCGGGCAGCTCGCCTCTGGATAAGCTATATGACAAAGGGGTTTACCATTGCCGCGGCTGTGATCTGCCGCTTTATGCGTCGCAGCATAAATACGATAGCGGCACCGGCTGGCCCAGTTTCTGGAAGGCCCTGCCGCAGGCGATTGGCACCAAGCCCGACCGCAAATTGCTGCGCGTGCGGACAGAATGCCATTGCCGCCGCTGCGGCAGCCACCTGGGGCATATTTTCAATGACGGTCCACGCCCGACGGGGAAACGCCATTGCCTGAACGGCGTTTCGCTGGTGTTCAAACCGGTGCTCAAACCGGCCTGATCACTTGAAGCTGCGGCTGTCCTTGATCTGATCCCAGGCCCACATGACCTCTTGCAGCTGCTCTTCCTGGCTGCGGTCTCCGCCGTTCATGTCGGGGTGCAGCACCTTGATCAGCTTCTTATAGGCCTTGCGGATTTCCGCCTTGGACCAGCTGTCCTGCGCCTCAAGGATGTCGATGGCGCGGCGCTCGGTCGGGGGCAGGCGGCGCCCGCCGGTGTTGGCCTTGCCGGGGTTCTTGGTGGCGTTTTCGCCCAGCACCTGATGGGGGTCTTCGATGCCCAGACGGGCCCAGGCGCGGGCCTCGGGGTCGCCCATGGGGCGGGTCTGACGTTCCCAGACCTTATCCTTGGACATCTGCGCGTTCAGCTCGGCCTCGGTCGTGCCGTCGAAGAAGCTCCATTTCTGGTTATATTCGCGGACGTGATCCTTACAGAACCAGTAGAATTCATCCAGAACATCGGGCGCCTTGGGCGCGCGGTATTTTCCGGCCTCGTTACAGCCTTCGTGTTCGCACACACGCTGAGACGTCTCGAATTCGCCAGACATCCCACGCCGTCCGCGCGGGTTTTTCTTCTTGGCCGACGAAACGGACATGTCGAACCCAAAGGGATCGGATTTAGCCATGGGGTCACCTCTTCGACTCGGACGGTGGAGTGTAGACTTTTTGACGCCGAGTTGAAGGGGCAGAAGGGAAAAATTTCTGTGAAAAAAGCTCGGGTCTGGCGGGGAATGCTGCGGAGAGAAAAGTTTAACTGTCTGTATTCGTGTCTGATTTCATGCGGTCCGCAGAAAGAGCGGTTTGTGGCGCCTGGGCCGTTTTCAGCCGCTGGGCGCGTGCGCTTAATACGCTGGACACGGGGGCATCCAGATCCCCGGTATCCTCGACACCATTGTCGCTGGCGGTGGCAAAGAAGCTGCCGGGGGTTTCGTCGGGTGTCTCTTTGTCCTGCGCCGAGGGCCGTGCAGAGGGGGTCGCAGGGGCGGGCAGCTCAGCCGGGGCTGCGGGCGCATCCAGAAGACGCGGCCGGAACGGTTCCAATCCGGCCTGCGCAGGACGGCGGAACACCAGCACATTGCGATAGACGGTGCTGGTGTTGGTCAGGCCGTGGCGCTCTTCGGCGGGCAGGGTTTCGGCGCGCTGATATTCCCAACCATCCTCGGCCATCTGGTTCATCAGCACCTGTAGCGCATGGGCAAACCGGGCCTCGTGCCCGCGCACGCCCTTGGCTTTCTGTCCTTTGACCGGGGCAGGAACGACCCTGTACTCGTATGTCGGCATTATTTATGTCCGTGCTCGAAATCCCCCCAACAATATCAGCAGTTTGCAAAAAGGCAAAAGCCGAAGTCATGCTTTGCGGATTCCCAGGGGCAGGCCGACGAAATCGGGGGTGGGGCAGTCTTTGTGCGCCTCCAGCATGGTCTGCACCTTGTCGGCCACATCGGCGGGGTAGGGGGCGACCCGCGGGCCGCTCATGTCGATATGCAGCGTCACGCCTTCGCCCGTGGCGGACAGCCAGCCATCCGCGTGATACAGCCACTGGGCAAAGTGGAATTTCTTGGCGTCACTGTCCAGCAACTGAAACCCGACGCGCACCTTGTCACCGACATGCAGCTCGCGCAGGTAGCGCAGGCGGAAATCAGCGGTATAGGTGGTGTGTTTGCGCGTGGCCGCATAATCGGGGCCAAAGCCCATCAGAATAAACGCCTCATCCACGCCGCGATCAAACAACACGTTGTAATAGGCCATGTTCAGATGGCCGTTATAGTCGATCCATTCGGGCAGAACTTCCATTTCCGAGGACATGAACGGGGCCTGATGCTGCATGAATTCCCTCTCCCATAGGTGCTGAGTCAGGGGCAGCGTAGACAAGCGCGCGGGCCAAGGCCAGAGCCACATTAGCGGCGCAGCGATTTCACCAGCGCCTTCAACCGTTCCCCCATGGGCAGATAGGGCGCAATCTGGCGGGCGTTCTGTGCATCCAGTTTTGCGGCGCGCGGAATGTCCTGCGCGGGGATCAGCTCAAACCCCAGTTTTTGCGCCACTTCGGCGCGTTTGCGCGCATAGTCGCGGATCTGATGATGGCGCAATCCGTCGATTTGGTATTTCTGCCCCGGCAAGGCGCAAATCTGAGCGATCTTCTGAGGCTGACGCCGCCCGGACCCAATCGGATTTTTGATGTTATACAGGTACATAGCCCGCACAGCCCGATCCGAGAGCGATTCATTTTCATGGGTTTCGCTCAGGCCCAGCGTGTCGAAATCCACCAGCCCGAATGCACGCAGCAGACTGTTGCACATGCCTTGTTTGGTGGCATGTTCGAATTTCAGAAAATGGCTGTGCTGGGTGCCGAATTCAGAGGCGATTCGCAGAGGAAACGCGTGGATGCGCCGCACGGATGCTTCGTAGGTTGAGGGGCGAAAAAACCGCCCGACCTTGGCCATCTGCTGACTGTTCGAGGCAATCCAGGGCAGCAGTTCACGGTAATAATACAGCGCGTGGACCTGGCCATATTGGGCCAGGGCCCGGTGAATGCGTGCCAGCTCTTTGGGGTCCAGAAGGCACAGAAATTCGCTGGACAGAATGGCCGTACCGCTAAGCCCGGCCAGTTGCGTGAACAGCTTGTCGCGGACCTGCGCGTCGCGCGCCTGAATGTCGGACAGGGACAGGCCCGCCCGCCGGTTCCGATAGTTCCGGGTCGGGTCTGTCATGAAGGCCGAATCGAGATGCGGATACGGCCCGGAAGACCCCAGAAAATGAATCCCATGACGGGCCAGCGTCTCTTTGTGTGCAAAGAGGTTTTTTTGGATCGAGGTCGAGCCCGTTTTATGCGGGCCAAGATGCAGAATGATCTTCAGATCCTGGCCCATCTGCGTATTCGCCCTTACAGGCCCAGCTTCTGTTTGACCAGCTGGTTCACCGCCGCCGGGTTGGCCTTGCCGCCCGTCGCCTTCATGACCTGGCCGACAAACCAGCCTGCAAGTTTCGGATTTTGCTGAGCTTTTTCGACCTGAGCGGGGTTGGCGGCGATCACCTCATCCACGGCGGCCTCGATCGCGCCGGTGTCGGTGACCTGTTTCATGCCGCGCTCTTCGACGATCTGAGCGGGGTCGCCGCCTTCGGTATAGACGATCTCGAACAGTTCCTTGGCGATCTTGCCGCTGATGTCCCCGGCCTTGATCAGCTTCACGATTCCAGCCAGCTGCGCGGGGGAAACCGGGCTTTCGGTGATGTCGTGATCTTCCTTTTTCAGGCGGCCGAACAGTTCGTTGATAACCCAGTTCGCGGCCAGTTTGCCATCGCCTGCGGTGGCTGCGACCTCTTCAAAGAAGGCGGCATTGGGCACTTCGGCGGTCAGCACGCTGGCGTCATATTCGGACAGGCCGAAACCCTCCATGAAGCGGGCTTTTTTCGCGTCGGGCAATTCGGGCAGGCTGGCGGCGATGTCATCCACCCAGCCCTGTTCGATCTCCAGCGGCAGCAGATCGGGATCGGGGAAGTAGCGGTAATCATGCGCATCTTCCTTGGACCGCATCGAGCGGGTCTCGTTCTTGTCGGGGTCGTACAGGCGGGTTTCCTGCACCACTTCACCGCCGGCCTCGACGATGGAGATCTGGCGGCGTGCCTCGACCTCGATCGCGGCCTGGATGAACCGCATCGAGTTCATGTTCTTGATCTCGCAGCGCGTGCCCAAGTGGCTGAAATCCTGCGTTTCCATGTATTTTTCGTACTGGCCGGGGCGGCAGATGGACACGTTCACATCCGCGCGCAGGCTGCCGTTTTGCATATTGCCATCGCAGGTGCCCAGATAGCGCAGGATCTGGCGCAGCTTGGTGACATAGGCGGCGGCCTCTTCGGGGCCGCGGATGTCGGGGCGGCTGACGATCTCCATCAGGGCGACGCCGGTGCGGTTCAGGTCCACGAAGGACATGTTGGGATCCATGTCATGCACGGATTTGCCCGCGTCCTGTTCCAGGTGGATGCGTTCCACACGTACCAGACGCGCGACGCCGGGGCCCATGTCCACCAGAATCTCGCCCTCGCCCACGATGGGGTGATAGAGCTGCGAAATCTGATAGCCCTGCGGCAAATCCGGGTAGAAATAGTTTTTCCGGTCGAAGGCGGATTTCAGGTTGATTTCGGCCTTCAGGCCCAGCCCGGTGCGCACGGCCTGTTCGACGCAGAATTCGTTGATCACGGGCAACATGCCGGGCATGGCCGCGTCCACAAAGGCGACATTTGCGTTCGGTTCCGCGCCGAATTTGGTGGACGCCCCCGAGAACAGTTTCGCATTCGAGCTGACCTGCGCATGGACCTCCATGCCGATCACCAGCTCCCAATCGTGTTTGGCGCCGGCAATCACCTTGGGTTTCGGGGTCTCATATGTCAGGTCCAGCATCGTATCCGCCCTTTGTCGCAGCATTTCTGTGCGTTCTAGGACAGGGGTGCCAAAGGGGCAAGGGGTGCAGTGCCCTTTGCCCCCCAGGCGTCAGGCCCGAGGCAGGATTTGGGGGCCTTTTTCACCGAAAACGACACGCGCGCCGTTCCGGATATCGGTTTCAAAATGCCGGGCGATGCGGCGAAAGGCGCTGCCTTTGCCTTTTTCGGCCAGCTGTTCGTTATACACCAGGTCTTCTTCGGTCATCGAATCCCGCTCGGCCAGGGCCCAGACCAGGGGGTGCACCTCGCGCAGGTGTTCGTTCAGGATCCAGTCGAAGGCGGCGCGCAGGGCGTCGATCTGCGGCTGGTGCTCAGAGCTGCGAAGGCGCGCGTTATGCATCGTTACCGCGCAAAACGCCGCAAAAAGGTTCGCCGTATGCTGATCGTCCCGCCGTTGCAGAATGTGGTGCATCCCTTCGATGAACAGATCGGGGTCCATCAGGTCCAGCACCTGAGCATCCAGCCGCAGGGCATCCAGACAGGTCCAGGTATAGCCGCCGGCCCCCCAGACATCTTCGGTCAGGGCGGTCATTCGGCGGGCCTGCACCTCTAGCTGCTGATACGAGCCGAACCAGCGCGGCAGCATATACCGGCCAAAGGCGCGCATGTGGCTGGGGTTGTGCGGGTCCAGATCAATCAGGTCTTCGTAATCGTCCACCACACGGGTTTGTGGCGTTTGCTGCGCGGGCAGCAGCGCGCAGCGCGCCGCGGCCAGAGCAGGGCTGTTCTGCTCGAACGCATCGAATCTGTCCAGAATCTCGGCTGCGCTGCTCATCAGGGCGTGAAATGCCTTGGCGCGTGGCTTCGAGGGTTCGGATTTCGGCTCGATCCCATGAAAGGCCCAGGCCAGATCCTGCAAAGCCTGCAACACCACCAGAGCAACGCCGTAATCCTTGGGGCAATCCTCCAGCGCGTATTCCAGATGGGCCAGCGCGGGCAGGTCTTCGACATCTGCGGGGTTGATGCGGCCGGCCTTGATCTGACGGATCAGGGGCTCGACCACATCGGCGCGCGCGCCATAGGATAGCAGATCGGCCAGCGGCATGTCTGCGGCGGTCCGGGCGCGTTTGCGATCGTGATGGCGCAGTTCCTGGCCCAGCTCTTCCCACATGTCCTGACGGGCCAGAAATTGCCCGCGCGAGATCACATATTCGCGCCGCGATTGTTCCTTGCTGGTGGTGGTCACGGGGATGTCCAGCGCGCGTTGCAGGCGGATCGGCATCGGTCCGGGGGGCGGCAGCGGCAGCGGCTGCGCTGCCTGAGTTTCGCCGCCGGTGCGATCCAGGCGGGGGGGGCGTCGAAACAGACGCGCAGAGCCCAGGTTCAGGCGGGCTGGGGTTTTTAACAGGCTTTTCATTCCAAATCGGGTGTCCAGGTGTGTGCATCCCTAAACAACCAAGAGTTTTGGGCCGAAACATGGCCAAGTCGGGCAGGTTTTCGGGTAAAAGCGTGTATTGATTGCGCAGAATCGCCCTTGGGTGGTGTTTTTGGGTGGGCTAGCGCCCTCCGGTGACGTCGAGTAAACTTTTGGTCACATAAGAGGCCCTGTCGGACAGCAGCCACAGCACGGATTCGGCCACCTCTTCGGCAGAGCCGGGGCGGCCCAACGGGATGCTATGGCCGAGTCTGTCCAGCCGGTCCGGATCGCCGCCCTTTGCGTGGATCGCGGTGTCGATCAGGCCGGGCCGGACGGAATTGACGCGGATTCCCTCGGGCGCCAGCTCATCGGCCAGGCCCAGGGTCAGCGTGTCGATTGCGCCTTTGGTTGCGGCATAATCGATGTACTGGTTGGCCGCTCCCAGCCGCGCCGCCGCAGAAGAGATATTCACGATATGCCCCGGAACGCCGCAGCGGCGCATATGGGCCACGGCCTTTTGCGTGGTCAGGATCGTGCCGATCACATTGACGGAAAACATCGTCTGCAAGCGCCTGGCCGTCAGATCCGCAAGCGCCGCCTTCTCCCCCACGATCCCGGCGTTATTGACCAGGTGAATCGGCAAATCCTGGGGCAGATCCGCGAACAGGGCCTCTATCTGTGCCTCGGACGTGACATCGCACTGGTAGACCCGTGCCTCTTGCCCCCGCGCCGCAACATCCTGCGCCACCTGCCGGGCCGCGCGCGCGTCACTGCGATAGGTCAGGATGACGTCATGGCCTTCTTGTGCGGCCAGACGGGCGCAGGCAGCCCCAATGCCGGTGCTGGCCCCGGTAATCACAATGGTGTGCTGTGTCATCTCGCTCTCCTTTGAGCCAGACAATCAGCTTAGCGTCACCTTCGCGTCAACCCGGATTGATTTGCCGGTGAACCAGCGGCGCAGTTCGGGGGCCATGGGCAGGCAGGTCAGCGGCAATTGCACGCGGCGCCCGCCGGTCAGTTCCAGATGCGGGGCGCGGGCGAAAAACGGGGCCGAGCGCGCCCCGACCGCCCGAATTCCCGACAGGGGAAAGGACCAGTGTTTGCTGCCGTAATATATGTTCAGATGGGTTTCGGTCATCCACGCGCCCGAGCGTTTGCGGCTCATGATACTGCGCCAGTACCAGGCCGTCCCCAGTGCCACCGCGCCGGTCAGCAGGATCATCTGCCAATCGGGCAGAATACGCGCCACCAGCAGCAGCGCCGCCCAGGCCAGGGTGACGGCCGCCAGCCCCGTCGCGTGCAAAGGATCCAGCCCCCGCCAATGATATTCCGCAATTCTGTTCATGACAGAAGTATGACGCCACATGGGATGGAAATTTAAGGTTAACAGGCCGCAAAAAACCGCTCGCCCGGCTCTTTTTGTCGGGCCTGTGGCGGGAAGGCTTCAGTTCGAATGCGTATGGTTTTGGGGTGTTTACGCCTTTCGGATACGCTCCAGCATTTCTGTCGTGTCCCGGCTAAGACCGGGCTGGGCCAGGATCCGGTCCAGCTGGGCGGCAATCAGGCTTTGGCGCGCCGAATCATAGCGTTTCCATGTCTCAAAGGCCGAGCACATCCGCGCCGTTGTCTGCGGGTTCAGCGGGTCCAGCCGGATCAGCCAGTCGGCCAGCAGGGCATAGCCTGCGCCGCTGGCCTGGTGGAAGGCGGCGGGGCTCATGGCCAGCGCGCCCAGCGTGGCGCGGAACCTGTTGGGGTTTTTCATGGTGAAATCAGCGTGTTGTGTCAGCGCCGAGGCCACCTTGACCGCCCTTTCAGGATCCGCCTGCACGATCTGCATCGAGAACCACTTGTCGATCACCAGCCGGTCCTGCTGCCATTGATCATAGAAGGCCTGCGTCGCCGTCTGGCCCTTTCCTGCCGACAGCAGGCAGCCGAATGCGGCCAGCTGCTGTGTCATATTATCGGCCGCGTCATATTGTTTCTGCGCCTGCGCGCCGCCGTCCAGGCGGGTGATCAGCGATAGCGCCGCGTTGGCCAGAGCCCGTGCGCCGGATTGGGCGGCGTCGGGGCGATAGCTGCCCTGAACCTGATATTGCGCATAAAGCCGCGGCAGCAGGTCTTGCATGTGTTGTGCCTTGGCCTGTTTCAGGGTCTCCAGCGCCTGCCAGATTGCCTGCGGATCGGGGGTGTCCCCCATGTCGAACAGCGTCTGGGCCAGCTCGTCCTGGCTGGGCAGGCCACCGGCCAGCGCGCGGAAGGCCGGATCCAGACTGTCGTCGCGCATCAGCGCGCTCAGGGCCCCCAGGTAGGCATCGTCGGGGGCGGCACCTTCGCGGATCATGCGGATCAGCCCGTCGCGCGCCAAGGCCCGGCCCGATTCCCAGCGATTGAACGGGTCCGTGTCATGCGCCAGCAGAAAGGTGCGTTCCTCGTTCGTGGTTGCGCGCTCAAGGATCACCGGGGCCGAGAACCCCCGCAGGATCGAGGGCACGGGGCGCGCGCCCAGCCCCTCAAAGCGGAACGATTGCTCGGCTTCGGTCATCTCCAGCACGGTGGTCGGGACCACCTCGTCGCCATTGGGGTTCAGCAGGCCCACCGCGATGGGGATGACGCGCGGGTCTTTGACATCCTGGCCGGGGGTGGGCGGCGTGTGTTGGCGGAACGTCAGCGTATAGGTGCCATCGGCGTATGCGTCAGTCACCGTCAGGCGCGGAGTGCCGGCCTGCGCATACCAGCGCTTGAATTGGGTCAGATCGCGGCCCGTTGCGTCCTGAAACACCTGTAGCCAATCCTCGATCGTGGCGGCGTCGCCATCGTGACGGTCAAAGTACAGATCCAGCGCCTTGTAATAGTCCGCGTCGCCAACCAGCGTTTTCAGCATCCCGATCAGCTCGGCGCCTTTTTCATAGACGGTGGCGGTGTAGAAGTTGTTAATCTCGACAAAGCTTTCGGGGCGTACCGGGTGGGCCAGAGGGCCGTTATCTTCGCGGAACTGGCGGGCGCGCAGGGCGATCACGTCCTCGATCCGTTTCACGGGTTCCGAGCGCATATCGGCGGTGAATTGCGCATCGCGATAGACCGTCAGCCCCTCTTTCAGGCACAGCTGAAACCAGTCGCGGCAGGTGATGCGGTTGCCGGTCCAGTTGTGGAAATATTCATGGGCGATGATTGCTTCGATCCGTTCGAAATTCGCATCGGTGGACGTGTCCGGCGAGGCCAGAACGCAGGACGAGTTGAAAATATTCAGCCCCTTGTTCTCCATCGCGCCCATGTTGAAATCATCCACGGCGACGATGTTGAAAATATCCAGATCGTATTCACGGCCATAGACATCCTCGTCCCATTTCATCGAGGCTTTCAGCGCCTCCATGCCGAAGGCGCATTTGCCCTCGTCCCCCGGACGGACATAGATGTTCAGCGCGACATCCTTGCCCGATTTGGTGGTGAAGCTGCCCGGATGCGCGATCAGATCGCCGGCGACCAGCGCGAACAGATAGGCCGGTTTGGGCCACGGATCGTGCCATTCGGCCCAGCCCTCGCCGCTGGCCGTGGGGTTGCCGTTGGACAGCAGCACGGGCTCGGGGCCCTCGATGCGCACGGTAAAGACGCTCATGACGTCGGGGCGGTCGGGGTAATAGGTGATCTTGCGAAAGCCCTCGGCCTCGCATTGGGTGCAATACATGCCGTTCGACATATAAAGCCCCTCCAGCGCGGTGTTCGTCGCGGGGCTGATTTCAACCTCGGATTCCCATACGAACGGCGCGTCGGGCACGTCGCAGCGCAGGCCCTGATCGGTCAGTTGGGGGGAAACCTCGGCCCCGTCGATTTTGGCCCAGATCAGGTGCAGCTGTTCCCCATGCAGGAAAAAGTCCTGTGTCTGGGCGTCTGGATTGGGGCGAAAGGCGATGCGGCTGATCACACGGGTGGCATTGGGGGCCAGACGGAACGTCAGCTCGACCTTCTCCACGATATAGCCAAAGGGCGCATAGTCGGACAGGTAGATGGTTTGGGGGGCTGCGTCTTTCATGGGGGCCTCGGGCTGATTGATGTGCGCCCGACGTTAGGAGGATCGGCGGCGGGCTTCAATGGTCTGTCTGGTGCCCGTTGGAGCAGGGGGCCCTGGCCCCGGCCTTCGGGGATTATCCGCTATTTTTTGAAGCAGCTTGAGAAGAATTGGTAAAAAGATTTGACCACATATGTTGCCTATAGGAAACTTCCGTTCTATTCAGGAACACGAGCGTCGCCAGAAAAGGGGAGAGGAATGTCCAATCGCATCGACAAATACGGGCTGCATGTCGCGCCGGAACTGGTGGAATTCATCGAGCGCGACGCCTTGCCGGGCACGGGTGTCTCATCTGACGATTTCTGGGCGGGCTTGTCGCGCCTGACCCATGAGCTGGGGCCGAAAAACCGCGAATTGCTGCAAAAACGAGAGGAAATGCAGCAAAAACTGGACGCCTGGCATGAGGCGCGGCGCGGGCAGGTGCATGATGCCGCCGCCTATCGGGACTATCTGACAAAGATCGGCTATCTGGTGCCCGAGGGGCCCGATTTCCAGATCGACACGCAGAATGTGGACCCCGAGATCGCGCAGATCCCCGGCCCTCAGCTGGTGGTGCCCATCATGAACGCGCGTTTTGCGTTGAATGCGGCGAATGCGCGGTGGGGGTCTTTGTATGATGCGCTCTATGGTACGGATGCGCTGGGGGATCTGCCTGCGGGCGAGGGGTATGACGCGGCGCGCGGCGCGCGGGTGATCGCCTGGGCCAAGGCGTTTCTGGATCAGGCTGTCCCGCTGGACGGCGCGACCTGGGCCGATGTGGATAAGCTGACCGCAGATGGACATGCGCTGGTGATTCAGGCCAGCGGCGCCCCGGTTTCGCTGAAGAACCCTGCGCAATATGCCGGCCATGCGGAAATGGATGAATGGGCCATGTTCCTGTTCAAAAACAACGGGCTGGGGATTGAAATCCTGGTGAATCCCGAAAATCAGATCGGAGAGACGGATCCCGCAGGCATCGCCAGCGTGAACCTGGAATCCGCTCTTTCTGCAATCATGGACTGCGAGGACAGCGTGGCGGCCGTGGATGCCCCAGATAAGGTGCTGGCCTATGGCAACTGGCTGGGCCTGATGAAGGGCGATCTGAGCGAAACCTTTGAAAAGGGCGGGCAGACGATCACCCGTAAAATGCACGGCGATTTCACCTATACCGGCCCCGATGGCGCGCCTGTGCCCGTCAAATGCCGCAGCCTGATGCTGGTGCGCAATGTGGGGCATCTGATGACCAATCCGGCGATTCTGGACCGCGACGGGCATGAGATTGGCGAGGGGCTGATGGATGCGCTGTGCACCACGCTGATCGCCATGCACGATCTGCGCAAAACCGATGGGATGCGCAATTCCGTCACCGGATCGGTCTATGTGGTCAAACCCAAGATGCACGGCCCCGAAGAGGTCGCCTTTGCCGATGAGATTTTCTCCATGGTCGAGGCCATCCTGGGCCTGCCGCAGAACACCGTCAAACTGGGCATCATGGACGAAGAGCGCCGCACCTCGGTCAATCTCAAGGAATGTATCCGCGCGGCCAAATCGCGGGTGGCCTTTATCAACACGGGCTTTCTGGACCGCACCGGCGACGAGATTCACACCAGCATGGAGGCCGGCCCCTTCCTGCCCAAGGGCGAGATGAAATCGACCCCCTGGATCACGTCCTACGAGGATCGCAACGTGGACATCGGCCTGGCCTGCGGGTTGCAGGGGCGCGCGCAGATCGGCAAGGGCATGTGGGCCATGCCCGATAAGATGGCCGACATGCTTGAGGCCAAGATCGGTCACCCAATGTCGGGCGCGAACTGCGCCTGGGTGCCATCGCCCACCGCCGCCACGCTGCACGCCACGCATTACCACACGGTGGACGTGCTGGCCCGTCAGGATCAGATCAAGGCCGGCGGTGCGCGCGGCACTCTGGCCGACCTGCTGACCATCCCGGTGGCCACGGGGCGCAACTTCAGCGACGCGGAAATCACCCGCGAAGTGGAAAACAACGCTCAGGGGATCCTGGGCTATGTGGTGCGCTGGGTCGATCAGGGGGTGGGGTGCTCGAAAGTGCCGGACATCAATGACATCGGTTTGATGGAGGACCGCGCGACCTGCCGGATCAGCTCTCAGGCGCTGGCCAACTGGCTGCATCATGGCGTTGTCACCGAGGCACGGGTGATGGAGGCAATGCGCAAGATGGCCCAGGTCGTCGATCAGCAGAACGCGGGCGATCCCGCCTATTGCCCGATGGCACCGGATTTCAATGGGCTTGCCTTTCAGGCCGCATGTGATTTGGTGTTCAAAGGGCGCGTGCAGCCTTCGGGCTATACCGAGCCGGTCCTGCATCAGCGCAGGCTTGAACTGAAATCCGCAGGCTAAGCGTATCGGAACGCAAGTGGACATTGTGAACATAAGGTAGGGGAAACGAAAATGGCTGGGATCTCTCTTAGGAAAGCGCGGGGCATCATCCGCAAGGCGCTGGACACGGGCACGGCGGCGGATATGAACCCGCTGAGCGTGGTAGTGCTGGATGCGGGCGGTCACGTGATTGCCTTTGAACGCAGCGACGGGGCCGCGCCGGGCCGTTTCGCCATCGCGCAAGGCAAGGCCTATGGCTGTGTGATGCTGGGCATGGCGGGCAAGGCGCAGATGGCGCGCGCCGAGGCGCAGGCCTATTTCATGACCGCCGTGAACGGGGCCTATGGCGGGCAGGTCATCCCGGTGCCCGGCGGCGTTCTGGTGCGCGATAAGAAAGGCGCGATCCTGGGGGCGGTCGGGGTGACGGGGGACAGCTCGGATAATGATGCGCTGGCGGCCATCGCCGGGATCGAAGGCATGGGGCTGGTGGCCGAGGCCTAGGCTCTGCGCGGTTTCGCGTCATCTGCGGGCAGAGTGTGCGCCAATGCGCAGGTTTCTTGTTTTTTAACCTTCCTGGGCCATATAAGCTGCGGGCAAAAGCAGCAAAAGGCGCAACATGACCCGTCCTCTCGTTGGTATTATCGGCAATCAATACCTGCTCAATGACAGCTATCCCGTCCATGCGGGCGGCGAAATGAACACCGAGGCCGTGTCCTGCGTGTCCGGTTGCCTGCCGATGCTGATTGCCCCCGATCCGCGTTTTGTCTCGGTCGAGGAACTGCTGGATACCTGCGACGGGTTCCTGCTGACCGGCGGGCGCCCCAATGTCCACCCCGAGGAATATGGCGAACCGGCCACCGAAGCGCATGGTGATTTCGACCGCAGCCGCGATGCGATCACGCTGCCCCTGGTGCGGGCCTGTGTTGAGCGCGGGCAGCCGTTTCTGGGGATTTGCCGAGGATTTCAAGAGGTTAACGTCGCCATGGGGGGCTCGTTATATCCTGAAATCCGCGATCTGCCGGGCCGGATGAACCACCGGATGCCGCCCGATGGCACGCTTGAGGAAAAATTCGCCCTGCGCCACAAGGTCAGCTTTGCCGAAGGGGGCCGGTTCCATCATCTGATGGGTGCGCAAGAGGTCATGACCAACACGTTGCACGGGCAGGGGATCAAGACCGCCGGTGCGCGCATCGTGATTGACGGCTACGCCCCCGATGGCACCCCCGAGGCGATCTATGTCGAGGGCGCGCCGGGCTTCACCATGTCGGTGCAGTGGCATCCCGAATGGGACGCGGCGAACGATCCGGTCTCGCGTCCGTTGTTCACGGCCTTTGGCGCGGCCGTGCACGCCTGGGCCGATCAGAAAAAGGCGCGGAGCCTGCGCACCGCCTGACCTATGCGGGTTGCAGCAGCCGTGCCTCGTATTCGCGCAGGCAACGGCGGGCGGTGTCACCGAAACTGTCGGGATCGGCGCGCAGCTCGGGGAAGAGCGCGAACAGCTCTTCTCGGGCGGGGCCCATCACACCGTTCAGACCATAGGCCCCAGGGTGGAAGCTTTCGCTGGGCGTGCCCTCGGCAAAGATGATTTCGTGCCGGTCGAACAGGATGTGGACATAATCCACCTCGTCGCGCTGCACCTGCCGGATCGAGCCGCCATTGACCAGATGCCGCGCGGCCACCAGCACTTCGGACGAGTCGAACAGCAACGTTGCGGCCGAGGATTGATGCAGCATCCGGTGCTGCGGTGACACGATCAGCGGGCGCCGGTTGCCCACGGCCCCGGTGGCAAAGCGGATCGGGGCAAACTCGCCCGTGCCCGGCACCCGACGCCGCCCGGCCCAGCGGATCGGCTGCACGCCATTGTCCCGCGTGATCACCAGATCGCCGGCGCGCAGATCCTCGATCCGGCGCGCGCCATGGGGGGTGTCGATCCGGGTGCCCGCCTTGAAGCAGATCACCACGGTCTCGATGTTTTCAAAATTCACGACGGTGCCGTCATCCAGCGTGACCGTCCCCGACAGGTTGCCCGGATCGGTGCTGGTATAGGTGATCGAGCCCCAGTCGATCGTGCCGCCGAAATCCAGCGTGTCGCCCGCGCCTTCGCTGCCCTCGCCGCCGTCAATGGTGATGGTGCCGCCACCGCCCGAGATCTGGAACACGTCGTCGCCTTCGCCGCCCACGGCGCTGTCGCCGCCGCCCAGCACCAGCAGGTCATCGCCCGTGCCGCCCAGCAACGTATCCGCGCCCGCGCCGCCGATCAGGGTGTCGTCATCGGCGCCGCCGTCCAGATAGTCATCGCCGCCCGCGCCATCCAGAAGATCATTGCCCGCGCCGCCGTAGAATTCATTCGTCCAGTCCGCGCCCTGACCGTCATAGCCGGTCAGCGTGTCATCCCAGGCCGAGCCGATGATCCCGTCCAGACCGCCGGCCAGCGTGTCTCCGTCGGCATCCCCGCCCGAGGCGGTGTTGGTGCTCAGGTCGATGTTCACCCCGGCGTCCGAGGTCGAGTAATCCAGAAAATCCATGCCCGAGCCGCCGCTCAGGCTGTCGGCCCCATCGCCGCCGGCGATGGTGTCATCGCCCGCCCCGCCCGAGATCGTATCGCTGCCCTCGCCGCCGATCAGGCTGTCGTCGCCATCCTCGCCGCTGATCAGATCATCGCCCGCGCCGCCGTCGATCGTGTCATCGCCGGGCTGAACCGGGATGGTTTCGAAATGGATGTCGGAAATCGCCAGCGCCTGGCCGTTGCCGAACCCGTTGTCATAATCAATCGTGATGGATTGCAGCGGGCCGGGAATGGTCACCAGAACCGAGCCATCCGCATCCGAGTAGCTGTCCGGGCTGAGCCCTGCCGTGATCGTGCCGCCGGACAGGGCGTCATCGCCTGTCCCGCTCAGCGACACGGTGACGGTGTTGCCATTGGCGTCCACGGCGGTGATCGTGATGACATCCTGCCAGCTGTTGTTGCTGCCGTCGATGTCGTTGATCCGAAAGGTGACGTTCTGCACGTTATCGGCGTAGGAATCGGGGTCGTTCGTTTCGAACGAGATTGTCGTGGTCGAGGTATCCCCCACGCCCGATCCGGTCAGCGACAGGGTGGAGTTCGGATCGAACGGCTCGCCCGTGCCGACATAGTTCGAGGTGGTGCTCTCAATCGAAAACCCGGTGGCATTGCCGTCATTGGTAAAGCCGATGGTGACATCCATCACCCCGGTGGTCTGGGTGAACCCGCCCGAGACGTCCTCTTCGTCGGCGCCTGCGGCGCTCCAGTCCAGAAACTCCGAGGTCGAGCTGGCCGTGTTCACGCCGTCGCCGACGATCTGGTCATTGCCCGCCCCGCCCAGGATCGAATCGCTGCCGCCGCCGCCGGTGATCGTGTCATCGCCCGCGCCCGCGTCGATGGTGTCGTTGCCGTCGCCGCCTTCGACGGAATCGCCCATCCCGTCCACGCCCGTTCCGCTGCCGCTGTCGATCTGATCGCCGTCGGAATCCACGTAAGAGGCATCCATGACATCATCGCCACCGGTGCCTTCGACCACACCATCGGCGTTGCTATAGGTGGGGTGGTTGTCGACCTCGCCGGCGGTCATCCGGCGCGGGACGGTGTCGGGGACAAAGTAGACGTTGCCGTCCGTGCCCTCGTAATAGGTGCCCGTCAGGTTGTAGTCAGTCACCCAATAGCGCCTGAACAGCTCGCCATCGAACGAGATGCTGCCGCTGCCCAGCGTTGTGGCCGTGGTGAAGCTGATCGTGGATGTGCCAAGAACGTCGCCGGTGTCCAGCGTGTTGTCCCCTAATGAGACCAAATACCCGGTGGGCATGATACTGCTCCTGCCTTTGGGGGCGTGCCGCCCCGCTTACTGCTTACCTGACATCCGCCATCTATCGGGCGGTTTTGGTCATTTTATGGCAAAATGGCTATTTTCGCAAGGCAGTGCGGGGCGCGGCACGGGCTTAGATCAGCAGGGGGAATTGGTCAATCAGCGGCAATGTGCGGGCGCGGGTTCCGGTCAGATCGAACAGCGCATTGGCCAGCGCAGGCATCGAGGGCGGGGTGCCGGGCTCTCCGACCCCTGAAATATGCGGTTTGCGTTGCAGAATCCGGGTTTCGGTTTTCGGCGCGTTATGTATGCGGATCGCGTCATAATCAGGGAAATTCTGCTGCTCGGCGGCACCGTTTTCAAAGGTGATTTTACCATGCACGGCGGCGGACAGACCATAGAGCATCCCGCCCTCCAGCTGCGCCTGCGCAATCGAAGGGTCCAGCAAAACGCCCACATCCGCCGCAATCCAGGCGCGGGCGATGCGGATTTCGCCGTCCTCATCCCTGAGCTCGAT
This sequence comes from Youngimonas ophiurae (nom. illeg.), assembly GCF_049803795.1. Lineage (NCBI taxonomy): Bacteria > Pseudomonadati > Pseudomonadota > Alphaproteobacteria > Rhodobacterales > Roseobacteraceae > Thalassovita > Youngimonas ophiurae (nom. illeg.). The sequence goes on from NZ_JBNAGJ010000003.1 coordinate 336,504, forward strand.
CACCTCGGCGACGGGCGTGCCGAAGGACCAGGTATACCCCACGCCGCGCCCCACGCCCCTGGGGGTTTTGCCGGTCCAGCCGGACATGTCGCGCACGGTTTCCAGAACGGCGGCAGAGTCGGGGTTTTCGGCGCGCATCATCTCTAGGCGGAATTCCAGCGGGTCACGGCCGGCGGCATGGGCCAGCTCGTCGATGAACGTATCGTGAAAGAACCCGTTGAACGACGCCCCGACCGAGCGCCAGAACCCGATCGGCAGATCCAGATCCGCAACATAGCCGCGAATGCGGTAGTTGGGGATGCTGTAGGGCTGGTCAAAGGCGCCCTCGACCAGCACCTTATCGGGGCCGCTGACGGGCAGGCCGGTCATCCGTCCCCCCGCCTGAACCGAGGCAGACTGCGCCGCGATCTGCCCGTCCAGCATCACTGCCTTGCCGTCCTTTACCGCCCCGCGGAAACGCGCCACCGCGCCGGGGCGATAGAAATCATGGGTCATGTCCTCTTCGCGAGACCACATCAGCTGCACCGGCGTGCCCGGCATCTGGATCGCCAGACGGGTGGCGGCCTGGGCATAGTCCACCTCGCCGCGCCGGCCAAAACCGCCGCCCATATAAGTGGTGTGAACCGTCACGGACTCCGGATCCAGCCCGGCGATTTTCGCGCATTTGCGCTGCACGATCACGGGCGATTGATTGCCGGCCCAGATCGTCAGCTTATCGCGCTCATAAAGGGCGGTGGCGTTCATCGGCTCCATCGTGGCATGGGCCAGATAGGGCAGGCGGTATTCGGCGGTGATTTCGGTGGCGCCTGCGGGCAGGTTGCCGACGTCGCCGTCATTGCGCAGGGTCGAGTTTGCCCGTCCCTCCAGTGCGGCGTCCAGCGCGGCGTCGATCTGCGCCATGGTTTGCGGATGCGGAGAAGGGCCCCAATCGACGTCCATAGCCTGCGCCGCCTGCATCGCCAGCCAGCTGTTGCGCGCCACTACGGCGATGGCATTGCCCAGATCGTACACGCCCTCGACCCCTGGCATGGCGCGCGCCTGCGCCGGGTCAAAGCCGCGCATGTCCCCGTCCAGATGCGGATTGGCGCGCAGGGCGGCGAATTTCATCCCCGGCAGGCGCACATCCAGGCCGAACGTGGCCCTGCCCGTGGATTTTTCCAGCATGTCCACACGGGGGATGGATTTGCCCAGCTGTTTCCACTCGGATTTCGGACGCAAAGCCACCTGAGGCGGCGCGATCCCGGCAGCAGCCGGGGCCAGCGCAAGATAGCTGAGCCGCGCTCCGTCCGGGGCGATCACATGGCCGGCCTTGGTTTTCAGGCGCGCGGCGGGAATGCCCAGTTTTTCAGCAGCCGCCAGTTTCAGCGCTTCTCGGGCGCTGGCCCCGGCGGCGCGCATTCGCTCATAGCCGTCAACGACGCTGGTCGAGCCGCCGGTGATCTGCAACGACAGCAGCTTGCCCACCTGGCCGACGGCATCGGACAGCCCGTGCTGGAAATCGCTTTTGGCGTATTCCTTGAAGGGCAAAGAACTGCCCAGCACAGCCACATTCGCATAGGCCTTGCCCGGTGGGCCATGCAGGGTGGTGATGTCTGCCATGTCCACGTCCAGTTCCTCGGCGACCAGCGCGGCCAGAGTGGTATGCACCCCCTGGCCCATTTCGGCGCGCGGGGTGATGATGCGGATGCCGGACTGGTCGATCAGGATATAGGGGGTCAGCGCGGTCTGCCCCTGGGCCGGGGTCAGCGGGTTGGGCGGGGTTTCCTTGATCTTATACACCCCAAAGGCAACGCCCCCGGCGATTGCGGCAGAGCCGACCAGAAAACTGCGGCGGGTGATTTTTCCAATGCGTGACATGGGTTAGCGCTCCATCATCTTGGCGGCGTCATGAATGGCGGCGCGGATACGGGTGTAGGTGCCGCAGCGGCACAGGTTGCCCTGCATCGCCTCGTCAATCTGTGCATCCGATGGCGTGGGGGTGGTGTCCAGAAGCGCGGCGGCCTGCATGATCTGGCCCGACTGGCAATAGCCGCATTGCGCCACCTGATGTTTGACCCATGCCTCTTGCAGCGCGTGCAGGGCGTCCGGCTTGCCCAGCCCCTCGATCGTGCGGACCTCGCCCCAGACATCGGCCAGAGGCACCTGACACGCGCGCACGGCCTCGCCTTCGATCTGCACGGTGCAGGCCCCGCAAGCCGCCACGCCGCAGCCGAATTTGGTGCCGGTCAGGCCCAGCTCGTCGCGCAGAACCCACAGCAGGGGCACGTCATCGGGCAGGTCAAGCCGATGGATTTCTCCGTTGACGGTCAGGGTGGTTGGCATGGTGGCTTCCTCTGGTTGGCGGTGAAGTGTGACGTTATGACAAAAATGGTCAAAAGTGTCATATCTGTCAATTGACATTTTTGGCAATTTTTGTCAATCAGTCTAAATGCAGATGACAGAACAGAAAATTCCCGGCCTGGATGAGAAGCAGCAGGCGATCATGGCCGCCGCATTCGAGGCCTTCCGGCTGTATGGGGTCAAGCGCACCTCGATGGCGGATATTGCCAGCGGGGCAGGGATGTCGCGGGCGGCTTTGTATCTGCATTACCGCAACAAAGAGGATATTTTCCGTTCTCTGGTAACGGGTTACTATGATCTGGCGACCCAGCAGGTGGAACAGGTTCTGCGTCAGGATGCCCCCCTGTCCGAGTCCCTGCGCAATGCTTTTCTGACGCAGGCCGGCCCGGTTTTCGAAGCGCTGCTCAGCTCGCCGCACGGGCAGGAATTGCTGGACACCAAACATGCCCATTCCGAGGATCTGGTGATCGCGGGCGAAGAGCGTCTGGCGCAGATCTATGCCGCCTGGCTGGATCGCCGGGTGGGCGCGGGCGACATCGAGGCCCAGGTGATTCAGGCCGTCGGCGGGGATACGCTGTCCATGGCACGCACGATGCTAAGCGCGCTGCACGGGGTGAAAACCGCGTTGCCGGGCATCGAGGAATACAAGGTCTCGATCACCCGGCTGGCGCATCTGTTTGGGCGCGCGCTGGCGAAATGATTAGACCTTGCCGCCGGCGATCTCGATCTCCTGCCCGTTGACGCTGCCCGATCCGGGCCCGCACAGCCACAGCGCGGCCTGGGCGATTTCGTCGGGGTCGATCAGGCGGCGGTGGCGGTTGGCGTTGACCATGACTTTCATCGCGTCCTCTGCCGACATGCCCGAGCGTTCCTGAATCGAATCCACATTGCGGGTGATGATGTCGGTGGCCACATAGCCGGGGCAGATCGAGTTGAACGTGTAATTCGAGCCCATGAAATCCTCGGAAATCGAGCGCATCATCCCGATCACCCCATGTTTCGAGGCCGCATAGGCGCCGCCTCCCGGCAGTCCGCGCACCCCCGCGATCGAGGAAATGGCAATCACCCGTCCCCAGTCGGTTTGCAGCATCGAGCGCATGGATTCGCGTACCGTAAAGAACGCGCCGTCCAGATTGGTCGCCATGATTTGACGCCAGAACTCGGTGTCCGTTTTGTGCAACTTGCGCCCCTCGGCGATGCCCGCATTGGCCACGCAGATCTGGATGGGGCCGCGTTCGGCCACGGCCTGATCAATGACATCGCGCACGGCGGTTTCGTCCGTGACGTCCATCACGGCGGGGTGCAGGGTGTCGCCGGCAACCTCTTCCAGCACGTTCAGGCGGCGGCCGGTGATGGTGACCTGCGCGCCGGCCCCGGCCAGGGCGCGGGCGATGGCCAGGCCGATCCCCGTGCCGCCACCCGTCACCAGCGCGTGTTTTCCTTCTAATGTCATGTGTGGTTCCTCCTCGCATTATGGGCTCCACGTTAAGGGCCGCGCACAGGCAGGCAAGAGCGCCGTCCCGTCACTTCGGCTCTGCGCGTGCTTTACAAACGCATTCATATGAGTGAATTTGTCGCCTGAATCATGAGGGAGGATTTCATGAAACCATTTATTATTGCCGCCATGACGGGCCTGTTGGCGCAGACCGCCCTGGCCAGCGAAGATATTGCCGATCAGTACCCCCAGTCCGAGCTTTACGAAAAGCCGGTCGAGGTGATCCCGCATGTGTTCTCGGCCATTGGGGCTACGGCTCCGCCCACCTATGAGAACAGCGGCCACAACAACAACCTGTCCTTCGTGATCACCGGCGACGGGGTTGTCGTGGTCAATGGCGGGGCCTCGGCCCGTCTGGCCGCTGCCCTGCATGACGAAATCAAGGCCGTGACCGACCAACCCGTCAAGCTGGTGATCAGCGAGAACGGGCAGGGGCACGCGATGCTGGGGAATTCATATTGGGCCGATCAGGGGGTTGAAATCCTGATGCATGTGGATGCCGCCCATGAAATCGAGGAAAACGGCGATTTCATCCTGCAAGGGATGCAGCGCTATAACCGCGACAAGGCCGAGGGCACGCGGGTTGTGCCGCCCACGCAGACCTTCGAGGCGCAGCAGGTCTTTACCATGGGGGATGTGGAATTCCACATTCTGCATCTGGGGCCGGCTCATGGGCCGGGCGACACGCAGGTCTGGATTCCGCAATGGAGCATGATGATCGCCGGCGATATCGCGTTTCACGAACGGATGCCTCCGATTTTTCCGGACACCTGCACCAGCTGCTGGATCGAAACCTGGGAACAGGCCTTTGAGCCGCTGAACCCCACCTATGTGATCCCCGGTCACGGACATCCGACCAACCTGGCGCAGGTGCGCCGCTATACGCGGGACTATCTGGTCGATCTGCGCCAGAAGGTCGGCGCGCATATTGACGAGGGCGGCGACCTGGCCGGAGCCTATTACGTGGATCAGGAACGCTGGCGCGTGCTGGACACGTTCGATGAGCTGGCCACCAAGAATGCGGGCCGCGTCTACGAAGAAATGGAGTGGGAATAACCCTCTATGGCGGGCAGGCCGCAAAGGCCGCCCGCGTTGCAAACTTTTGCAGCGTGCGGTGCAAACCATCCTCTCAGGTATGGTAAAAAAGATGACGCATGGCAACCTCAACAAAATAGTGCCATTGTGCAGCCGCAGCGTCGGTCTGGCGCAGCAGATGATTCCGGGGGGGGCCCCCGTGCACAAACAAGGGGCGCCATCCTAATGGTCAAATGGCTTGATATTCCGCAGGTCTGGGTGCTGGCGGCTGCGATTGCGGCCTGGGCGCAGGCGCGGTTTTTCCCGATGGGGCTTAGCTTTGGCGGGGCCTGGGCGGATTTTCTGGCGGGGATTTTGGTGGGCGGCGGTGTGCTGCTGATGGTTCTGGCCCTGGTTGAGATGCGCAAGCACAGAACCACGGCGATCCCGCATCGCGATGCCGATGCGATGGTCACGTCCGGTATTTTCTCGCGCTCGCGCAATCCGATCTATCTGGGGGATGTTCTGCTGCTGGCGGGGCTGGTTCTGTGGTTCGATGCCGTGCTGGCGCTGCCATTGGTGCCGCTTTTGCTGTGGCTTCTGGAAAAACGCTTTGTACTACCAGAGGAGAACAGACTGAGGCTGAAATTTCGTGCTAATTATGCACGGTACTGCCAAAAGACGCGTCGTTGGATTTGACTTAGCGGTCTGTTCAGTGCATCTGAGGCGAAATCGTTGCGCAATAAAATTGCGCGACACAGAATAACAAGCTCCGAATATGTCGGGGTGAAGGGGTTAACTGTTCTTAAGGGGGACAAAAAAGTTGAAAATCGGAACTCCTAAGGAAGTGTTCGAGGGAGAAAATCGCGTTGCGATGACTCCTGACTCGGCTCTGCAATTGCAGAAGCTGGGCTACGAATGCGCCATCGAGTCCGGGGCGGGTGCCGCCGCCGGGTTCTCGGATGAGGTCTATGAAAAGGCCGGGGTCGAGATCGTCAAATCCGCAGCCCAGCTGTGGAAAGGTGTGGATGTGGTCGCCAAGGTGCGCCAACCCACCGAGACCGAACTGAAACGTATGAGCGCTGGTCAGACCCTGATCAGCTTCTTCAACCCGGCAGGGAACGAAGAGGGCCTGGAGCTTGCCAAATCCAAGGGCGCGAATGTGATCGCCATGGAAATGGTGCCGCGCATCAGCCGGGCTCAGAAGATGGACGCGCTGTCGTCCATGGCCAACATCGCCGGCTATCGCGCCGTGATCGAGGCAGGCAACAACTTTGGCCGGTTCTTTACCGGGCAGGTGACGGCCGCCGGTAAAGTGCCCCCCGCCAAGGTTCTGGTCGTGGGTGCCGGCGTGGCCGGTCTGGCTGCCATCGGGACCGCGACCTCGCTGGGTGCGATCACCTATGCTTTCGACGTGCGTCCCGAAGTGGCCGAGCAAGTCGAATCCATGGGCGCCGAGTTCGTGTTCCTGGACTTCGAAGAAGAACAGCAGGATGGCGCGTCCACCGGCGGCTATGCCTCGGTTCAGTCCGACGAATTCCGCGAGGCGCAGCTGGCCAAGTTCCGCGAACTGGCCCCCGAGGTGGACATCGTGATCACCACCGCGCTGATCCCCAACCGCGAAGCCCCCGAGCTGTGGACCAAGGATATGGTCGAGGCGATGAAGCCCGGTTCCGTGATCGTGGATCTGGCGGCTGAAAAGGGCGGGAACTGCAAACTGACCGTCGCAGACGAGAAAATCGTGACCGAAAATGGCGTGACCATCATCGGCTACACCGATTTCCCGTCGCGCATGGCCGCGCAGTCCTCCAGCCTGTATGCCACCAACATCCGTCACATGATGACTGACCTGACCCCTGAAAAGGACGGCCAGATCAATCACAACATGGAAGACGACGTGATCCGCGGCGCCACCGTGACCTTTGACAAGGAAATCACCTGGCCGCCGCCGCCGCCCAAGGTTCAGGCGATTGCCGCCCAGAAACCCAAAGAAGCCCCCAAGGAACTGACGCCCGAAGAAAAACGCGCGCAGGAAATTGCGGCCTTCAAGGCGCAGACCAAACAGCAGGTGACCCTGCTGGCGGTTGGTGCGGCTCTGCTGCTGGGCGTGGGTCTGGTGGCCCCTGCCAGCTTCATGCAGCACTTTATCGTGTTCGTTCTGGCCGTGTTCGTGGGCTTCCAGGTGATCTGGAACGTGTCGCATTCGCTGCACACCCCGCTGATGGCTGTGACCAACGCCATTTCGTCGATCATCATCCTGGGCGCTCTGATGCAGATCGGATCGGGCTCGTTCCTGGTGATCCTCCTTGCCGCGCTTTCGGTCTTTATGGCCGGGATCAACATCTTCGGCGGCTTCCTCGTGACCCGGCGTATGCTCGCCATGTTCCAGAAATCGTAAGGAGTAGGGACACATGGAATTCGGATTTACCACTGCGGCATATGTTGTTGCCGCTGTTCTCTTCATCCTGTCGCTGGGCGGTCTGTCGGGCCAGGAAAGCGCCAAGCGCGCCGTCTGGTATGGCATCGTCGGCATGGCGCTGGCCGTTGCGGCCACGCTGATCGGCCCCGGTTCGGGCCTGTGGCTGCTGTCGCTGGTTCTGATCGCCGCGGGCGGCACCATCGGGTATTATGTCGCGCAGCGCGTGCAGATGACCGAGATGCCCCAGCTGGTGGCCGCCATGCACAGCCTGGTCGGTCTGGCCGCTGTCTTTGTGGGCTTTAACGCGCATATTGAAATGGGCAACGTGCTGGCGCTGGACGATACGGCCAAGAAAGGCCTGGAGGGTTTCGCCGCCCTGCTGGCCAAGAAGGACACCGTTGAGCTGAACATCCTGAAGGTCGAGCTGGCGCTTGGCATCTGGATCGGTGCGGTGACCTTTACCGGCTCGATCATCGCTTATGGCAAACTGGCGGGCAAGGTCACCTCGGCCGCGCAGAAACTGCCCGGTGGCCATATCCTGAACGCGGGTGCTGCCGTGATCTCGCTGGTCTGTCTGGTGTGGTACTTTGGCTCGGCCAGCTTCCTGCCGCTGGCGATCCTGACGCTGATGGCGCTGTTCATCGGCTATCACCTGATCATGGGCATCGGCGGCGCGGACATGCCTGTTGTTGTCTCGATGCTGAACTCGTATTCGGGTTGGGCCGCGGCTGCGATCGGTTTCAGCCTGGGCAACGATCTGCTGATCGTGGTCGGTGCGCTGGTTGGTTCCTCGGGTGCGATCCTCTCCTACATCATGTGTAAGGCGATGAACCGTTCGTTCATTTCGGTGATCCTGGGCGGCTTTGGTGGCACCACCGGCCCCGCGATGGAAGTCGAGGGCGAGCAAGTCGCGATCGACAGCGACGGTGTTGCCACCGCGCTGGAAGAGGCCGACAGCATCATCATCATCCCCGGTTACGGCATGGCCGTGGCGCAGGCTCAGCAATCCGTGTCGGAGCTGACGAAACGTCTGCGCGCCAAGGGCAAAGAGGTGCGTTTCGCCATTCACCCCGTTGCCGGCCGTCTGCCGGGCCACATGAACGTGCTGCTGGCCGAGGCCAAGGTGCCCTATGACATCGTGATGGAGATGGACGAGATCAACGACGACTTCCCCGAAACGGATGTGGTTATCGTGATCGGCTCGAACGACATCGTGAACCCGGCCGCACAGGAAGACCCCAACAGCCCCATCGCCGGGATGCCGGTTCTGGAATGCTGGAAGGCGAAACAGGTGTTCGTGTCGAAACGTGGTCAGGGCACCGGGTATTCGGGCATCGAAAACCCGCTGTTCTACAAGGAAAACACCCGCATGTTCTATGGCGACGCGAAGAAGTCGCTGGACGAGCTGCTGACCAAGATCTCCTGATCCACGGTCATTGGGAATTGCGAAGGGCGCCTTTCGGGGCGCCCTTTTTGCGTCTGGGTCGGCCGGGGGGTGCCTTTGGGGAAGGCTCTGCTCTGACGTGGCGTCGGTTTTGACATGCTGGCCCCGTGTGCTTTGCTGCCATCAGGGAGGCTTTGACATGACCGATATTCTGGAAATGGGGCGCAAAATCCTGGCGCAGCAGCCGTTCAGCGTGCTGCTTGGGGTTGAGCTGACCCGCTTTGAGCCCGGCCTGGCCGAGCTGCTTTTGCCGCTAAGGCCCGACCATTTGCAGCAGCATGGCTTTGCGCATGGGGGGCTGGTGTCCACGATGGCGGATAATGCGATTTCCTTTGCCGGAGGGTCCAGGCTGGGCGATGTGGTGACGCTGGAATATAAGCTGAACCTGATCCGCCCCGGCGTGGGCGAGGCGCTGATTGCACGCGGGACGGTGATGTCCTTTGGCAAGACACAGGCCGTCTGCCGCGCCGATGTTTTCGCGGTGCAAGATGGCCAAGAGCGGCTCTGCGCGGCGGCCCAGGGGACGATGGCCGCAGTCAATCGCGGGAAATAACGGCAACAGTATACCGTTGCATTCCTTCAAGTCATTGAAAAAGCTTTATCTTTTTCAAATGATGTGGCATCTGTGGCCGCATCGAACCTGACCGAGGCCGCACGAATGATCACTGACCACCCATTGCGCTATGAATTGGCGAACGAGCTGCACGCCCGTCCTTTCCCGTCTCTGGCGGTGCCGGGGACAGCGGCGTTTCTGGCGATCAAACGCGCCGAGGATGCGGCCAGCCGCGACCGCGCGCATGACCGGGCGCATCTGATTGCGCTGCTGGATCGCTATGGCGCACCGCATCCGCAGCCCGGCGCCACGCATTATTTCGGTAAGCTGGGCCGCCATCTGCTCAAGTGGGAACAGCACACCGAATTCGTCACCTACACGGCCTTTTGCGAAAACCTCAGCGACCGGCCTTTCGATCCGGTGGATTTTGACGTGTTCCCCGGCGACTGGCTGGAAAAAGCACCGGGGGACCGGGTGACCTCGGCGTTGATCCGGGTCGCGCCGATGGCCGACAAAGAGCAGGTCGTGGCGCATTGCAACGACTGGTTTGTCCCCGAAAGCCTGGCCTCTAGCCGTGTTTTGGACGATGCGGGGGTGATTGCCGGCGATTTCCGGATCGATCCGGCGGGGCATCTGCGCTTTGCGGTGTTCGTCGCGCCGGGAACGGGCGCGCGCCGGATTGGCCGGATCGTCACCCGCCTGTGCGAGATCGAAACCTACAAAAGCCTGTCCATGCTGGGTTTCGCCCGCACCAAAGAGCTGGCCGTGCGGTTGGCGATGCTGGATGGGCAGCTGACCAGCCTGATGGATCAGATGACCAGCGATGACAACTCGGCGGATGAAACGCTGACGGGGCTGCTGCGCACCTCGGCCGAGCTGGAACGCATGGTGGCGCGCAATTCATTCCGGTTCGGGGCGACGGCGGCCTATGAGGCGATCGTTCATGACCGTATCCAGGTTCTGCGCGAGCACCGCTTTGACGGGCGCCAGACCTTCAATGAATTCATGATGCGCCGCTATGATCCGGCCATGCGCACCGTCAAATCCACCGAGCGCCGCCTGGCCGCCATGGCCGACCGGGCCATTCGTGCGGGCGAACTGCTGCGCACGCGGGTGGATGTGGAACGCTCGGCCCAGAACCAGAAGCTGCTGGAAAGCATGGACCGCCGCGCCGATCTGCAATTGCGCCTGCAAAAGACGGTCGAGGGGCTGTCGGTCGTGGCGATCAGCTATTACGCGGTGTCGCTGGCGTCCTATGCGGCCTATCCGCTGGCCGGGGCGCTCGGCCTGAGTAAGGCCGAGCTGACGGCGGCGCTTACTGTGCCGGTTGTAGGGGCGGTGTGGTGGATGCTGCGCCGGATTCAGAAGAAGATGCACTAAGCACCCGTCCGGCACTCCAGCCCCCCAGCCCGATGCTGACAATCGCCAGGATCGCGGCAATCGACAGGGTGGGGATGCCCGACAGGCCCGCGCCCAGCGTGCAGCCGCCCGCCAGCACGCCGCCCACGCCCATCAGCGCCGCGCCGCTCAGGTAGCGGCCGGTCTGGCGCGGGCTTTCGAAGCTTTGCCACTGGAACTGGCCACGGATCAGCGCGGCAATGAAGGCTCCGGCCAGTACGCCGCCCAGCAGGCCGACGCCAAAATTCGCCGGAATCGAGCTGCTGGCAATTGACCAGAACAGCGTGTCGGCGGCGGGCAGGGTGAAGCTTAGGCTTTCCATCGCGACCGGGTCGAAATCATCGTACAGGATAAACCCCGTGCCGACCCAGGCCAGCGGCACCAGAGCGCCCAGCACAGCAGCCCCGAGCAACGTCCCCGCCCGGTTCCCCGAACGCAGCGCGATCCCCAGCGCCAGCACAGCCAGCGCGCCGGCCCAGAACAGCGGATTGCCCGGCAAGGCGGCATTTTCCAGCGCTACGGTATAGCCGCCCAGGCTGGTGCGCAGCGGCGCCAGCAGGCCCTTCAGCGTGGCATGGGCGACAACGGCAAAAACCACCAGAACCAGCAGGGCGCGCAGATTGCCCGATCCGCTTAGCACCGTCAGCCGCGAGACACAGCCGCGCGTCAGCACCATGCCGATCCCGAACAGCAGCCCGCCGACGACAATGGCCAGCACGGGCAGGTCGGCGGCCATGAAGCGGTGATCCTCGAAGCCGATCAGCTGGGCCGCAACAGCGCCCTGCGTGCCCAGAATGGCCACGGCCAGAGCGGTCAGCCAGACGCCTGCGGCCTGTTTGCGGTCCTCGCCCACGATGGCGCGGCGAAAGCAGAACCTGGTGATCTGTGCCAGCATGCCGAATGCCAACCCAATGGCCAGCGCAAAATAAACGGCCGCCTGCGGGGCGGTAAGCTCTTCGAAGCCGAAGGTTTCAAACATGATCTGTCCTCAGCGGTGGTTTGGAACTTTTTCCCAAATGCAGCGGCTGGAGGCATAGATCAAGAGCGTGGCTCTGTTCCTTTGCCCATGAATGCGGAACAGTTTTCTGAAACCGCAGGAAAATCAAAACGAATCTATTTATGCGAATGGATTCAGATGAAAACGGCCCGCCGGGTCACAGGCAGGCCGTATCTTGATCCTTTTTTGCACTCAGCGCCCGCGAATACGCGGATCCAGCGCATCGCGCAGCCCGTCGCCCAGGTAATTCACGCTCAGCACCGTCAGCGAGATCGCCACGCCGGGCCAGAACACGCGTTCGGGATATTGTTGCAGATAATCCGTCGCATCGAACAGCAGCCGCCCCCAGGTGGGGAAATCCGGTGGAAAGCCCAGCCCAAGGAAGGACAGCGCGGATTCGGTGATGATTGCGTTGGCGATGCCCAGCGTGGCGGACACCATGATCGGAGACAGCACGTTGGGCAGGATGTGGCGGGTGATCATCTTGGTGTTCGTGGTCCCGATCGAGCGCGCGGCCAGCACGAATTCCCGCTCTTTCAGAGCCAGCACGTCGCCGCGGACAATGCGTGCGGTGGGCATCCAGCTGGTCACGCCGATGGCCACGACGATCAGGATGAAAATCCCCCGCTCGGGGCCGAAGGCGGCGTTTAGCGGGTCTCGGAACAGCAGCACCATCACCAGCAGAAGCGGCAGCAAAGGCAGCGCCAGAAACAGATCGGTCAAGCGCATCAGCAGCCCGTCCAGGCGTTTGAAAAAACCGGCCAGCACGCCAACCAGGCTGCCCAGAAACAGCGCCAGCAACATGGCCGTGATCCCGACCGAGACACTGATCTGCCCGCCGGCCATCATCCGGGCAAAGGTATCGCGGCCCAACTGATCGGTGCCCATCGGATGCGCCAGGCTGGGCCCCTGATTGCGTGCACGGATGTCGATATAGGTGGGGTCATAGGGCCAGAACAGCGGCCCGACAAAGACCACCAGAACGATCAGCAGAAAGATGATCCCGCCCAGCATCGCGCCTTTGTGGTGCTTGAACTGGTCCCAGATGTCGCGCCACTGACTGCGCGGAGGCGCCACGGGGATGGGATCGCTCAGGGCGCCTGCGGGGGTGGCGCCGCCCGCGCCGGGGATGACTTTTTCGACGGGCTCAGTCATAGCGAATCCTCGGGTCCAGAATGCCATAGAGAACATCGGCAATCAGGTTGAACAGCACGATCAGCAGCGCAAAGATAAAGGTCAGGGTCTGCACCATCGGCAGGTCATTGGCCTCGATCGCGCCGATCAGCAGATGGCCCAGCCCGTTCACCTTGAACACCTGCTCGGTGATGATCGCGCCGCCAAAAACCTGCGGCACGCCCAGGGCGATCACCGTCACCACCGGGATCATCGAGTTGCGCAGCACATGGAGCAGCACGACGGTTTTTTCGCCCAGGCCCTTGGCGCGGGCGGTGCGGACGTAATCCTGATTCAGGTTGTCCAGCATCGAGGCCCGCATGAACCGGCTGACCTGCGCCGCATTATACAGCGCCAGCACAAAGACCGGCATCGCAATCTGGCGCAATTGGTGCACGAAACTGTCCCAGTCCGTCACCTTATGCGTGGTGTCGTAAATCGACGGGAACCAGCCCAGATGGACCGAGAAGATCACGATCAGCAACACGCCGGTAAAGAAGGTGGGCACCGAAAAGCCGATCATCGAAATAAAGGTGCCCAGCTGATCAAACATCGAATATTGCCGGTAGGCCGAATAGATTCCGATGGGCAGCGCGATCAGCACGCCCACCACATAGGACAGCCCCACCACCCACAGGGTCTGGGGCAGGCGCTGGACAACGATGTCCATCACCGGGCTGCGGGTCTGCCAGGACAGCACACGCTGCTGGCCCTCGGTCAGCGAGGTGCCGAACAGATTGTCGATCAGCACCTGAGGCTCGACCCAGAAGAACTGCACCAGCCATTTGGCGAAACGCACATGCACCGGATCGCCCAGGCCCAGGGCCTCGCGCATACGTTCTTTGACATCGGGGGGAACGGTCAGCGGAACCTGGGCCATCGGATCGCCGGGGGCCAGTTCCAGCAGCAGAAAGATAACAAGACTGATGAACAACAGCGTCGGAACGGACAGAACCAATCGACGTATCGTGAATGTCAGCATAAGGTCGCCTTTGCGGCTTATCGTTAGAGGAGCGGCGTATACGGACGCCGAAAAAACAAAAGCCCCGGCCAGCGTGGGCCGGGGCTTGGAGTATGCGTGATTACTTGATGCGGTACCAGTCGGCCGCGTTCCACAGCTCTGAATCCCAGGTGTTCAGCACAACGCCGCCCAGGCTGTTGGAATGCGCCGACACGCGGCCACGATCCACCAGCGGCACGATGACATAGCTGTCTTTGGTCAGCATGTCGTTCAGCTTCTTGGCGATCTCACCGCGTTTTGCCAGCTCGCCGGTGCGGCTCAGCTCGGCCACCAGCGCATCATAGGCGGGATCGCAGAAACGGTTGATGTTCTCACCCTGCCACTGCGATTCGGGCTTGGGAGCCTTTTCGCAGGTGTGCTCGGCCAGATAGGATTCCGGATCGGTGCCGTCGAAGTTGTTGGCATACATTTCCACGTCGGCATAGAACTTCTGGAACGTATCGGGCGAGCCCGGATCCCCCCCGAAGAACACCGAACCGGACAGGTTGCGCAGCTCGGTCTGCACGCCGATTTCGCTCCACCACTGTTTGATCAGCGCCTGGAAATCCTGACGCACCGCGTTGGTCGAGGTCTGATACAGCAGCTTCAGCTTCATGCCGTCTTTTTCACGCACGCCGCCTGCGCCCACTTTCCAGCCGGCTTCCTCCAGCAGGGCCTTGGCGCCTTCGATGTCCTGGGTCATGCAATCGGTGTTATCCGAGGCATAGAGCGCCGGGGCAGGGACCAGGTTACAGGTCGGACGCCCCGCCTTGCCATAGCCGATTTCCACCAGCAATTCGCGGTCGATGGCCATCGAGAGAGCCTTGCGCACCTTCACATCCGACAGGATCGGGTGGGGGTGTTTGGCGGTCGAACGCTCGCCTTCGGGCAGGCTGGGCGAGGGATCGGTCATGTTCATCTCGATCCGTTCCACCAAAGAGCCGAAGGCGGCCACAACCTTGCCTTTGCCGCCCTCTTCCATCTTGGCGATGACATCGGGGGCCAGTTGCAGGTTCCAGGCGTAGTCGAATTCGCCCGTTTCCAGCACGGCGCGGCCCGCAGCCGTTGCATCGCCGCCGCCCTTGAAGGTCATGGTCGCGAAGGCCGGTTTGTTCGGGGTGCGATAATTCGGGTTCGCAGACAGAGAGATCACGTCATTGGGGCGGAACTCATCCACCACAAAGGGGCCGGTGCCGACGGGGCCAAAGTTGGCGTCGGTACATTCGGGGGCCTTGGCGCCCATGCAGTTTTCGAACTGCGCCTTCTGGATCACCGGCGACTGGCCGCCCATGAAGGGCAGATAGGGGTTCGGCTTGGGCTCGGAGAAGTTGACCTTGACGGTCAGGTCGTCCAGCGCCTCGACGCTGCTGACGCCTTCGAATTTGGCCAGCTGGGCGCAGCCGCCTTCGGGGTGCATACAGTATTCAGCGGTGAATTTCACATCCGCCGAGGTCAGGGCCGAGCCATCCGACCATTTCAGCCCCGGCTTCAGTTTCCAGGTGATCGAGGTCAGATCCGCGGCCACGCCGCCATTTTCCACGGTGGGGATTTGCTCGGCCAGGAAGGGCACCAGCGCGCCGTTCTGATCGAACCGGCCCAGCGGTTCGACGATCAGCGACGAGGCCTGAATGTCTTTGGTTCCAGCCGACAGATACGGATTCAGGATGGACGGCGCTTGCCAGTAGATGACGCTGACATGGCCATCGGCGCCACGTTCTGCAAAAGCCGCGGGGGCCAGCCCGACGGTTGCGACTGCGCCCATCATCAGGGACTTCAGTTTCATGTCTCTCTCCTTGTTGGGCATAAAATGCCTGTTCCCGCGGTGCGATCGGGTGTGATTCTTTTCGCGGTATGGTCGAAGGATGCACCAATATACCTTTCCAGCACCACGATTTTTCGGGGTGCGGCTACCGCGTGTGCCGAAACTCCAAACCAAGTGGTCAAAAAATGCAAGTATCCCGTTGGTTGACCCGGCGGGAAGTTTGCAACCGATTTGACACTGGCGCCCGGCTGTCGTTAGCGTCGGTGCATTATCGGGCACTGCATGGGAAAATCGGTGATGCTGGATCAGCCAATCGCCTCGATCGAGAATCTACGAGTCGAGTTTCAAACAAAGGATGGCCCTGTTGTCGGCGTCGAGGATGTCTCGTTTCAGGTGAACGCCGGGGAAACGGTGGCCATTGTGGGCGAATCCGGTTCGGGCAAGTCCGTGTCCAGCCTGTCTTTGATGCGTCTGGTGGAATTCGGCGGCGGGAAAATCGCGGGCGGGCGCCTGATTTTTGATCGAAAATCAGGCGAAGAACTGGATTTGGCCAAAACCGATCAGTCCTTGATGCGGACGATTCGCGGGAATGAGATCGGGATGATCTTTCAAGAGCCGATGACCGCGCTGAACCCGGTCTTTACCGTCGGCCGTCAACTGACCGAGGGGCTGCGCCTGCACAAAGGCCTGTCCAAAGAGGCCGCCACAGCCCGCGCGCTGGACCTGCTTAAACAGGTGCGCATCCCCGAGCCCGAGCGCCGCCTGAAACAATATCCGCACGAGCTGTCGGGCGGGATGCGTCAGCGCGTGGTGATCGCCATGGCTCTGGCCTGCGAGCCGCGCCTGCTGATCGCGGACGAGCCGACCACCGCGCTGGACGTGACCATTCAGGCGGAAATCCTGGCGCTGATGAACCGGCTGAAGCGTGAAACCGGCACGGCGGTGATGTTCATCACCCATGATATGTCGGTGGTGGCGCAGATGGCTGACCGGGTTGTCGTGATGTTCCGCGGCAACAAGGTCGAAGAGGGAACGGTCACCGAAATCTTCGAAAACCCGCAGCACGATTACACCAAGGCCTTGCTGGCGGCGGTGCCCAAACTGGGCGAGATGACGGGCAAACCCCTGCCCGAACCGATGAAGCTGCTGGGGCGCGAACAGGCCGATATTCAGCCGATCGAAGGCACTGATCAACCTCTGCTGACGGTGAAAAACCTGGTGACGCGCTTTCCGGTGCAGGGCGGGTTCTTTCGCCGGACGGTGGCCAATGTGCACGCGGTCGAGGACGTGTCCTTTACCCTGAATAAGGGGCGTACCCTGTCTTTGGTGGGCGAATCCGGCTGCGGTAAATCCACGGCGGGCCGGTCCATCTTGCGGCTGGTGCAGCCGCAATCGGGGGAAATCATGCTGGACGGCACGGATGTGATGGCGCTCAGCCCGCGCGATCTGCGCCGGGCGCGTCAGGACATGCAGATGGTGTTTCAGGATCCCTTTGCCAGTCTGAATCCGCAGATGCAGCTGGCCGATCAGGTGGCCGAGCCGATGCGCAATTTCGGCACCCACACCGGCAGCGAACTGATGGACCGGGTTGAAATGCTGTTCGACCGGGTCGAGCTGCCGCGCAGTTTCATGCGCCGCTACCCGCACGAGATGTCCGGCGGCCAGCGTCAGCGCATCGCCATTGCGCGGGCTCTGGCGCTGAACCCCAAGCTGATCATTGCCGATGAGGCCGTCAGCGCGCTGGATGTCTCTGTTCAGGCGCAGGTGCTGAACCTGATGATGGAGTTGCAGGCCGATCTGGGCCTGTCCTTTCTGTTCATCAGTCACGATATGGCGGTGGTTGAACGGGTCAGCCACGATGTGGGGGTGATGTATCTGGGCCGGATCGTCGAACTGGGGCCGCGCCAGGCGGTGTTCGAAAACCCGCAGCATCCCTATACCCAGGCGCTGATGCAGGCGGTTCCCATTGCCGATCCGCATAATCGCAAATCCGAGCGGGATCTGAACTTCAAACCCATCCCCTCGCCGATCCATCCGGTTGGCTATCAGCCCGCGCCCTCGGAATATACCGAGGTCAGCCCCGGCCATTTCATCCTGACCACGGACAGCGGATACTGACATGCCCGCGCGCCTTACGCCCTATGATCTGATGGAGCGGCTGGTGGCCTTTCCGACGGTCAGCCGCGATTCCAATCTGGCCCTGGTCGAGTGGGTCGAGGCGTATCTGGCCAGCCACGGGATCACCGCTCATCGCATGTATAACGCGGACGGGGATAAGGCGGCCCTGTTCGCGCATGTCGGCCCCGAAGTGGCCGGCGGCGTGGTTCTGTCCGGGCATACGGATGTGGTGCCGGTGGATGGGCAGCCCTGGGGCTCGGATCCATTCACGGTGGTGGAAAAGGACGGCAGATATTACGGGCGCGGCTGCGCGGATATGAAGGGCTTTGACGCGCTGGCAATCTGGGCGCTGGTCGAGGCGCAGCACCGCGGCGTCACCCGGCCCTTGCAACTGGCGCTCAGCTATGACGAGGAAATCGGCTGCACCGGCGCGCCGCCCCTGATTGAACGGATGCAGGAAACGCTGCCACTGGCCAGCGCGGTGATCGTGGGAGAGCCCTCGATGCTGCGGGCCGTGACTGGGCATAAGGGCGGGATTTCCTATTGGATTCATGTGCATGGGCATGAGGTCCACAGCTCGATCCTGCATAAGGGCGTCAATGCGATCATGTACGGGGCCAGGCTGATCGACTGGGCCAACGCGGTAAACGCCGAAACCCGCGCGGCCCCGCCCAGCCCCGTGGCGGCCATGTTCGATCCGCATTGGACCACCGCCCATGTGGGGCAGATCAGCGGCGGAACAGCGCATAATATCACCGCCAAGGATTGCGAATTCGGCTTTGGCTTTCGCATCATTCCGGGGCAGGATCCAGCCGATTGGGATGCCCGTCTGCGGGCCCGCGCCGCCCAGATCGAGGCCGAGATGCAGGCCGTCCACCCCGCCACCCGGATTGAGATCCGCGCCGATTTTTCCCTGCCCGGTTTCATGCCCGAACCCGAAGGCGAGGCCGAAACCCTGGCCCGCCAGATCACCGGGGATAACGGCACGCATGTTGTCAGCTACGGCACCGAGGCCAGCCATTTCCAGGCGGCGGGCTATTCGGTGGTTGTCTGCGGTCCGGGCAATATCGAACAGGCGCATCAGCCGAACGAATTCATCTCTGTCGCGCAGTTCAACAAGGGGCATGATTTCATGCGCCGCCTGTTGGATCTGCTGGCATAACGAAAGGACAGACCATGCCGGTCAAGAACCGCTTTGCGCAAATGCATTCGGAGATCACCGCCTGGCGCCGCGATTTCCATGAACACCCCGAAATCCTGTTCGACGTTCACCGTACCGCCGGGATCGTGGCCGAAAAGCTGCGCGAATTTGGATGCGACGAGGTGGTCGAGGGCATCGGTATCACCGGCGTGGTCGGGGTGATCAAGGGCGGCAGCTCGGACCGGGTGATTGGGCTGCGCGCGGATATGGACGCGCTGCCGATGTCGGAGATTACCGGGCTTGAATATGCCTCGAAGATTGACGGCGCCATGCATGCCTGCGGCCATGACGGCCATACGGCGATGCTGCTGGGGGCGGCGAAATACCTGGCCGAGACGCGCAATTTCGACGGCACCGTGGTGCTGCTGTTCCAACCGGCCGAAGAGGGCGGAGGCGGCGGTCTGAAAATGGTCGAGGATGGCGCGATGGATCGCTGGAACGTGCAAGAGGTCTATGGCCTGCACAACATGCCCGGCGTGCCTGTGGGTGAGTTTGCGATCCGGCCCGGCCCGCTGATGGCCTCGGCCGATGAGTTCGAGATCCTGGTGACGGGCGTGGGCGGGCACGCCGCACAGCCGCATGATGCGGTCGATACCACTCTGGCCGCCAGCCATGTGGTGATCGCGCTGCAATCCATCGTTTCGCGCAATGTGGATCCGGTGAAACAGGCGGTGCTGACGGTGGCCACCTTCCTGACGGAAAGCGATACGCAAAATGTGATCCCTCAGACGGCCAAACTGCGCGGCACCGTGCGCTGCTTTGAGCCTGAAATCCGGGATCTGGTCGAGGCGCGCCTGAAATCCGTCGCCACCCTGACCGCCGAGGCCTATGGTGCCACGGCCGAGGTGATTTACGAACGCGGCTACCCGCCCACCGTGAATGCCGAAGCCCCCACCCGGCACGCGATCGCGGCCGCGCAGGCCGTTGCCACCCATGTGGAAAC
The DNA here is from genome assembly GCF_049803795.1 of Youngimonas ophiurae (nom. illeg.). Taxonomy (NCBI): domain Bacteria; kingdom Pseudomonadati; phylum Pseudomonadota; class Alphaproteobacteria; order Rhodobacterales; family Roseobacteraceae; genus Thalassovita; species Youngimonas ophiurae (nom. illeg.). The sequence continues at coordinate 356,361 of NZ_JBNAGJ010000003.1, forward strand.
CGACACCCCGCCGATCATGCCGGCCGAAGATTTTTCCTACATGCTGGAAGCGCGCCCCGGCGCCTATATCTTTATGGGCAACGGGGACAGCCCGATGTGCCACCACCCCGCCTATGATTTCAACGATGCGGCCATCCCTTTGGGGTGCAGTTTCTTTGCCGAACTGATCGAACGCCGGATGCCTCGCGGCGCATAAAGGATAAGACCCATGCCAGTTAAGAACCGCTTTGCCGAGTTGCAGGATGAAATCACCGCCTGGCGCCGCGATTTCCACGAACACCCCGAGATTCTGTTCGACACCGTGCGGACCGCCGGGATCGTGGCGGAAAAGCTGCGCGAGTTTGGCTGTGACGAGGTGACCGAGGGCATCGGCCGCACCGGGGTTGTCGGTGTGATCAAGGGCAAACAGACCGGCAGCGGCAAGGTGATCGGCCTGCGCGCGGACATGGATGCCTTGCCCATCCACGAACAGACGGGGCTGGACTATGCCAGCAAAACCGATGGCGCGATGCACGCCTGCGGCCATGACGGGCATACCGCGATGCTGTTGGGGGCGGCGAAATACCTGGCCGAGACGCGCAATTTCGATGGCACCGTCGTGGTGATCTTCCAGCCCGCCGAAGAGGGCGGCGGCGGCGGTAAGGAAATGTGCGACGACGGGTTGATGGATCGCTGGGGCATTCAAGAGGTCTATGGAATGCACAACTGGCCCGGCCAGCCCGTCGGCAGCTTTGCCATCCGTCCTGGTGCGTTCTTTGCCGCCACGGATGTGTTCGAGATCGAGTTCGAGGGCAAGGGAGGCCATGCCGCCAAGCCGCATGACACGGTGGATACAACGGTGATGGCCTCGCAGGCGGTGCTGTCGATGCAGACCATTGCCAGTCGCAATGCCGATCCGGTGGATCAGGTGGTGGTGTCGGTTACCTCGTTTGAAACTTCGTCCAAGGCGTTCAACGTGATCCCGCAACGGGTGGATCTGAAGGGCACCGTGCGCACCATGAGCGCGCAGATGCGCGATCTGGCCGAAAAACGCATTCAGGAAATCTGTGACGGGGTGGCGGCCACCTTTGGCGGGGTGGCGCGGGTGAACTATATCCGCAACTATCCGGTGATGGTGAACACGCCCGAACAGACCGATTTCGCCGCCGAGGTTGCGCGTAGCATCAGCGGCAGCTGCAACGATGCGCCATTGGTCATGGGCGGAGAGGATTTCGCCTTCATGCTCGAAGAACGCCCCGGTGCCTATATCCTGGTGGGCAATGGCGATACGGCGATGGTTCACCATCCGGCGTATAACTTCAACGATCAAGCCATCCCCGCCGGGTGCAGCTGGTGGGCCGAGGTGGTTGAACGCCGGATGCCCGCGCAGTAAACGGGGAAAACCCGTTTCCTGAAAGGATCCTCATGCCCGGCATTTTCAAAGCGATGCGACAGGCGGCGTCATTGGCGCGCTATGCAGCCGTGGTGCGCCGGTTTGACGATCCGATGGCCGCGTTGCCCTATGCCTATTGGTGGGAAAAGGCGCCGCTCCGCATGGAGCTGCCCGTGTCGGCGCTGCGGATGCAGGGCGGTTTCACCTACGGGCCGGATCACCCGTTTGTGCAGGCGCTTGCGACGGGCAAAGAGGCTCTGAGCCGGTTTTACACCCATCATGCGCCGGAAAACCTGGGGCAGATGTATGGGCTACCCGGCGGTGCGGGGGCCGATCTGCCGCCCTATGTGCTGCCCTGGCGCAAGGTGCTGAAGGATCGCCCCCCCGGCGGCGAGAAAGGCCTGCCCGCCAGCCAGGGCGTGGCCTTCTACGGGCCCTGTACGCCGAAAAAAGTAACGCTTGAGGCGCTGCGCCTTTCCCGTGTGGCCTCGGGCATTCGTAAATCGGGATTTCAGCCGGATAAACACGGCGATATCGAGGGGCATTTCATCACCGACGGCACACGCGCGTGTTTCTTTGTGATGGGGGGCAAGCATCGCGCCGCGGCGCTGGCGCATCTGGGAAACAGCCATATCCCGGTCCGTCTGCGCCCCGGACGGATGGCGATCATGGACACGCGCACGGCGCAGCACTGGCCGATGGTGGCTGACGGAGGCCTAAGCCCCAAGACAGCCTGCGCGATCGCCGATCTGTACCTGACCGGGCGTGGGATGTCGGATCTTTAACGGTCCGAATGGGCGTGCGCCAGCGCGGCCAGGTCGGTAAACAGCTGCTGTGCCTGGCTCTGGGCGCGGGCGCGGAACTGGCGGATCGCGGCCAGCTCGGCTGGAGAGAAGTCAGCCGTTTGCGGCGGGGCATCCAGCGCGTCAGAGGCAATGATCCGGTCGGTCTGCATCCCTGCATCTATCAGTAATTGCTCGATTTTCGAGGCATTCGAGGTCAGCGCAAGAAAGGGCGTTTCCGTCAGCATGGACAGACAGACCGCGTGAAACCGTCCGGTGATGTGAAGCCGCGCCCCGGCAATCCTGCGCAGATACTCGGCCTCGGTCAGGGGCATTTCGAAACGCGGGGCGCGCAGCGGCCAGACCGCATTATAGCCCCGAAACAGCAGCCCGCGCAGCAGCCACCCCAGCCCCGGCAGCCGCCAGATTTTCCCCCGCAGGGTTTTTGTGGGGATAAAACTGGCCTGCGGCAAACGCGTTGCGGCGCGGGCCAGAATGCGGCGTTTGTTCAGCCGCACGGAATCGCCGACGATCACCCCCGCCCGCGTGGCAGGCGTGATCTCTGCCGGGGCGGACAGCGACAGGTCGGGCAGCCAGCGCACCTCTTGTCCGCTGGCGTCGGACAGGCGCGCGGCGCTGGCGCTGTCTCGGGCCGCAATCAGCGCGAATTTCGACAGGTACTCCCCCCATTTTGCCGGGTTTTCCTCGTACATGGCATTCAGCAGCACCAGCGGAGTCTGTCCGCGCGCGGGGTGGTCTGCAATGCGCAGCAGCGCCTCGCCTGCGGGTTTTCCGTGATGCAGCGTGCCCTCGCCGTTGATAACGATCAGATCGGCCTCGCCAAGCGCCTGAATGAAAGAGCCGTCCTTTTCCCAATCGTGCCGCGCGGGGCTGCGGGCGATGATCTGCAACCCGGCGTCCTGCATCCCCTGGACCAGCAGGCGCATCACGCGCGCGCAGCCGTGGTGATAGCGCGTCGAGGTATCGTTCAGCAGGACTACTTTGGGCTTTTGAATCATGGCGCGACCCTATGTCCGTGACCGAACGGGGGCAAGAGCGTCAGGGCAGCACGTCCCGCAGATGGGCCAGGATTGCGGGGCGGATTTGCGCTTTGTGCGACATCAGGGTCTGCCCGGCCGCACACATCTGCGCCAGCTTATCCGAGCCGATCAGTTCGGGCACGGTCTGGGCCAGCTCTTCTGCGTTCAGAACCTGCTGTGCGGCGCCCAGACTGTCCATCTGGGCATAGTCCTTGGCGAAATTCCTCACCTTGGGGCCGTGCAGGACAGCCGCGCCCAATTGGGCGGGCTCGAATGGATTATGCCCGCCCTGATCCGAAAAAGACGCGCCCATGAAGGCCAGCCGCGTGGCGCGAAAAAACAGGCCCGTTTCGCCCAGCGTGTCGGCCAGATAGACCTGTGTCTGCGCGCCGATGGCCTGATCGTGGGACCGGACAGACTGCGCAAACCCCTGCTGCGAGAGCAGCGCGCTCAGCTGTGGGGCGCGCTCGGGGTGGCGGGGGATCAGGATCAGCAGCAGGTCGGGCAAATTGGTTAACGCCGCGCGATGCGCCTTCAGGATGATCTCTTCCTCGCCGGGGTGGGTCGAGGCGGCCAGCCAGACCGGGCGATCCCCGATTTTCGCCCGCAATGCCTGCAATTCGGCGGGGTCAAAGGGCAGGGGTGCGGCTGCGGCTTTCATGTCTCCGGTGGTGAGAACACGGTCCGCGGGCATCCCCAGCGCCAGTAGCTGGTTTTGTGTCTGCTCATCCTGCGCGGTTGCCTTTGCGAATTTAGACATCAGATAGCCCATTGTTTTCGGGGCTTTTTTCCGGCTAGAGGACGGCCGGGCGTTCAACAGGGCCAGCGGGATCGCGCGGGCATGAGCCTGCAAGATCAGGCGCGGCCAAAGATCGCTTTCGATGAAACAGGCCAGATCGGGGCGCCAGTGATCCAGGAAGCGGGCGACGGCGGCGGGGGTGTCGGTGGGAACGAACTGATGCGCCATCCCCGCAGGCAAACGCCGCGCGGCCAATTGCGCCGCGCTTTGCGTCATCGTGGTAAACAGAATGGCCGCCTGGGTTCGTTCTTGCAGGTCCGCAGCCAGATCCAGCGCCGAGATCAGCTCTCCGACCGAGGCCGCGTGCATCCAGATCACTTTGCCATCCGGACGGGGCAAGGAGCCGGCGCCAAACCGTTCCGGCAGGCGCTGTGGATCGCAGCCCAGCCGGGCGTGGGCCCGGCGTGCGGGGCGCGTCAGCAGCCAGGGCAGCGCACGCGTCAGCCCCAGATAGGCCCGCAAGAGCATCGGGCGCGTCATCCGCCGGTGTGGCTCATGTGGCGGGACATCTGCCCGGCCACTTCCTGACGCGAATAATCGAAATCATGCCCCTTGGGCTTGAGGTTGATCGCGGCGCGAATGGCCTCTTCCAGGGGGGCGTCGCTGCTGGGATTGTCGCGCAGCGCGGGGCGCAGATCGGCCATGTCTTCCTGGCCCAGACACATGAACAGCTCGCCGGTGCAGGTCAGGCGCACGCGGTTGCAGCTTTCGCAGAAATTATGGGTCAGAGGCGTGATGAAACCGATTTTTTGGCCGGTTTCCTCCAGCCGGACATAGCGGGCGGGGCCGCCGGTGCGCTCGGCCAAATCGGTCAGCGTGTATTGCTGGGCCAGCGTGGCGCGCAGATCCTTCAAGGGCCAGTATTGATCCAGCCGGTTTTCATTGCCGATGTCGCCCATGGGCATGACCTCGATAAAGGTCAGGTCCATGTCGCGCGCGTGGCACCATTCGACCATCGGGAACAGCTCGTCCTCGTTAAAGCCCTTCAGCGCGACGGCGTTGATCTTGATCCGCATTCCCGCGCGCTGCGCCGCATCAATCCCGTTCAGCACCTGCGGCAGACGGCCCCAGCGGGTGATTTGGGCGAATTTATCCGCGTCCATCGTGTCCAAAGACACGTTGATCCGGCGCACCCCGGCGCCATGCAGATCCTGTGCAAATCGCCCAAGTTGCGAGCCATTGGTGGTTAGCGTCAGCTCGTTCAGCGCGCCACTGTCCAGATGCCGGGACATCTCGTGGAAAAACGTCATGATCCCGCGTCGCACCAAGGGCTCGCCCCCGGTGATCCGCAGTTTTTTCACCCCCATGCGAATGAAGGCAGAGCACACGCGATCCAGCTCTTCCAGTGTCAGCAGTTCCTTTTTGGGCAGAAAGGTCATGTTTTCCGACATGCAGTAAACGCAGCGGAAATCGCAGCGGTCAGTGACGGAAACGCGCAGATAATCGATGGCGCGCTGAAAGGGATCAATCAGGGGAGCTGTCATGAGGGGAAATTATGCGCGGAACCCCGCCACGGCAAGGGCAGATGTCATTGATTTAGGGGGGTGAATGGTCGTAGCCTGCTCTTATGAAACACTATTTGACTGCCGCGATGGCGCTGATTTTTTTGTCTGGCTGCGATCCTTTGGGGAAAATCGGGGTCGATTGGCCCGCGAAGGACACCCCGCGCCCCGACCCGGTGGTGCAGGATAAGCCCGCCGCGGACGCCGTGGACGAGAACACCCCCACCCCCGATGTGACCAAACCGGCCGATACGCCTGGCTTGATCGGAGTGACGGTGGCCAGTCTGGGCGATCCCGCACATGCGGGTTTCTGGCTCGAAACGCCTTTGGTGCAAAGTGCGGGCAAAGGGCGCGTGTCCTATGAAAAATCCGGCCGCACGGTCAAGGTGGATCTGATCCCGATCGACGGGCCTGCCACTGCGGGCAGCCGCCTGTCCATGGCGGCGATGCGCCTGCTGGATGCGCCTCTGACCGGGTTGGCCGAGGTGCGCGTCTATATCGACTGATCCGTCCCGCCGGGCAGATGTTTCGAGGCTTCTTTGCGGGCGAAGGGCTTCATTTGCGCGCCGTAGCGGTCCAGAAAGGCCTGCACGCGCGGGATGTCATGTTTGGACAGATCGCGCAGCCACCAGGCGATGGCCTTCTGAATGAACCAGTCGTTGTCATCCACATAGCGCGCGCACCAGCGCAGCACGCGGTCGCGGATTTCCAGATCGGTCGGTTTTGGGTTGTTTTGTTTTGTCCAGGGCAGGGTGATCACCAGCGCGGCCCGGCGGGTCCACATATGGGAGGAATGGGTCCAGTCCTCGACTTCGGAGACGCGCGTCGGATTGGCCAGCAGGCGTTTTTGCCCGGCCATGCAGGCGTGATCGGCTATCGCCCAGCTGTCAAAATCGCGGGTCCAGGATTGGATCAGAATCCAGGCCTGTTCGTCATCCTTGATCCGGGCCTGAGTCAGCAGCTTGGCCGCCGCAATCCGCGCCTCGAAAATATCCGTGTGCCACAGCGCCCGCGCCAGATCGACCCGTTCGGGCACTGTCAGCGTCTGCCGCCATGTCTTTGTCAGATCGTTGAGCGCGGGGTTCGGAATGCCCAGCACCTGACGGTCTTGTTTGTGATAGGCGCGCATTCCTTCGGCGCGGCCCGGCTCGATTTCGGCACGCAGCTGGGCCAGGGCGTCCTCCGGGGTCATTCCACGGTCACCGATTTGGCCAGGTTGCGCGGTTGATCCACATCCGTGCCCTTGGCCACGGCGGTGTGATAGGCCAGCAACTGCGCGGGCACCGCATAAAGAATGGGCGACAAAACCGGATCGACCTGAGGCATCACGATGGATTCCCACACGTCGTTTGCGGCCTCGGCCGTGCCCTCGGCATCCGAGATCAGCATCACCTTTCCGCCGCGCGCCAGCACCTCTTGCATGTTCGAAACGGTTTTGTCGAACAGCGCGTCGCGCGGGGCCATCACCACCACGGGCAGTGTTTTGTCGATCAGCGCGATGGGGCCGTGTTTCAGCTCGCCCGATGCGTAAGCTTCGGCATGTATGTAGCTGATTTCCTTTAGTTTCAGGGCGCCCTCAAGCGCCAAAGGATACATCAGCCCGCGCCCCAGGAACAGCACGTCCGAGGCCTCGGCCAATTGGCGGGCCGAGCGCGCAATCGCCGCGTCCTGGTCCAGCGCGTGGTTCAGCGTGTTGGGCAGCGCCCGCAGTTGCGACAGCAGATCGGACAGGCGTTCGGGCGCGATTGTGCCGCGTTGTTCGGCCGCTTTCAGCGCCAGCATCAGCAGCACGGTCAATTGACAGGTGAACGCCTTGGTCGAGGCCACGCCAATCTCGGCCCCTGCCAGAATCGGCAGCGCCAGATCGCTTTCCCGCGCGATCGAGCTTTCGGGGACATTGACCACCGAAACGATCTGATCGGCCTTGCCCTGACAGTAGCGCAGCGCGGCCAGCGTGTCGGCGGTTTCGCCGGACTGGCTGACAAACAGGGCGACGGTGCGCGCGGGAATGGGCGGTTCGCGGTAGCGGAATTCACTGGCAATATCGACTTCGACGGGGATCTGCGCCAGCTGCTCGAACCAGTATTTCGCCGTCAGACAGGCATAGTAGGCGGTGCCGCAGGCGACCATGGTCAGCCGGTCAATCCGGGTGAAATCCAGCCCCGCGCCGGGCAGGGCGACATGGGCAGCGTCGTTGGTCAGATAGTGGCGGATTGCCTCGCCGATCACCGAGGGCTGCTCGGCGATTTCCTTGGCCATGAAATGCTTGTGCCCGCCTTTGTCCACGCGGGCGGTGTCCAGCTCGATCTTGCGCATCGGGCGGGTGACGACCGTGTTGTTAACATCCCGAATTTCCAGGGAATTTCGGGTCAGAACGGCCCAGTCGCCTTCCTCCAGATAGGTGATCTGATCGGTCAGCGGGGCCAGGGCAATCGCGTCCGAGCCCACATACATTTCGCCCGCACCATGGCCGATGGCCAGCGGGCTGCCCTTGCGCGCGGCGATCAGCAGGTCTTCTTGGCCGTCGAACAGAAATGCCAGCGCAAAGGCCCCATGCAGACGGGCCAGCGTCAGGCGGGCGGCCTCGATCGGGTCATTGCCCTCGGACATGTAGGATTGCACCAGCAGGGCAACGGTTTCCGTGTCCGTTTCGGTGACGAAATCAAAGCCCTTTTGCGCCAGTTCGCAGCGCAATTCGCGGAAGTTTTCGATGATCCCGTTATGCACGACGGCAACGGGGCCGGCGCGGTGGGGGTGCGCATTGGTGACCGAGGGCGCGCCATGGGTGGCCCAGCGGGTGTGGCCGATGCCGGACTTGCCCGGCAGCGGATCGTGGACCAGCAGATCCGAGAGGTTCACCAGCTTGCCCACAGCGCGGCGGCGGTCCAGGCGGCCCTCGTTGATCGTGGCGATCCCGGCGCTGTCATAGCCGCGATATTCCAGTCGTTTCAGCGCCTCAACCAGGATCGGAGCCACTTCGTGGCTTCCAAGAACCCCTACAATTCCGCACATTATACTGCCCCTTTGTCGCGTTTTTCTTTGGTTTTCTTTAGAATATCGAACAATTTTGTCGCCAACCCCGGTTTGTTCACCTGTTTGGCGCGGCCCATGGCTAGGGCCTCGGGGGGGACGTCGGAGGTGATCACCGAGCCGCTGGCCGTCATCGCCCGCGCCCCCACCGTGACCGGCGCAACCAGCATCGTATTCGAGCCGATAAAGACGTTCGCGCCGATTTCCGTGTGATGTTTCATCACGCCATCATAGTTGCAGGTGATCGTGCCCGCGCCGATATTCGTGGCCTTCCCGACCGAGGCATCGCCGATATAGGTCAGGTGGTTGGCCTTGGCACCCTCGTCCAGATAGGCGTTCTTGATCTCGACGAAATTGCCGACATGAACGTCCTCGGCCAGCTCGGCACCGGTGCGCAGGCGGGCATAGGGGCCGACGGTGGCGCGCTGGCTGACGTGGCAGCCCTCCAGATGGCTGAACGCCCGGATGCGCGCGCCCGATTCCACGGTCACGCCGGGGCCGAAAACGATGTTTTGCTCTAGCACGGTATCGCGGCCGATCACGGTGTCATGGGCGAAAAATACGGTTTCGGGGGCCAGCAGGGTCACGCCGTCCTCCATCGCAGACAGGCGGGCGCGGGTCTGAAAGGCAGCCTCGGCCGCGGCCAGTTCAGCGCGGGAATTGATGCCCAGGGTTTCAGCCTCGTCACAAGCCACGGCGGTGGCCGACAGGCCGCGTTTCCGGGCCAGGCCCACGATGTCGGTCAGGTAATATTCGCCAGCGGCATTGTTGTTTTCCACCGCCTCGATCAGGGAGAACAGAGTCTGGGCATCAGCGCAGATAACTCCGGAATTACAGAAGGATATCGCGCGTTCCTCATCCGTTGCATCCTTGAATTCGACGATGCGGTCCAGTGTGTTGCCCTCCATCACCAGACGGCCATAGCGGCCCGGATCTGCGGCCTCGAACCCCAGCACCACCACGTCATGATGGGTGCGTGCCTGGGCCATGGCCTGTAGGGTTTCGGGCTGGATAAACGGTGTGTCGCCATACAGCACGAGGGCGTCGCCGGTGAACCCGTCCAGAGCGGCGCGCGCCTGGGCCACGGCATGACCCGTCCCCAGTTGTTGAGATTGCAGCGCGAACTGGGCGGTTTCGTCATGGGCCAGCGCGGCCTGTTCCACCTGGGCTGCCCCATGGCCGGTGACGATGACGGTGCGCTCGGGGTTCAGGGCCGCGCCCGATTTCATCGCATGAACGATCAAAGGCGCCCCGGCGATGGGGTGCAGAACCTTGGGCAGGTCCGAGTTCATGCGGGTTCCCATGCCCGCAGCAAGGATGATCAGGGCCGTGCTCATGCCATATCTCTTGTTGTTATTGCCTTTTGCCCGTTTTATCCGCTGAGGGGCGTGGCGCAAGTCCGGTGTGCTTCACTTGTGATTGCGGCATGTGACAAAGATGGGCGGAATGATGCTGAAAGGGACGGGCAGGCAATGAAAACAGTGATTTTCGATCTGGATGGGACGCTGGCCGATACCAGCGGGGATCTGATTGCGGCGGCCAATGCGTGTTTTCAGCAGATGGGGCAGGGCGATATCCTGTGCCCCGACGGCGATGCGGCCACGGCTTTTCATGGCGGGCGGGCGATGCTGAAACTGGGGCTGGAACGGCTAAAGCACCCCGACATCGAGGGCCAGATCGCGCAGTGGTATCCGGTGCTGTTGCAGGCCTACGGCGCACAGATTGACCGCTACACGGTTCTCTATCCCGGTGTGATGGAGGCCGTCGATGCCTTGTGCGGGGCGGGCTATAAGGTGGGCATCTGCACGAACAAGCCCGAGGCCCTGGCCGAAACCCTGTTGCAGCGGTTGGGGGTGCGGGGGGCGTTTGGCTCGATGATCGGGGCGGACACGCTGCCCGTGCGCAAACCCAACCCCGAGCCGTTGCGCCAGGCGGTGCTGCGCGCCGGAGGCGATCCGGCGCAATCGCTGCTGATTGGCGACACGGTGACCGATCGAAAAACCGCCGCCGCCATGGGGGTGCCCAGCGTTCTGGTCACATTCGGCCCCGAGGGCCGCGCCGTTGCGGCGCTTAACCCCGAGGCTCTGCTGGATCATTATGACGATCTGCTGGGGCTGGTCGGGGACTTGCTGGGCCCGGCGGCTTGACCTTCGGCGCGCGGGGCTTCAGGACGGAACCATGACCGAGGTTTTCACAGGCACGTTCACCCAGCAAGAGCCCATCCCCGAAGAGGGGATTGAGGTGGCGCTGCGCGTGATGCGCTCGGGGCGGCTGCACCGCTATAATACGGTGGGCGACGATCCGGGCGAGGCCGCGCTGCTGGAGCAGGAATTCGCCGCCGCGATGGGGGTGGAGTATGCGCTGGCCGTGGCCTCGGGGGGGTATGCGCTGGCCACGGCCCTGCGGGCGGTGGGCGTGCAGCCCGGCGACCGGGTGCTGACCAACGCCTTTACCCTGGCTCCGGTGCCCGGCGCGATTGCCAGCCTGGGGGCCGTGCCGGTCTTCGTGGGGGTAACCGAAGGTCTGGTGATTGATCTGGACGATTTGCAGGCCAAGGCGGACCAGGCCGATGTGCTGATGCTGAGCCATATGCGCGGCCATCTGTGCGACATGGATCGCCTGCTGGAAATATGCCGCGCGGCGGATGTCACGGTGATCGAGGATTGCGCCCACACGATGGGCGCGCGCTGGCGGGGGCGGCTGTCCGGTACGGATGGGCTGATCGGCTGTTTCTCGACCCAGACCTATAAGCATCTGAACTCGGGCGAGGGCGGGCTGCTGATCACCAATGACGCGCAGGTGATGGCGCGGGCGGTGATGCTGTCGGGCTCTTACATGCTGTATGACCGGCATCTGGCCGTGCCTGATCCGGCGACGTTCGAGGCGATCAAATATGACACGCCCAATATTTCCGGCCGGATGGATAATCTGCGCGCGGCGATCCTGCGCCCCCAATTGCGGGATCTGCCCAGACAATGTGCCCGTTGGAATGCGCGCTATGGCGTGCTCGAAGAGGGGCTGCGCCACACGCCCGGCCTGACAGTGGTGGAACGCCCCGCCGAGGAAACATATGTCGGCAGCTCGATCCAGTTTCTTTTGCTGGATTGGCCCGAGGCGGGAATTGCACAGGTGCTGGAGCGATGCGCCGCGCGTGGGGTGGAGCTGAAATGGTTCGGCGGGGCCGAGCCGAATGGCTTTACCAGCCGCTACGACAGCTGGAAATATGTGCCATCGGACCGGCTGGAAGAAACTGATCGTGTGTTGCGCGGCATTCTGGATATGCGGCTGCCTTTGACGTTCAGCACGGATGATTGCGCTTTGATTGCCCGGATTATCCGTGCTGAAGTCAGCGCGGTGTTTCAAAACTGTTAAACGGAGCGCCTTCGGCGCGCTCGATGTCTCGTTGTCGGCCTGCGGCCTCCGCCTCGGGGGTTGGGGGCGCTGCCCCCAACGGCGCGGACCTCTCTGCCGGGGGAGCGTCAAAGGGGACGCGCAGACGGGGCGGCAGGCGCCAGCCCGAGGCCGTAAGGCCGAGATATCGAGCGCGCCGAAGGCGCTCCGCTGGATCAATCAATCTGCATTATAGAGCGGAACGGTCGATATCGAGACCTTTGCCGAGCCTTCGGTCAGCTCGGTTGCGTGCGCGACATAGATCAGCGTTTGATTGGCCGCGTCAAAAATCCGTTTCACGCGCAGTTTTTTAAGCACGATGGAGCGGGACGTGGAGAAGACGTTTTCTCCGTTTTCGTCACGGTCGATGTCGCCAATCTTGATCGGGCCCGTCTGGCGGCAGGCGATCGAGGCATTCGAAGGATCTTCGAACCAGTTGCCCTGGCTCAGTCGATCCAGAAGTCCGCGTTCGAAATAGGCGATATGGCAGGTGACGCCGCTGACTTTGGGATCCTGGATCGCTTCGAGGATGATGTCGTTGCCCGTCCAGTCTACGCCGATTTCTCCGACCTGATCGGCTGTGGCGGCTGTGCCGGCCATCAAAAGGGCAAGGGCAGAGGCATTGAAAATTCGCATTGCGGGGATCCTGAATAAACTCGTTTCCCTTCAGATGGGAAGCCGTCCCCGATTTGCCAAGCCGTCATTTTGGTTGACGCGACTCACCCTTCGTGCCTATTTATGAACAACTGTTCAATAATGAGATCGGAGGAGCGGCCCGTGTTCAATGCAGTGATGGCCTATGATCTGGGTGAGGATGTCAACGCGCTGCGCGAAATGGTGCACCGCTGGGCGCAGGAACGCGTGAAGCCGATGGCCGCGCAGATTGATCTGGACAACGAATTCCCCAACGAGCTGTGGGCCGAGATGGGCGATTTGGGCCTTCTGGGCATCACCACGCCCGAGCAATACGGCGGGGCGGGCATGTCCTATCTGGCACATGTGATCGCGGTCGAGGAAATCGCGCGGGCCTCGGCCAGTGTCTCGTTGTCTTATGGGGCGCATTCCAATCTGTGTGTCAATCAGATCAAGCTGAACGGCACCCATGAGCAGAAGATGAAATACCTGCCCGGCCTGATTTCGGGGCAGCATATCGGCGCGCTGGCGATGTCCGAACCTTCGGCGGGCTCGGATGTTGTCTCGATGAAGCTGAAGGCCGAAAAGCGCAACGGATATTACCTGCTGAACGGCAATAAATACTGGATCACCAACGGCCCGGATGCCGATACGCTGGTCGTCTATGCCAAGACCGACCCCGAGGCCGGATCGCGCGGGATCACCGCCTTTATCGTGGAAAAATCCATGACGGGCTTCAGCACCTCCAAACATTTCGACAAGCTGGGGATGCGGGGCTCGAACACGGCCGAGCTGATCTTTGAAAATTGCGAAGTGCCCTTCGAAAACGTGCTAGGCGAGGAAGGCCGCGGCGTGCGCGTTCTGATGTCTGGGCTGGATTACGAACGTGTCGTGCTGGCCGGGATCGGCACTGGCATCATGGCCGCCTGCCTGGATGAGGTCATGCCCTACATGGCCGAGCGCAAGCAATTCGGCCAGCCCATCGGGAACTTCCAGCTGATGCAGGGTAAGCTGGCCGATATGTACACCAAAATGAACTCGGCCCGCGCCTATGTCTATGAGGTGGCCAAGGCCTGTGATCGCGGTCAGGTCACCCGTCAGGATGCGGCGGCGTGTTGTCTCTATGCGTCCGAGGAGGCCATGGTGGTGGCGCATCAGGCGGTGCAGGCGTTTGGCGGGGCGGGCTATCTGTCCGACAACCCTGTGGGCCGCATTTTCCGCGACGCCAAGCTGATGGAGATCGGGGCTGGCACCTCGGAAATCCGCCGGATGCTGGTGGGGCGCGAAATGATGGCGGCCATGAGCTAAGCCATGCTGCCGAAAGGGGAGGATTACGGCAGCTTGGTGCGGGGGTTCCGCTGGGATATTCCCGCGCGGCTGAACATGGCGCGGCAGGTCTGCGACGACTGGGCCGCGCGTGTGCCGGACCGGGTGGCGATCATCGACATGACCGGGGGCGCGCGGGTGGATGTCAGCTATGGCACGCTGCGGCGCATGGCCGATACGCTGGCGGCGGATCTGGCCGCGCGCGGCGTGCAGCGGGGCGACCGGGTGGGCGTTCTGCGCTCGCAATCGCCATGGACGGCCGCCGCGCATATCGCCTGCTGGAAGCTGGGCGCGATCTCGATTCCGCTGTTTAAACTCTTTGGTACCGATGCGCTGCTGACCCGGTTGCAGGATGCGGGCGTGGCCTGGGTGATCTCGGACCCCGAGGGCACCGAGGGGCTGCGCGACTGGCTGGCGATCGAGGGCCACGGTCAGGTCATCCCCGAGGATCTGACCCTCTCTGACACGCCGTTTGACACGGCCGATACTGGGGCCGAAGATCCCGCCGTTCTGATCTACACCAGCGGCACCACTGGCGCGCCCAAGGGCGCTTTGCACGCTCACCGTGTGCTGATCGGCCATCTGCCGGGGGTCGAGGTCAGCCATGATTTTCTGGGGCAGACGGGCGATTGCCTGTGGACGCCCGCCGATTGGGCCTGGATTGGCGGGCTGTTCGATGTGCTGATGCCGGGGCTGGCGCTGGGGGTGCCCGTTGTTGCCGCGCGGATGGACAAATTCACCGTCGCCGAATGTCAGCGTATCATCGCCGCCACCGGCGTGCGCAACGTGTTCTTTCCGCCCACGGCGCTGCGGATGCTCAGGGCCGAGGAGGCGGCGATTGCCGGCCTGCGTTCGGTTGCGTCGGGGGGCGAGCCTTTGGGCGCCGAGATGCTGGCCTGGGGGCAGGGGGCCTTTGGCCTGGCGATCAATGAATTCTACGGGCAGACCGAATGTAACATGGTGGCCTCGTCCTGCGGGGCGCTGTTCGATGCCGCGCCCGGCTGTCTGGGCAAACCCGCGCCGGGGTTCGACATCGTGGTGCTGGATGGGGCAGGGCAGCCGACACTGGGCGAGGGCGACATTGCCATCGCCAAAGGCGCGGCCAGCATGATGCTGCGCTATTGGAACCGCCCTCAGGCCACTGCTGAAAAGTTCCACGGCGATTGGATGCTGACCGGCGATCGCGGCCAGTGGCAGGGCGACTACCTGCGCTTTGTCGGCCGCGAGGATGACGTGATCACCAGCGCCGGCTACCGCATCGGCCCCGCCGAGATCGAGGATTGCCTGCTGCGCCACCCGGCCGTGGCCACCGTGGGCGTGATCGGCAAACCCGACCCGCTACGCACGGAGATCGTGAAGGCTTATGTGGTGGTGAAACCGGGGGTCAAACCGGGGGATGCGCTGGCGCGCGAGCTTCAGTCTTTTGTGAAAGAGCGAAGCGCAAAGCATTCCTACCCAAGGGAAATATCGTTTCTGAACGCGCTGCCGATGACTGTCACCGGCAAGGTGATCCGCAAAGAGCTGAAGGCCCGCGCCACAGCCGAAGGAGGCACCGCATGAGCCGATACGGGGGACATCAGTGCCCGCAATGCGATGAGCCGCAGGGCTGGTTTGCGCTGCACTCTACCTTTCGGGGTGGGATCAAGCGCAGCCGGTTCAACGCGTTTGTCACCTGCGCGGCCTGCGGGCAACGGCTGGTGCTGGTGGCGCGCCCGGATGGGCCGGGAATGCTGATCTGGCAAATCCTGCTGCCCGTGCTGCTGGGCACTGTGTTTCTGGGTGGGGCCACGCTGGCCCTGTCTTTCGTGTCGCCTTCGCAGGGGCTGGGCCCTGCCGGGGGGGCGTTGTTCTTATTCACAGTCGTGTTCGCCGTGGTCTTCAGCGTGTTGAGATCGCGGCTGGAACGTCACTTCTTCAAGGTGGAGGCCCTATGAAACTGCACTCGTCTGCCATTCCGTCCTCGGAAACCTTTCAGACCAACCGGCGCAATCACCTGGAGGCGCTGGAAACCATCCGCGAGGCCGCCGAGGCCGCGCGCCTGGGGGGCGGTGAAAAATCGCGTGAACGCCACGTTGCGCGGGGTAAGATGCTGCCGCGTCGCCGGATTCGTGCGCTTCTGGATCCGGACTCGCCCTTTCTGGAGGTCGGCGCCACCGCCGCGCATAACATGTATGACAATGCCGCCCCCTGTGCGGGTGTCGTGGCCGGGATCGGCCGGGTGCAGGGGATCGAGTGCATGATCGTGTGCAACGATGCCACGGTGAAGGGCGGCTCTTACTATCCGATGACGGTGAAAAAGCACCTGCGCGCGCAGGAAATCGCCGAACAGAACCACCTGCCCTGTATCTATATGGTGGACAGCGGCGGCGCGAACCTGCCCAGTCAGGACGAGGTGTTCCCCGACCGCGATCACTTTGGCCGTATCTTTTTCAATCAGGCCAATATGTCGGCCAAGGGCATCCCGCAGATCGCGGTGGTGATGGGCTCGTGTACGGCGGGGGGGGCCTATGTGCCGGCCATGTCGGATGTCACGATCATTGTGAAGGAACAGGGCACGATTTTTCTGGCCGGCCCGCCCTTGGTGAAGGCCGCCACCGGCGAGGTGGTCAGCGCCGAGGATCTGGGCGGCGGCGACGTGCATACGCGCCTGTCGGGCGTGGCCGATTATCTGGCCGAGGATGACGCCCATGCCGTGGCCCTGGCGCGCCGCGCCGTCAGCCATCTGAACCGTGCCAAACCGGCAAGCGTGCAATGGCAATCCTCCGAAGAGCCGCTCTATGATCCCGAGGAAATCCTGGGCGTCGTGCCCTCGGACCTGCGCACCCCGTATGACATCCGCGAGGTCATCGCCCGTACTGTGGATGGCAGCCGCTTCGATGAATTTAAACCGCGGTTTGGGGAAACCCTGGTGACGGGCTTTGCTCATATCAAGGGCTGCCCTGTGGGCATCATCGCCAATAACGGTGTGCTGTTCTCTGAGGCTGCGCAGAAGGGCGCGCATTTCGTGGAACTGTGCAGCCAGCGCAAGATCCCGCTGGTTTTCCTGCAAAATATCACCGGCTTCATGGTGGGCCGCAAATATGAAAACGAGGGCATCGCGCGCCATGGTGCCAAGATGGTGACCGCCGTCGCCACCACCAAAGTGCCGAAAATTACCATGCTGGTGGGGGGCTCGTTCGGGGCGGGGAACTATGGCATGGCCGGACGTGCCTATAGCCCGCGTTTCCTGTGGACATGGCCCAACAGCCGCATTTCCGTGATGGGCGGCGAACAGGCCGCAGGCGTTCTGGCCACCGTCAAACGCGACGGGATCGAACGGCAGGGCGGCACGTGGTCGGCGCAGGAAGAGGCCGCCTTCAAACAGCCCACCATTGATATGTTCGAGCAGCAGAGCCACCCGCTCTATGCCTCGGCCCGGCTGTGGGATGACGGCATCGTTGATCCGCGCAAAACCCGAGACGTCCTGGCGCTGTCGCTCAGCGCCAGCCTGAATGCCCCGATCGAGGACACGCGTTTCGGCGTGTTCCGCATGTAGGAGGCCCGAGATGACCGGAAACAATGACACCCCCCCGCAGTCCGACGATCCGGGGCCGGACAGGCCCAAACTGCTGGGGCGCGTCGCCCTGGAGGATCAGAGCGACCGAATCTTCGACGAGGTGCGCAGGCTGGTGGAACACGAGGACGGGCTGGTGGACAAACGCATCGCGTGGATGCTGGCCTTCAACGGTTTTCTGTTCGCGGCCTACGGGCTGTCTCTGGGGGCCGAGATTTCTCTGCTGGAATTCACCCCAACCGAGCCGGGCCCGCCCTTTTGCGTTTTTGTGACCTGTCTGGAAAGCGTTGAGGCGCTTGGAAAACGGATCGAAACGCTGAGGGCGGCGCTGGTGATTGCCGGCTGCCTGTCTGCTTTGGCGGCGTTGATCGGGGTGTGGGCGGCCATGCGTGCGATGTCTTATATTCGCAGCGATTATCAGCAGTATCTGGCGCGAATGCAGGTCAGGCAGCTGACGATGCCCGCGTTTCCCAGTGTCAAATCCTCGGCCGTGCTGGGGGATGCCTATGGGCTGGCGATGCCCTGCCTGGTGGCAGTGCCGTGGATCTATGTCTGGTCCAAAGGCTATGCGGGCCCGCTGCTGTGGTCCGAGCTTCTGGATCGCAGCTGGTTTGTCCTGTGGGGGCCGGCGACGTTGCTGTTCGTTCCGATGTTTCTGCTCAGGTATCGTGCGCTGTTTCACCCGGACGATCCGCACGCGCGCCACACCGCGAAATGATTTCAAAGCTCCAGGGAGTGGGAAAATGTTCGATAAAATCCTGATTGCCAACCGAGGCGAGATTGCCTGCCGTATCATCGAAACCGCTCGTAAAATGGGGGTGGCGACGGTGGCGGTGTATTCGGATGCCGATGCGCAGGCCAAACATGTCGCCATGGCCGATGAAAGCATCCACATCGGCGGCTCGGCCCCGGCGGAAAGCTATCTGCTGGCGCAGCGGATTTTGCAGGCGGCGCATCTCACCGGCGCGCAGGCGATCCATCCGGGCTATGGGTTTTTGTCCGAAAATCCCGACTTCGTGGAACAGGTGCAGGCCGCGGGGCTGACCTTCATTGGCCCCTCGGCCGATGCGATCCGTAAAATGGGGCTGAAGGACGCGGCCAAGGCGCTGATGGAGCAAGCCGGCGTGCCCGTCGTGCCCGGCTATCACGGCCCCGATCAGGACGGCGATTTTCTGGCCAAGCAAGCGGATCAGATCGGCTATCCGGTGCTGATCAAGGCGGTTGCGGGTGGCGGCGGCAAGGGGATGCGCCTGGTCGAGTCCCCCGCCGATTTCGCCGATGCCCTGGCCAGCGCCCGCAGCGAGGCACAGACGGCCTTTGGCAACCCCGATGTGTTGATCGAGAAGTATATCCTCCAGCCGCGGCACATTGAGGTGCAGGTCTTTGGTGACGGCACCCAGGCGGTGCATTTGTTTGAACGCGACTGCTCGCTTCAGCGGCGCCACCAGAAGGTGATCGAAGAGGCACCCGCCCCCGGCATGACCGCCGAAATGCGCGCCGCCATGGGCGATGCCGCCGTCCGTGCCGCTCAGGCGATCGGCTATAAGGGCGCGGGCACGATCGAATTCATCGTGGACGGGGCGAACGGGCTGCGCCCCGATGGGTTCTGGTTCATGGAGATGAACACCCGGCTGCAAGTGGAACACCCCGTTACCGAGGCGATCACCGGTGTCGATCTGGTGGAATGGCAGCTGCGCGTTGCAGCGGGTGAAGGCCTGCCGAAACAGCAAGAAGAGCTGACCATCACCGGCCATGCCTTTGAAAGCCGCCTGTATGCCGAGGACGTCCCCAAGGGGTTCCTGCCCGCCACCGGCACGCTGGGGCATCTGGCCTTTCCGTCAGGCTGCCGGGCCGATAGTGGTGTGCGCTCGGGCGATACGATCAGCCCGTTCTATGATCCGATGATCGCCAAGGTCATCACCCACGGCCCCACGCGTGAGATTGCTCTGAAACAGATGGCACAGGCGCTTGAGGGCACACAGGTGGCGGGCACGGTGACCAACCTGTCTTTCCTGGGGGCTTTGTGCGCGCATGAAGGCTTTGCCAGCGGCGCGGTCGATACCGGGTTGATCGCGCGGGATCTGGAGGCCTTGGTGGTGCAGCATCCGGCCAGCCCGCAGGTGGTGGCGCAGGCGGCGATGCTGTCGCTGGGCCTGATGGGGCGGCCCGACTGGGACCGTGGCTTTACCCTGTGGGGCAGCAGCTGGCGCGAGGTTCTGCTGACCCAGGGCGAGGCTGAGCTGTCCGTGGGGATCACCCTGCGCGGCCCGGATGTGGCCTTGGTGGATGTTGATGGGATGGTGGTGCAGGCGCGCTATGCGGATGGGTGGTATTTTGACGACATGCGCGCGGCCGATTGGCATCGGGGCGACGGGCAGGTTACGATTTTTGCCGATTACGGCGTGCCTTTCACGCTGGTCGATCCGCTGGACCGGGACACAAGCGCGGGGGGCGATGGCAATGTGATCGAGGCCCCGATGCC
Source organism: Youngimonas ophiurae (nom. illeg.) (assembly GCF_049803795.1). NCBI lineage: Bacteria > Pseudomonadati > Pseudomonadota > Alphaproteobacteria > Rhodobacterales > Roseobacteraceae > Thalassovita > Youngimonas ophiurae (nom. illeg.). Next base: position 376,270 of record NZ_JBNAGJ010000003.1, read on the forward strand.
CGGCCTGGTCAAGGCCGTCTTTGCCAGGGCCGGCCAAGAGGTGGCCGAGGGCGACAGGCTGGCCATTCTGGAGGCAATGAAGATGGAGCACTCCCTGCTGGCCGCCCGCGATGGTGTGGTGGCCGAGGTTCTGGCGGACGCGGGCGATCAGGTCGAAGCGGGCGCGGCGCTGATCCGGCTGGAAGAGGCCTGAGCCATGACGCAATACGTTGAAATCTTTGAGGTCGGCCCGCGCGACGGGTTGCAGAACGAAAAGGCCCGCATTCCCACGGACGGTAAGATCGCGCTGGTCGATTGCCTGTCCGGGGCCGGGTTCCGCCGGATCGAGGTGGCCAGTTTCGTCAGTCCCAAATGGGTGCCGCAAATGGCCGACAGCGCTCAGGTTCTGGCCGGGATCAGCCGCGCGACGGGCGTGTCTTATGCGGCGCTGACCCCGAACATGCAGGGGCTGGAGCGTGCGCTGGCCGCCCAGGCCGATGAGGTGGCCATTTTCGGCGCGGCCTCCGAAGGGTTTTCCAAGGCCAATATCAACGCCACCATCGCCGAGAGCCTGGCACGGTTCGCCCCCGTCGCCGAGGCTGCGCAGGCCGCCGGTATCCCGGTGCGCGGCTATGTTTCTTGCGTGACGGACTGCCCCTACGATGGGCCCGTCGCGCCTCAGGCGGTGGCGCAGGTTGCCGAACAGTTGCTGGCCATGGGCTGCTATGAGATTTCGCTGGGCGACACGCTGGGGCAGGGCACGCCCGAACGGATCGAAGATATGCTGAAGGCCGTCACTCAGGTGGTTCCGGTGCAGAAACTGGCAGGGCATTATCACGATACCGCAGGGCGGGCCTTGCAAAATATCGAGGCCTCGCTGGAGCAGGGCCTGCGCGTGTTCGATGCGGCCGTGGGGGGGCTGGGCGGCTGCCCCTATGCCCCCGGAGCGGCGGGAAATGTGGCCACCGAAGCCGTCAACGCGCATCTTGTGCGGCTGGGCTATCGGACGCATCTGGATCCGGATGTGCTGCAAACCGCCGGTGCCATGGCGCGCGCGCTGCGGGCTGGCTGAGCATGACGGATTTCTGCCGGGGCGACCGTCACGGGGCCGCCCGGCATTCGCACAAAGGAGGCAGAGATGCCAGACACCATTTCGATTGAATGCGACGCCCGCGGCGTGGCCACGCTGTGGCTGGATCGCCCCGAGAAACACAATGCCCTGTCCGGCCGGATGATCTCTGAGCTGCATCAGGCCGCGCGCGATCTGGGCGCGGATGACGCTGTCCGCGCCGTGGTGCTGGCCGCGCGTGGGGCCAGTTTCTGCGCGGGCGGAGATCTGGGCTGGATGCGCCAGCAATTCACCGCCGCCCCCGCGCAGCGGATGGAGGAAGCGGGCAAGCTGGCCTGGATGCTGCAAGCGCTCAATACCCTGCCCAAGCCGCTGATCGGACGGGTGCAGGGCAATGCCTTTGGCGGCGGGGTTGGGATGGCCAGCGTCTGCGATGTGGTGATCGGGGCAGACAGCGTGCTGATGGCTCTGACAGAAACCCGTCTGGGACTGATCCCGGCCACCATCGGCCCCTATGTCTGCGCCCGGATGGGCGAGGCGCGGGCGCGGCGGGTGTTCATGTCGGGTCGCCGTTTCGACGCCTCCGAGGCGGTGGAGCTGGGCCTGCTGTCGCGCGCGGTGCCGGCCGATCAGCTGGACGCCGCGATCGAGGCAGAAATCACCCCCTATCTGGACTGCGCGCCGGGGGCTGTGGGCCGGGCCAAGGCCCTGCTGCGCACCCTGGGCCCGCGTATTGATGAAACCACGATCCAGCACACGATTTCCGAGCTGGCCGCCTGCTGGGAGGGCGCTGAAGCGCCCGAGGGCATCGGTGCGTTTTTCGAAAAGCGGAAACCGGGCTGGCAGCGCTGATCAGGCGGCTTTCAATCGCGAATCTCTTTCGCCTAAAAAACGGAACGGCGCCGTCAAAAGCGCCGTTTTTCCCGTTTAAATATGCATGTGAAGGATGACTTTAGTCAGAATCACATAAAAAAATTCGGATATGCATGGGAACGAATTCCGGATTTACAGCCCCCTGCGGCAAAAAAAACCAATCAGAATTGCCGCAACGCAACGAAGAAAGCCTTTGTGTGCGGCGGTATGCTACGGAATCCCGCAACATCTTCGTGTTGTTGAATGTGTCGATGGTTCGGTTGACCCCGGAGGGGCGCAGGAGTAAACCCGGCCTAGCAAAATCAGCCTACTGACTGCGCGCCCGCGCATGAAAGGAGCCACTCGTGGAAGAGATGCTGAGGGAATACCTTCCCATCCTCGTCTTTCTGGCCATCGCCATCGCACTTGGCCTCGTTCTAATCCTTGCAGCTGTCATTCTGGCCGTCCGCAACCCGGACCCCGAGAAAGTCTCGGCCTATGAATGCGGTTTCAATGCCTTTGATGACGCGCGTATGAAGTTCGATGTCCGGTTCTACCTGGTGTCGATCCTGTTCATCATCTTCGATCTGGAAATCGCCTTTCTGTTCCCCTGGGCCGTCGCGTTCAAGGATATTTCGATGGTCGGGTTCTGGTCCATGATGGTGTTCCTGGGCGTGCTGACCGCAGGTTTCGCCTATGAGTGGAAGAAAGGGGCCCTGGAATGGGAGTGATGACCGGTGCGAACACGGCTGGCTTCGACCGCGAAGTCGCCACGCAAGAGCTGAACCGCGAACTTCAGGACAAGGGTTTCCTGCTGACCTCGGTCGATGACATTATCAACTGGGGCCGCACCGGATCGCTGCACTGGATGACCTTTGGTCTGGCCTGCTGCGCGGTGGAAATGATGCACACTTCGATGCCGCGCTATGATGCCGAACGGTTCGGGATCGCGCCGCGCGCGTCTCCGCGTCAGTCGGACGTGATGATCGTGGCCGGCACGCTGACCAACAAGATGGCCCCCGCGCTGCGCAAGGTTTACGACCAGATGCCCGAGCCGCGCTACGTGATCTCGATGGGATCGTGCGCCAATGGCGGCGGCTATTACCACTACAGCTACTCGGTGGTGCGCGGCTGTGACCGGATCGTGCCTGTGGACGTCTATGTGCCCGGCTGCCCCCCCACCGCCGAGGCGCTGCTGTATGGGTTCATGCAGCTGGCCCGCAAGATCCGCCGCACCGGCACGATCGTGCGCTAAGCGGGAAGGAATGAACTGATGAGTGACGCCCTGAACGAACTGGCCACCCATATCGAGCTGAAACGCCCCGATGACGTGATCGGCTGGGACGTGGCCTTTGACGAGCTGACAATCGACGTAGCCCCCGGCAAGATCGTGGATTTCGTCGATTTCCTGAAATCCGATCCCACCTGCAAATTCTCGTCCTTGGTGGACATCACCGCCGTGGATTACCCCGACCGGGTGAAACGGTTCGATGTGGTTTATCACTTCCTGTCGATGTACCAGAACCAGCGCATCCGCCTGCGGGTCAGCGTGCGCGAAGATGACATGGTGCCCTCGATCGTGGACGTGCACCCCTCGGCCAACTGGTTCGAGCGCGAGGTCTTCGATATGTTCGGCGTGCTGTTCACCGGCCACCCCGATCTGCGCCGCCTGCTGACGGATTACGGTTTCCGCGGCCACCCGCTGCGCAAGGACTTCCCCACCACCGGCTACACCGAAGTGCGCTATGACGAGGCGCAAAAACGCGTGGTCTATGAGCCGGTGAAACTGGTGCAGGAATACCGCCAGTTCGATTTCATGTCCCCGTGGGAGGGTGCCAACTACATCCTGCCCGGCGATGAGAAGGAGGCCAAGTGATGGACGGCTCCAAGTTTGACGACGGCAGCGTCGATGCCCTGAGCGGCGAACAGAAAATCCGCAATTTCAACATCAACTTCGGCCCGCAGCACCCTGCGGCCCACGGCGTGCTGCGTCTGGTGCTGGAGCTGGACGGCGAGATCGTGGAACGCTGCGATCCCCATATCGGCCTGCTGCACCGCGGCACCGAAAAGCTGATGGAATCGCGCACCTACCTGCAAAACCTGCCCTATCTGGACCGCCTCGATTACGTGGCCCCGATGAACCAGGAACATGCCTGGTGCCTGGCGATTGAGAAACTGACCGGCGTCGAAGTGCCCCGCCGTGCCTCGCTGATCCGCGTGCTGTTCTCGGAAATCGGCCGCGTGCTGAACCACCTGCTGAACGTCACCACGCAGGCGATGGACGTCGGCGCGCTGACCCCGCCGCTGTGGGGCTTTGAAGAGCGCGAGAAGCTGATGATCTTCTACGAACGCGCCTGCGGTGCCCGCCTGCACGCCAACTATTTCCGCCCCGGCGGCGTCCATCAGGACCTGCCCGACGAGCTGCTGGACGATATCGAGGAATGGGCGATCGAATTCCCCAAAGTTCTGGACGATATCGACGGGTTGCTGACCGAAAACCGCATCTTCAAACAACGGAACTGCGATATCGGCGTCGTTACCGAAGAAGACATCCTGGAATGGGGCTTCTCGGGCGTTATGGTCCGTGGCTCGGGCCTCGCATGGGACCTGCGCCGCGCGCAGCCCTACGAATGCTACGATGAATTCGACTTCCAGATTCCCGTCGGCAAAAACGGCGATTGCTATGATCGCTACCTGTGCCGCATGGAGGAAATGCGCCAGTCCACCAGCATCATCCGCCAGGCCATCGGCAAGCTGCGCGAAGCCACCGGCGACGTGCTGGCCCGCGGCAAGCTGACCCCGCCCAAACGCGGCGACATGAAAACTTCGATGGAATCGCTGATCCATCACTTCAAACTCTATACCGAAGGCTTCCACGTCCCCGCCGGACAGGTCTACGCCGCGGTCGAGGCCCCCAAGGGCGAGTTCGGCGTCTACATGGTCGCCGACGGCACCAACAAACCCTACCGCGCCAAACTGCGCGCGCCGGGTTTCCTGCACCTGCAAGCGATGGATCACGTCGCCGGCGGCCACCAGCTGGCCGATGTCGCCGCCATCATCGGGACAATGGATGTCGTCTTCGGGGAGATCGACCGCTAATGTCGCACCCCGCCTTTCTTTGCTCCGTAAATACTCCCGCCGGAGGCTCCCAGGGCCGCCGCGCAGCGAAGGGGATCGTGTAATGCTCCGCCGTCTCTACCATGACCAACCCGAAAGCTTCGCCTTCACCCCGGCCAACCAGGCCTGGGCCGAAGCGCAGATCACCAAATACCCCGAAGGGCGCCAGCAATCGGCGGTTATCCCGCTCTTGTGGCGCGCGCAGGAACAGACGGGCTGGCTGACCCGCCCGGCCATTGAACATGTCGCTCAGATGCTGGGCATGGCCTATATCCGCGTGCTCGAAGTGGCGACCTTCTATTTCATGTTCCAACTGCAACCCGTCGGCTCGGTGGCGCATATCCAGATCTGCGGCACGACCTCGTGCATGATCTGCGGTGCCGAGGATCTGATCGCGGTCTGCAAGGAAAAAATCGCCCCCACGCCGCACACCCTGTCCGAGGATGGTAAATTCTCGTGGGAAGAGGTGGAATGCCTGGGCGCGTGCACCAATGCGCCGATGGTTCAGATCGGCAAGGATTACTACGAGGATCTGACCGCCGAAGGTTTCTCGAAAATGCTGGACGATATGGCCGCTGGCAAGGTGCCCGTGCCCGGCCCGCAAAACGGCCGGTTCGCAGCCGAGCCTCTGGGCGGGCTGACCGCGCTCAAGGATTTCGACAGCGGTCACACCAAATATAACGCCTCGGCGCAGCTGGCCACAGATATCGGCGACGGGATCAAGCGCATCGACGGCACCGAAGTGCCGCTGCTGACCCCCTGGCTGAAGGATCGCGCCACCAAGGATGAGGCCCCTGCGCCTGCTCCGGCGGCCGAGGCCCCGGCTGCCAAACCAGTGGCCAAGCAGGTGGAAGAGGCCAAGGCCGCCCCTGCACCTGTGGCAGATGTCGCGGATGTGGCCGAGGCCGAGCCCGATCTGCTGACCGCCGCCCGCGAAGGTGGCGCGGACGATCTGAAGCGGATCAAGGGCGTTGGCCCGAAACTGGAGCAGACCCTGAACGAGCTGGGCTTCTACCATTTCGACCAGATCGCCGCCTGGACCGAAGCGCAGATCGCCTGGGTGGACAATCGCCTGAAGTTCAAAGGCCGGATCACGCGGGATGACTGGATCGGTCAGGCCAAGCAACTGGCCGCGGGCGAGGACACAGAATTTTCCAAGCGCGTCGATAAGGGCGGCGTGTACTGAGGCAGATGACGGATGGCTGACAAAGACACAGAACTGGCACGCAAGGGGCGCAAGGTTGCGCTGCTGATCGCGGGGACAGGTGTGTTCTGGGCTCTGGCCACCTTTATCGGCGGACAACTTGGTCTGGACATGCGCACCCGTGCCTTGTTCGACCTCATCGCGCTGGCGGGCTTTGTGCTGGCCATCGTGATGATCTACCAAATCTGGCGCGCGCGCCAATCGGATCAGAGGTAATCGGATGCTCAAGGATCAGGATCGTATCTTTACCAATATCTACGGGATGCACGAACGCACCCTGGCCGGGGCCAAGGCCCGTGGACATTGGGACGGCACCGCCGGGATCATCCAGAAGGGTCGCGACTGGATCGTCGATCAGATGAAGGCCAGCGGCTTGCGCGGCCGGGGCGGTGCGGGCTTCCCGACTGGCCTGAAATGGTCGTTCATGCCCAAGGAAAGCGACGGTCGCCCGGCCTATCTGGTGATCAACGCCGATGAATCCGAACCGGGCACCTGTAAAGACCGTGAAATCATGCGCCACGATCCGCACACGCTGATCGAGGGGGCGCTGATCGCGTCCTTCGCGATGAACGCGCATACCTGCTATATCTACCTGCGCGGCGAATACATCCGCGAGCGCGAGGCGCTGCAAGCCGCCATTGACGAGGCCTATGACAACGGGCTGCTGGGCAAGAACGCTGCCGGCTCGGGCTGGGATTTTGACCTGTACCTGCATCACGGGGCAGGGGCCTATATCTGCGGCGAGGAAACCGCGCTGATCGAAAGCCTGGAAGGCAAGAAGGGGATGCCCCGGATGAAGCCGCCCTTCCCGGCGGGCGCTGGCCTTTATGGTTGCCCGACCACGGTAAACAATGTGGAATCCATCGCCGTTGTGCCGACCATCCTGCGCCGTGGGCCGGAATGGTTTGCCGGGTTTGGCCGTCCGAACAATGCGGGCACGAAACTGTTTGCCATCAGCGGCCACGTCAACAACCCCTGCGTCGTCGAAGAGGCGATGTCGATCTCTTTCGAGGAGCTGATCGAGAAACATTGCGGCGGTATCCGTGGCGGCTGGGACAATCTGCTGGCGGTGATCCCCGGTGGCTCGTCCGTGCCTTGCGTACGCGGGGAAAACATGCGCGACGCGATCATGGATTTCGATTACCTGCGGGGCGAGCTGGGCTCGGGTCTGGGCACCGCTGCTGTCATCGTGATGGACAAGCAGACCGACATCATCAAGGCCATCTGGCGCCTGTCGAAATTCTACAAGCACGAAAGCTGCGGGCAATGTACGCCCTGTCGCGAAGGCACCGGCTGGATGATGCGCGTGATGGATCGCCTGGTGCGCGGCGAGGCCGAGCTGGAAGAGATCGACATGCTGTGGGACGTGACCAAACAGGTCGAAGGCCACACGATCTGCGCCCTGGGCGATGCGGCCGCCTGGCCGATCCAGGGCCTGATCCGCAACTTCCGCGAGGAAATCGAGGATCGGATCAAGGCACAGAAAACCGGGCGCATGGGCGCCATGGCGGCGGAGTGATCCCGATGCGTGTTCTGGTTCTTTCAGTGGTATGCGCGGGCCTGCTGGCGGGGTGTGGGAACACCTCGAACAAGCAGCGCATCGCGTTTGACGGCTATTACTTCAAAACCTCGATCCAGCATCTGAAGGACGATCCGCGGATGTTCGACGTGACCGTCCATGATGCCGCGCAAAGCCGCGAAGGCGCCGAGGATGCAGGCCGCTACGAGGCCACCCGTCACTGCGTCGTGAACTATGGGAATTCCAAGCTGGAATGGCTGGTCGTGCGCGAAACCGATGACCGCGATGTGGTTCTGGACGATGACACCCTGCTGCTGCGGGGCCGTTGCCAGGCATGATGAATTCTTTTGTCATATCAAGGGATTGGGCAGGTTGTTATTGCATGACAAGCCTGACTTCTCCCATCTCTTTCAGAGATGGGCAGGCGCATTCCGCGTCGGCCTGCGCTCTGACGCAAGGAGATATGACATGCGCATGATGATGGTGATCGCAGCCGCCGCAGCTTTGGCCGGGGCCCCCATGGCCCAGGCCCGCCCGCCCCTGCGGGACGTCGCGGAAATCAACGACGGATTGTTTGCCGTCGCCGTTGCCGATGAAATCCGCAAGGAATGCCGCAGCATTTCCGCCCGTATGCTGCGGGCTCTGAACTATATCAACGCTCTGGAAAAACGCGCCCAGGAACTGGGCTACTCCAAGCAAGAGATCAAGGCCTACGTCAAATCCAAAGAGGAAAAGGCACGGATGCGTGCCCGTGGCGAAGCCTACCTGAAAGCCAATGGCGCAAGCTACGCCGACCCGGAAACCTTCTGCAAACTCGGCAAGGCCGAGATCGCAAAAGGCAGCCGGATCGGCCAACTACTGAGAGCAAAGTGAGACCCCATGTCTGACCTACGCAAGATCATCATCGACGAGACCGAGATCGAAGTTGACGGGGCGATGACCCTGATCCAGGCCTGCGAACAGGCCGGGGTCGAGGTGCCGCGCTTCTGCTACCATGAACGCCTGTCGATCGCGGGCAACTGTCGTATGTGTCTGGTCGAGGTGGTGGGCGGCCCGCCCAAACCGGCGGCGTCCTGTGCGATGCAGGTGCGCGATCTGCGCCCCGGCCCCGACGGCCAGCCGCCGGTGGTGAAAACCAACTCGCCCATGGTCAAGAAGGCCCGCGAAGGCGTGATGGAATTCATGCTGATCAACCACCCGCTGGATTGCCCGATCTGCGATCAGGGCGGTGAATGCGATCTTCAGGATCAGGCCATGGCTTATGGCGTGGATTTCAGCCGCTTCCGCGAACCCAAGCGCGCCGTGGACGATCTGAACCTGGGCCCGCTGGTCGAAACCCACATGACCCGCTGCATCAGCTGCACCCGCTGCGTGCGCTTCACCACCGAGGTGGCCGGGATCACGCAAATGGGCCAGACCGGCCGCGGCGAGGATGCCGAGATCACCAGCTATCTGAACCAGACGCTGCAATCGAACATGCAGGGCAACATCATTGATCTGTGCCCGGTGGGCGCGCTGGTGTCCAAGCCCTACTCGTTCACCGCCCGCCCCTGGGAGCTGACGAAAACCGAAACCATTGATGTGATGGACGCTCTGGGCTCGAATATCCGGGTGGACACCAAGGGCCGTCAGGTCATGCGGATCATGCCGCTGAACCATGATGGCGTGAACGAGGAATGGCTGTCGGACAAGTCGCGTTTCGTCTGGGACGGTCTGCGCCGTCAGCGTCTGGACACGCCCTATATCCGTGAAAACGGCAAGCTGCGCAAAGCCTCGTGGGGCGAGGCGCTGGCCGCTGCCGCGACTGCGATCAAGGGAAAGAAACTGGCCGCTTTGGTTGGCGATCTGGCCCCGGCCGAGGCGATCTTTGCGCTCAAACAGCTGGTGGATGGCCAGCAAGGCACGATCGAGGCCCGCACCAACGGCGCCGTGCTGCCGATCGGCAACCGCTCGGCCTATGTGGGCACTGCCGCGATCGAGGATATCGACACCGCCAAGGTGATTTACCTGGTCGGCACGAACCCACGCCTTGAGGCCCCGGTTCTGAACGCCCGCCTGCGCAAGGCCTGGCTGAAAGGCGCTGAAATCCGCGTGATCGGTGAAAACGCCGACCTGACTTATGACGTGACTTATGTCGGTCCGGGCCGCGCCTATCTGGCCCGCGAAGCAGGCTCGGCCGAGCCCGCAGAGGGCGCGCTTGTGATCGTCGGGCAGGGCGCCATCACCGAAGGCGACGGCATCAAGGTTCTGGCCAACGCGCAGGCGCTGACCGAGAAACTGGGTGGCAAGATGCTGGTTCTGCATACGGCCGCCAGCCGCGTCGCCGCCATGGATCTGGGGGCCGCCACCGAAGGCGGCCTGGACAAGGCCATGGACGGGGCCGAGGTGATCTACAACCTGGGTGCCGATGAGGTGGACATCGCCGACGGGCCCTTCGTGATCTATCAGGGCAGCCATGGCGACCGCGGCGCGCATCGCGCCGACATCATCCTGCCTGGTGCGGCCTATACCGAAGAAAACGGTCTGTTCGTGAACACCGAAGGGCGGCCTCAGCTGGCAATGCGGGCGGCTTTTGCCCCCGGCGAGGCCAAGGAGAACTGGGCCATTCTGCGCGCGCTGAGCGCCGAGCTGGGGGCCGCGCTGCCCTATGACAGCCTGGCCCAGCTGCGTCAGGCGATGGTTGCTCTGGTGCCGCATCTGGCGCAGATCGACACGGTTATCGAAAACGAATGGCAACCGCTGGAGGTTGCGGCTCTGGCCAAGGGCGAATTCAAATCCGCCGTTGTCTCGGACGAGGCGCATTACCTGACCAACCCGATTGCGCGCGCAAGCGCTCTGATGGGGGAGCTGGCGGCCAATGCCAAAGCCCGCACCGAAACCCCGGTGGCGGCCGAGTAATGATCCGGGCTGCGCTCATATCCCTTGTGCTGACGGGCACCGTGGCCGGCTGTGTTCAGGCACAGCCCGAGCCGGGGGCCTTCCGTCCGGACTATCGCGGGATTGAAACGCAGCTGCTGGACGGAGATCTGGTCAGCTTTCAGGTGGCCATGGCCGGTGCCCGCACCGGCGAGGATGTGTCGGATTACGCAGAATGTGCAGCCGCACAATATGCGCTGATCCGGGGATATGGCTTCGCGCGTCACGTGCGCACGAATGTCGAGAAACAAGGCGGTTTGTGGCTGGGGGATGCTGTTTACACCATCTCCTCCGCGCTGCCTCGCGGTTTGAGAACGATCGACGCCGAAGTCGTCGCTGCTCATTGCGCGGAAAACGGAATACCGACGGTGTGAGGACCTAATGGCGGATTTCTTTGCGAACACTTACCTAGGCATGGCGCTGGTGATCATCGGGCAGATCCTGCTGATCGTCGTTCCCCTACTGGTGGCACTTGCGTTCCTGATGTATGCGGACCGGAAAATCTGGGCAGCCGTCCAGATGCGCCGGGGCCCCAATGTCGTGGGCGTCTTCGGCTTGCTGCAAAGCTTTGCCGACTTCCTGAAATATATCGTCAAAGAGGTGGTCTTCCCCGCTGGCGCGGACCGCGTGGTGTTCCTGCTGGCGCCGATGGTCAGCCTGGTGATGGCGCTGATCGCCTGGGCGGTGATCCCGTTCAATGACGGCTGGGTGCTGTCGGATATCAACGTGGCCATCCTCTATGTCTTTGCGGTTTCCTCGCTTGAGGTCTACGGCGTGATCATGGGCGGCTGGGCGTCGAACTCGAAATACCCGTTCCTGGGCTCGCTGCGGTCTGCCGCACAGATGATTTCCTATGAGGTCAGCATCGGCCTGATCATCATCGGTGTGATCATCTCGACCGGCTCGATGAACTTTGGCGACATCGTGCGCGCGCAGGATGGCAGCTATGGCCTGTTCAGCTGGTACTGGGTGCCGCATTTCCCGATGCTGTTCCTGTTTTTCATCTCGGCGCTGGCCGAAACCAACCGCCCCCCGTTCGACCTGCCCGAGGCGGAATCGGAACTGGTGGCCGGGTATCAGGTGGAATACAGCTCGACCCCGTTCCTGCTGTTCATGATCGGCGAGCTGGTGGCCGTGGTGCTGATGTGTGCGCTTGTCTCGCTGCTGTTCTTTGGTGGCTGGCTGTCGCCCATTCCGGGCCTGCCCGATGGCATCCTGTGGATGGTGGGCAAAATGCTGTTCGTTTTCTTCATCTTCTCGATGGTGAAGGCGATCACCCCGCGTTATCGCTACGACCAGCTGATGCGCATCGGTTGGAAAGTCTTCCTGCCGCTGTCGCTGGCCTGGGTCGTCATCGTGGCATTCCTTGCAAAATTCGAAGCCTTCGGCGGGGCCTATGCCCGCTGGGCAATTGGAGGCTGATCCATGGCAGCAATCGACTACGGACGCGCCGCGAAATACTTCCTGCTGGCGGATTTCATCAAAGGCTTCCAGCTGGGTCTGAAGTATTTCTTCGCGCCCAAAGCTACCCTGAACTACCCGCATGAAAAGGGGCCTCTGTCCCCGCGTTTCCGCGGTGAACACGCGCTGCGCCGCTATCCCAACGGCGAAGAACGCTGCATTGCCTGTAAACTGTGCGAGGCAATCTGCCCCGCCCAGGCGATCACCATTGACGCGGAACCCCGCGATGATGGCAGCCGCCGCACCACGCGCTATGACATCGACATGACGAAATGCATCTATTGCGGTTTCTGCCAAGAGGCCTGCCCGGTGGATGCCATCGTCGAGGGTCCGAATTTCGAGTTCGCCACCGAAACCCGCGAAGAGCTGTTCTACGATAAGGACAAGCTGCTGGCCAATGGCGAGCGCTGGGAAGCCGAGATCGCCCGCAACCTGGAACTGGATGCGCCTTACCGATGAGCCTGACCGCGCCGCATACCGATACCTACACGCTGGGAAAGGCCCTGTCTGAACAGGTCAATCCCGGTATGGAGGATGCCCTGCGCGCCCGATACGACGCGCTGGTGCCCGGTCTGTCCAAGACCGTGGTGGATGTCGCGTATGGGCAATTCTACGCGCGCGGCGGTGTGGACGAGAAAACCCGCCTTCTGGCCACGGTTGCGGCGCTTACGGCATTGGGCGGGCAGACGCGGCCTCAGCTGAAGGTCAATATCGCCAGCGCCCGCGCTGTCGGGGCCTCACGCGAAGAGATTTGCGAGATCATTTTCCAGATGACTCTGTACGGGGGCTTTCCTGCGATGATCAACGCAATGAACGCTGCAATCGAAGTCTTCGAAACGGAGGAAGAGGCGAATGGCTGACTCAGGCAACCCGTTCGAAATGCTGATGCAGCAGGCCCAGAACATGGCCAAGGCATTTAACCCCGCGCTGGAATCCTTCTCGCCCAAGGGGTTCGAGGCGCTGTGGCCGACCCTGCCCAAGGACATGATGGAAATGGCCTTTGGCAAGGGTATCAGCAAGGACGGGCTGGACGCGAAAACACGGCTGCTGCTGACGCTGGCAGGGCTGACGATGCAGGGGGCCCAGAACGAGACGGGCTTTCGGATGACTGTGCGCCACGCTTTGGAAGCGGGCGCCACCAAGGATGAAATCGCCGAGACCATCGCGCAGATGTCGATGTTCGCAGGCATACCCGCCATGACCAAGGGCATGGAACTGGCCAAAGAGGTCATGGACGACAAAGAGGATAAATCGAAATGACGATTGCAGCGCTTGCATTCTATCTATTCGCGATCTGCGCCATCGCCGGGGGGCTGTTCACGGTGGTCAGCCGAAACCCGGTGCATTCGGTGCTGTGGCTGATCCTGGCCTTCCTCAGCTCGGCCGGGTTGTTCGTGCTGCTGGGGGCGGAATTCGTCGCCATGCTGCTGATCATCGTCTATGTGGGCGCGGTCATGGTGCTGTTCCTGTTCGTGGTGATGATGCTGGACGTGGATTTCGCCGAGCTGAAGGCCGAAATGGCCAAATACATGCCGCTGGCGCTGCTGATCGGGGTGGTCATCCTGATGCAGCTGGGCATGGCTTATGGTGTGTGGGAAACCTCGGAGACAGCGCAGGCTGCCCGCACCGCGGTCACGCCCGAAGGCATGGAAAACACCGCCGCGCTGGGGGTGCTGCTGTATGACAAATACTTCCTGCTGTTCCAGCTGGCCGGCCTGATCCTGCTGGTTGCGATGATCGGGGCGATCCTGCTGACCCTGCGCCACCGCAAGGACATCAAGCGCCAGGACGTGCTGGCCCAGATGTACCGCGATCCGGCAAAAGCCATGGAATTGAAAGACGTGAAACCGGGGCAGGGCCTGTAAGGCCGCCACTGGAAGAATAAGGACCCGAGGGAAAAATGATTGGTATAGAACACTACCTGACAGTGGCCTCTGCGCTGTTTGTCATAGGTATCTTTGGCCTCTTCCTGAACCGGAAGAACGTGATCATCCTCTTGATGTCGATCGAGCTGATGCTGCTGTCGGTCAACATCAACCTTGTCGCCTTCTCCTCGTTCATGGGGGATCTGGTGGGGCAGGTGTTCACGCTGTTCGTGCTGACCGTCGCCGCCGCCGAGGCCGCGATCGGGCTGGCCATTCTTGTCGTCTTCTTCCGGAACCGCGGAACGATCGACGTCGAAGACATCAACGTGATGAAAGGGTAAAGAGATATGGAAACCGTTATCCTCTTTGCTCCGCTGGTTGGGGCGCTGATCGCAGGTTTCGGCTGGCGGCTGATCGGTGAAAAGGGCGCTCAGTTCGTTACCACCGGCCTGCTGTTTCTGGCCTGTGCGCTGTCCTGGGTCACCTTTCTGGGGCTGGACGCCAGCACCGTCAAACACATCCACATTCTGGACTATATCCAGTCCGGCAGCCTGAGCACCGAATGGTCGATCCGTCTGGACCGGCTGACCGCGATCATGCTGATCGTTGTGACCAGCGTGTCGGCTTTGGTGCACCTCTACTCGTTCGGCTACATGGCCCATGACGACAACTGGGGCCATCACGAGCACTATAAGGCGCGTTTCTTCGCCTATCTGTCCTTCTTTACCTTTGCCATGCTGATGCTGGTGACCTCGGATAACCTGGTGCAGATGTTCTTTGGCTGGGAAGGCGTGGGCGTGGCCTCGTACCTGCTGATCGGGTTCTACTATAAGAAACCCTCGGCCAATGCCGCCGCGATCAAGGCCTTCGTCGTCAACCGTGTGGGCGATTTCGGTTTTGCGCTGGGGATTTTCGGCCTGTTCTATCTGACCGACAGCATCAGCTTTGACGTGATCTTTGCCGCCGCCCCGGAGCTGGCGGAAACCGAGCTGCATTTCCTGTGGACCGAATGGAACGCGGCGAACCTGCTGGCCTTCTTGCTGTTCGTGGGTGCCATGGGTAAATCGGCGCAGCTGTTCCTGCACACCTGGCTGCCGGACGCGATGGAGGGCCCGACCCCGGTGTCGGCCCTGATCCACGCGGCCACCATGGTGACGGCGGGGGTGTTCCTGGTCTGCCGCATGTCGCCGCTGATGGAATACGCGCCTGAGGCCATGGGCTTCGTCACCTTCCTGGGGGCCACCACGGCCTTCGTTGCGGCCACCATCGGCCTGGTGCAGAATGACATCAAGCGCGTGATCGCCTATTCCACCATGTCGCAGCTGGGCTATATGTTCGTGGCCGCTGGTGTGGGCGTCTACAGCGTGGCCATGTTCCACCTGTTCACCCACGCATTCTTCAAGGCGATGCTGTTCCTGGGCGCGGGCTCGGTGATCCACGGGATGCACCACGAACAGGACATGCGTAACTATGGCGGTCTGCGTAAAAAGCTGCCCTATACCTTCTGGGCGATGCTGCTGGGCACTCTGGCCATCACCGGCGTTGGTATCCCGCTGACTCATATCGGTTTCGCGGGCTTCCTGTCCAAGGACGCCGTGATCGAAAGCGCCTGGGCCGGCACGCAAGGTGGCTATGCCTTCTGGATGCTGGTTGTCGCGGCTCTGTTCACCTCGTTCTATTCGTGGCGCCTGATGTTCCTGACCTTCTGGGGCAAACCGCGCGGCGATAAACACACGCATGAGCACGCGCATGAATCCCCCATGGTCATGCTGGTGCCGCTGGGCGTTCTGGCGCTGGGGGCCGTGTTCTCGGGGATGATCTGGTATAACAGCTTCTTTGGCGACCATCACAGCGTGAACAAGTTCTTCGGTATCCCCGATCACCACGTTGAGGCCTCGGAAGGGCACGGTGAGGCGCATGACGATCACGCCGCAGCCGATGCCCATGACGATCACGCCGCTGACCATGGCGAGATCCATGCAATGGCTCCGCAGGGCGCGATCTTCATGCACCCCGACAATCACGTCATGGACGAGGCGCACCACGCTCCGACCTGGGTCAAGGTCAGCCCGTTCATCGCGATGATCCTGGGCCTTCTGGTGGCGATCTGGTTCTATATCGTGAACCCGGAAATGCCCAAGAAGCTGGCTGAAATCCAGCGTCCGCTGTACCTGTTCCTGCTGAACAAATGGTACTTTGACGAAATCTATGACTTCATCTTTGTGCGTCCTGCACAGGCAATCGGCCGCTTCTTGTGGAAGCGCGGGGATGGCAATGTCATCGACGGCTCGATCAATGGTGTGGCAATGGGGATCATCCCGTTCTTCACCCGTCTGGCTGGGCGCGCACAGTCCGGTTACATCTTTACCTATGCCTTTGCCATGGTGATCGGCATCGCCGTTCTGATCACCTGGATGACGCTCACCGGAGGGGCGGAATAATGGATAACCTTCTTTCCATCGTCACCTTCATTCCCGCGCTGGCGGCCGCCATTCTGGCGATCTTCCTGCGCGGCGAGGATGCCGCGGCGCAACGCAATGCCAAATATTCGGCGCTGATTGCCACCGGCATCACCTTTCTGGTGTCGCTGTTCATTCTGGCCGAGTTCGATCCCTCGAACACCGGGTTCCAGTATGTCGAGGAACGCGAGTGGCTGCTGGGCCTGAAATACAAGATGGGCGTGGACGGGATCAGCGTTCTGTTCGTCATGCTGACCACGTTCATGATGCCGCTGGTGATCTGGGCCAGCTGGGGCGTTCAGACGCGCGTGAAGGAATACATGATTGCCTTCTTGCTGCTGGAAACGCTGATGCTGGGCGTGTTCATGGCGCTGGATCTGGTGCTGTTCTACCTGTTCTTCGAGGCCGGTCTGATCCCGATGTTCCTGATCATCGGCATCTGGGGCGGCAAGAACCGCATCTATGCTTCGTTCAAGTTCTTCCTCTATACCTTCCTGGGCTCTGTCCTGATGCTGGTGGCGATGGTGGCGATGTATGCGGATGCGGGCACCACCGATATTCCGACGCTGATGAACCACACGTTTGCCTCGGATAGTTTCAGCGTTCTGGGTATTCACATCGTGGGCGGGATGCAGACCATCCTGTTCCTGGCCTTCTTTGCCAGCTTTGCGGTGAAAATGCCGATGTGGCCGGTGCATACCTGGCTGCCGGATGCGCACGTTCAGGCGCCCACCGCCGGGTCCGTGGTTCTGGCCGCGATCCTGCTGAAGATGGGCGGCTATGGCTTCTTGCGCTTTAGTCTGCCGATGTTCCCGGTCGGGGCCGACGTGCTGACGCCGCTGGTTTTCTGGATGTCGGCGATTGCGATTGTCTACACCTCGCTGGTGGCACTGGTGCAGGAGGACATGAAGAAACTGATCGCCTATTCGTCGGTCGCGCATATGGGCTATGTCACCATGGGCATTTTCGCGGCCAACCAGCAGGGGATCGACGGCGCCATCTTCCAGATGATCAGCCACGGGTTTATCTCGGGTGCGCTGTTCCTGTGTGTGGGCGTCATCTATGACCGGATGCACACCCGCGAGATCGACGCCTACGGCGGTCTGGTGAACAAGATGCCGGCCTATGCGCTGATCTTCATGTTCTTTACCATGGCGAATGTTGGTCTGCCGGGCACCTCGGGGTTTGTTGGGGAATTCCTGACGCTGATGGGTGTGTTCCAAGTCAACACCTGGGTGGCGGCTTTTGCGACTTCGGGGGTGATCCTGTCGGCGGCCTATGCGCTGTGGCTGTATCGTCGCGTGGTGCTGGGCGATCTGATCAAGGAAAGCCTGAAGTCGATCACCGACATGACCGGCCGCGAGAAGGCGATCTTTGCGCCGCTGGTCTTTATGACGCTGCTGCTGGGGGTCTACCCGGCGCTGGTCACCGATATCATTGGCCCCTCGGTCGAGGCGCTGGTCCACAACTATGAACTGGCGCTTGCCGATGGTCACTCGGCCACGCAAGTCGCCGCATCGCACTGAAACGGGAGCCCTGAGAGATGATCCAGGCTGATCTGAATATTATCCTGCCGGAAATCCTTCTGTCGGTATACGCGATGCTGGCGCTGGTTCTGGCCGTCTATACCGGCAAGGACCGGCTGGCCGCCATGCTGACCTGGGCAACCGCCATCGTATTGGTGCTGGTTGCCGCGTGGATCGGGCTGGGCGGTTCGGGGGACAATCTGGCCTTTAGCGGCATGTTCCACGATGACGCGTTCTCGCGTTTTGCCAAGGTCACGATGCTGCTGAGCGGCGCCGCCGTTCTGGTCATGAGCCAGGACTACATGTCCCGCAAGGGCCTGCTGCGCTTCGAATATCCGGTGCTGATCGTGCTGGCCATCGTTGGCATGATGGTGATGGTGTCCGCGGCGGATCTGATGACCCTGTATATGGGGCTGGAGCTGCAATCGCTGTCTTTGTACGTTGTGGCCGCGATGCGCCGCGACAGCGCCAAATCTACCGAGGCCGGCATGAAATACTTTGTGCTGGGCGCGCTGAGCTCGGGCCTGCTGCTGTATGGTTCCTCGCTGGTCTATGGCTTTGCCGGCACCACGCAATTCTCGGGTATCATTCAGGCGGCCACGGATGGGCGGGCCTCGCTGGGGCTGTTGTTCGGCCTGGTCTTTGTGGTGTCCGGCCTGGCGTTCAAGGTCTCGGCCGTGCCCTTCCACATGTGGACCCCGGATGTCTACGAGGGCTCGCCCACGCCGGTCACCGCCTTCTTTGCCACCGCGCCGAAAATGGCGGCGATGGGGCTGTTTGCCCGCGTGTTGCATGATGCCTTTGGCGGGGTTGTCGCCGATTGGCAGCAGATCGTGTCGCTGATGGCGGTGCTGTCGATGTTCCTGGGCGCGGTTGCCGCGATCGGTCAGACCAATATCAAACGTCTGATGGCCTATTCGTCGATTGCGCATATGGGCTATGCGATGATGGGCCTGGCCGCTGGCACCGCGTTCGGGGTGCAGGCGCTGCTGGTTTACATGGTGATCTATGTGGCGATGAATGTCGGCACCTTTGCCTTTATCCTGTCGATGGAAAAAGACGGCCAGCCCGTCACCGACATCAAGGCGCTGAACCAATATGCCAAACGCGAACCCACCAAGGCTCTGGCCGTTCTGGTGCTGATGTTCAGCCTGGCCGGCGTGCCGCCGATGGTGGGCTTTTTCGGTAAGTTCTACGTGCTGAAGGCCGCCTATGACGCCGGTCTGATCTGGCTGGCGGTGCTGGGGGTGATTGCCTCGGTGATCGGGGCCTTCTACTATCTGCGGATCGTCTACTACATGTATTTCGGCGAGGAAGGCGAGGCGCTGGACAAGAACCGCTCGCCCATTTTGTGGGGCTTCCTGATGGCTTCGGCTGCGGTGATGCTGATCGGTGTGGTGAATCTCTTTGGGATCGAAGGCGTGGCCGCCGCCGCTGCCGCAACGCTGGTCAACTGATTGACGCAGGTCTGTAAATCGAAAGGTGACGCGCCCTTGGCGCGTCGCTTTGTTTTTAAGGAGGGCTGCGATCATGTATGATTGGCCCCAGGGCTATGGCCGCCGCGTGTTGGCCACCGTCGATAGCACCAATGCCGAGGCCGCCCGGATCGCCCCCGATCTGACGGGCCCCGAATGGATCTTGGCATTGCAGCAAACTGCCGGGCGCGGGCGCCGGGGGCGTCCCTGGACGGACCCCAAGGGCAATTTCTCGGCCACGCTGGTGATGCGGCCCGCCGAGACCCCGGACCAGATCGCGCTGCGCTCTTTCGTGGCCTCGCTGGCGCTCTATGAGGCCGTGTCTGCCGCCACTGGCCGCTCGGATCTGCTAAGCCTCAAATGGCCCAATGACGTGCTGCTGTCGGGCGGAAAGCTGGCCGGGATCCTGCTGGAAAGCGCGGGTGGGGCGGGCGGCGTCAGCCATATCGCCATCGGGATCGGCGTCAATCTGGCCACCGCGCCGCAGGCCGGGCAGGTGGAACCCGACGCGCTGCGGCCTGTGTCCGTGTTCGGGGAAACCGGCATCCGCATCCCGCCCGAGGATTTCCTGACCTTGCTGGCCGCCGCCTATGCCCGGCTTGAGACGCAGTTCCGCACCTATGGGTTTGCGCCGATCCGCCAGGCCTGGCTGTCTCATGCGGCCCGCCTGGGCGAGGTGATCACCGCCAGAACCATGCGTCAGGAAACCACGGGCACGTTCGAGACGGTGGACGAGACGGGCAATATTGTCCTATCCACGCCCAAAGGCCGCGAGGTGATCCCGGCGGCTGAAATTTTCTTCTGAAGGAGGCAGGGGATGCTTCTGGCAATTGACTGCGGCAACACCAACACCGTGTTTTCCATCTGGGATGGCAGGAAAATCCGCTGCACCCTGCGGACGGCCACCGATCATCAGCGCACGGCGGACCAGTATTTCGTCTGGCTGGACCGGCTGTTGCAGCACCACGATATCCATGTGGATATTGATACGGTGATCATCAGCTCGACGGTGCCGCGTGTGGTGTTCAATCTGCGCGTTCTGGCGGATCGGTATTTCAACTGTCGCCCGCTGGTGGTGGGCAAGCCCGATTGCCTGTTGCCGGCCATGCCACGGGTGGACGCGGGCACGCAGGTTGGGCCTGACCGGCTGGTCAATACGGCGGGGGCGTATGATCGCTATGGCGGGGATCTGATCGTTGTGGACTTCGGTACGGCAACCACTTTTGACGTGGTGGCCCAGGATGGTGCCTATGTGGGCGGGGTGATTGCGCCGGGGGTGAATCTCAGCCTTCAGGCCTTGCACGAGATGGCCGCCGCGCTGCCGCATGTGGATGTCACCAAACCGAACAAAGTGATCGGCACAAACACCGTCGCCTGTATGCAAAGCGGAATTTTCTGGGGCTATGTCGGTCTGGTGCGCGGCATTTGCGATCACATCAAAGAAGAGTATGATCGCCCAATGCGCGTGATCTCGACCGGCGGTCTGGCACCGCTTTTCGGACAGGGTGAGACCCTGTTCGACGTTTTCGACGAATTCCTGACGATCCATGGCCTGACGGTCATTCACCAATACAATAAGGACCAGGGCAACATATGAGCAGCGAACGATTGATTTATCTCCCACTGGGTGGCGCAGGGGAGATCGGGATGAATTGCTATGTCTACGGCTATGGGGCTGAGGGCAAAGAGCGCCTGATCCTGGTCGATATGGGCGTAACCTTTCCCGATATGGACAGCACGCCGGGCGTGGATCTGATCATGCCTGACATCACCTGGCTGGAAGAGCGTAAATCCCAGCTGGAGGCCGTGTTCATCACCCACGCACACGAAGACCACGTGGGCGCGGTGGGGCATCTGTATGAAAAACTGGGCGCGCCGATCTATGCGCGGGCCTTTACCGCCAATATCGCGCGGCACAAGCTGGCCGAATATGGTGTCTCGGAAAAATCCGTGACCACCGCCTCGGCCTGGCCCGAGACCGTGCAGGCGGGCCCCTTCAGCGTGGGGTTCCTGCCGATCTCGCACTCGATCCCCGAAAGCTCGGCGCTGGTGATCGACAGCCCCGAGGGCCGCGTGATCCACACCGGCGATTTCAAGCTGGACCGCACCCCGATCGTGGGTGAACCGTTCGATCCGGAACTGTGGGCCTCGGTTGCGGCACCGGGGGTCAAGGCGCTGGTCTGCGATTCCACCAATGTGTTCACCCCCGTCGCCGGCCGCTCCGAGGCCAGCATCGCCGATGAGATCACCTCTCTGGTCTCCGAGGCCAAACAGATGGTGGTGGCCACGACCTTTGCCTCGAACGTGGCGCGGGTGAAAACCCTGGCCGAGGCCGGCACGCGGGCAGGGCGCTCGGTCTGTCTGCTGGGCCGCGCCATGCGCCGGATGATCCAGGCCGCCGTGGAAACCGGCGTGCTGACCGATTTCCCCAGCGTGATTGCGCCCGAGGATGCGGTGCAAATGCCCCGCGAAAACGTCATGCTGCTGGTCACCGGCAGCCAGGGCGAACGCCGCGCCGCCAGCGCGCAGCTGGCCAATGGCAAATACAACGGCATCACGCTGAAAGAGGGCGATCTGTTCCTCTTTTCCTCGAAAACCATTCCGGGGAACGAGCGTGGCGTCATCCGCATTATGAACCAGTTCAGCGAAATGGGCGTGGATGTGGTGGATGACACTCAGGGCCGCTATCACGTCTCAGGCCACGCCAACCGCCCGGACCTGACCGAGATGCACAAGCTGGTCTCGCCCCAGATCGTGGTGCCCATGCACGGCGAACACCGTCACCTGCGCGAACATGCCAAGTTGGCTAAAACCAATGGATTCCAATCCATTATCGCCCCGAATGGCGTGATGCTGAACCTGTCGGGCAACAAACCCGGCGTGGCGGGATACGTGGAAACCGGCCGGACTTATCTGGATGGCCGCTGCCTGATCGGCGCGCTGGATGGCATTGTGCGCGATCGGATTCGCATGGCGCTGAACGGCCATGTTCTGGTCACCGTGATCATCGACGAAGACGGCGAACCCCTGGGTGAGCCGTGGTGCGAGCTGAGCGGCCTGCCCGAAATCGGTCGCGGCAATGCGCCTCTTGTCGATGCGCTCGAAGAAGACCTGGACCAGTTCCTGGGCCGCGCCAAGGGCAAAATGCTCAAGGATGACGATAAGCTGGAAACCGAGATCAAACGCCTGGTGCGCAAAACCGCCCTGGATGAGATCGGCAAAAAACCCGAAGTCACCGTGGTGGTCAGCCGCCTGATGTAAAGCGGTGCACGGGCCACAGACGCCAAAGGGGCGCAGCCCCGTCCCCGAGGGACCGGCCAAAGGTCGGTCCCGAGATATCCAGAGCGCGCGTCAGCGCGCCCCTTTGGATCATTGAAAATTACCTGAGATTACCCGGCGCGCCGCTGCTCAAAGCTGAGCGCGATAAAGCTGGGCATGTGATCGCCCATGCCCACCACATCGCGTCCGCCGCGCCCTCCACGCTCCCGCCGGTCCTGACGCTTGGGTTTGGGCTGCTCTTCTGCGGCTTTGGGCGCGTCTTCGGTCGTCTTCTTCGACCGCGAACTTTTCGCGCGGGGCGCTTTCTCTTCGCTATCGGATTTCGTGGCGCGTTTGGCCGGCTTTTCGTCCTTCAGCGGGTTCTCCAGCCGCGGAATTTCCAGCTCGACCAGCTTTTCGATCGCTTCAAAGTTCTTCTCATCGCGCGGAGTGCAGATCATCATCGCGGTGCCCTTGCGCCCGGCGCGGCCGGTCCGGCCGATGCGGTGCACATAGTCTTCGGAATGCGAGGGCACATCGAAATTGAACACATGGCTGACGTTGGGAATATCCAGCCCGCGCGCCGCCACATCCGAGGCCACAAGGAACCGCAGCGTCCCATCGCGGAACCCGTCCAGCGTCTTCATCCGGTGGCTCTGATCCAGGTCGCCATGAATGGCCGCCGCGTCAAACCCATATTTTTTCAGGCTTTTTGCGGTAATATCCACGTCCACTTTGCGGTTGCAGAAGATGATCGCGTTCTTGCAATTCTCGCCCTCAGCCTCGATCAGCGCGCGCAGAACTTTGCGTTTTTCGCTGCCTTCACGGTCCTTGCGCGAGGCCTTGAACATCACCACGCCCTGCGTGATCGTGTCCGAGGTGGTAGCCTGCCGGGCCACCTCGATCCGCTCGGGGGCGGACAGGAAAGTGTTGGTGATCCGCTCGATCTCGGGCGCCATGGTGGCGCTGAAGAACAGGGTCTGGCGCGTGAACGGCGTCAGGCTGAAGATGCGTTCGATGTCGGGGATAAAGCCCATGTCCAGCATCCGGTCGGCCTCGTCCACCACCATGATCTGCACGCCGGTCAGCAGCAGCTTGCCGCGTTCGAAATGGTCCAGCAGGCGGCCGGGGGTGGCGATCAGCACGTCCACGCCGCGATCGATCAGCGCGTCCTGTTCCTTGAAGGAAACACCGCCGATCAGCAGCGCCTTGGTCAGTTTCATGTGCTTGGTATAGGTGTCGAAGTTTTCGGCAACCTGTGCGGCCAGTTCCCGCGTGGGGCACAGCACCAGGCTGCGCGGCATCCGGGCGCGGGCGCGGCCCTTGGCCAGCAGCGTGATCATCGGCAGCGTGAAGCTGGCGGTTTTTCCGGTTCCGGTCTGGGCGATGCCCAGCACGTCGCGCCCCTCCAATGCAGGAGGAATGGCGCCGGCCTGAATGGGGGTCGGCTTTTCATAGCCGGCCTCTTCGATTGCTTTCAGGACTTTCGGATCGAGTTTCAGATCAGAGAATTTTATCATGCGTATCCGTGGTTTACGGACACGTTTCGGCCCGTAGCGTCTGTGGAAGGGTGGGCCCGGCTGGCCCATGTTGAACCCTGTGGCAGTCTTAGGTCTGTCTTCCTGTGCGCGCGGTGTACCCGAAACCGGGGCACGGGTCAATCTATCCATATCTGCCGAGAGGTTACGCTGCGGGAAAGTGGCTTTTGCGCACTGCGTCCAGATTCAGCGCGTGGCTGGACAGCAGGTTTTCGGCGCGCAGCCTGTCCAGCAGCGCAGGCGAGGCGGTGCAGACTTCCTCGTAGAAGGCGCGCAGCCCCTGGGGGCCGGTGTCCTCATGAATCGAGGTAAACAGCTGATGAATCGAGACACCTCCGCTGCCCGGTTTCAGCTCGGCCCGATACGATCCGCGCTCTAGCCGGAACAGAAAGGCCGCATAAAAACTGTCCCAATCCTTGGCGTGCAGATGCAGCAGCTGGGTGCCGGTCAGTTCCTGCTGTCCGGGGTTCATCTGCGCGTCCAGCAGCACGTTATGGATTTTGGCGCGCAGGCCGGGGATGCCGGTGCGATAGATCAGCTTGCCCTGCACATGAGACAGAAACCCCCCGTTCAGATGCTGCCCGAATGTGGGATAGAGCCGGCGCGTCTGGCGCTCTCGTCGTGCCCGATCCAGCGCGAAACGCTTGAAATGGGTCAGCTCCGAGGGGGCGGGGCTGGCCAGGGCCTCGGCCGGGCGGATGCGGGCCACCAGGCAATCGGCGGGCAGGGCGGCCAGCTGCCGGGGCAGAGGCGTTTGCGGCCACAGCAGCTCGTCCACGTCGATATGCGCCAGCCAGTCCACCTGCACCCGCCGCCGATAGGCATGGCGGGCGTTCTGCACCTGCCGGACCTGGTGCTTTTCGGGGCGCCCGTTGCGGCGCTGCCAATAGCGATCATCGCACAGAATCGGGCGGATTTTCGGATGTTCCGAGAGCGGCTGAAACGCGTCGCTATCCGGATCGTCCAGATAGATATACAGCCGGTGCGCCCCCAGCTGCAAATGATGCGCGCAAAAGTTCAGGATCTCCCGCGTGGGGGCCTTGACCGTGCTGACGATGCCCCATTTCGGCTGGCTCATGCGCTGTCCTTATCTGCGGATGCCGCAGGCAGAGGGGGCAGGTGCCGCGCCAGTTTGGCGGGCAAATCCAGCGGGTAGCGCAGCAGCATGTCATGCGATTCCAGTGCTTCGGTCAGGCGGGGCGTGGCCTCGCAGACTTCGGTAAAGAACAGGCGCAGGCCGTCCTCGCCTTCTTCGTCTTGCAGGAAGGTCAGAATATCAAGCAGGCGGAACTTCTTTTCATCCGATTTACGGTAAGAGCCGCGCTGCATCCGGAACTGCATGTGATCGCGGAAAAATTCCCAGCTGGGCGCATGGGCATGGCCCAGATAGCCCCCCGCAAGCCTGACCCGGTTCGAGATCTGCCGCCCGTTTTGCAAACAGGCATGAATGCCCACACGGATGCCCATCAGCCCCGTCCGGACAAAGTTTTTCCCTTCGCGGTGGCTGATGAACCCGCCGGGCAGATGGGCCCCGAAGGTGGGATAGAGGCTCTCTCGTACCGCTTTGGGCTGGCCCGCATAGCTGGGTTGCAGCTTGAACTGTTCCGCGCCGGCTGTGCCCGCCAGCAGCTCGGCCGGCATTATCCGCAGCATGGCGGCATCGTCGGGCACGTCGGCCAGAATGTCGGGCACGGGCCGGGGCGGCAGCAGAAATTCATCCACGTCGATATGCGCCAGCCAGTCCACATCCGCATCCTGATAGGCCTGCGTGGCGACCCAGGATTGCCGCACCTGATGCGCCTTCATGCGTGGCTTTTTCTGGGCCTGCCAGAAATCCGCGTCACAGGCGGTGACCTGGAGTTTCGGATGCCCCGACAGATACTGAACCGTCGCCGGATCGGGGGCGTCCAGATACAGGTAAATACGGTCGGCCCCCAGATCCAGATGATAGGCCACAAAGGCGGCGATCTGGGGCAGCGGAGCCTTGACCAAAGACACGAGTCCCCAGCGGATTTGCTGGGGATCGGTCTTGATCAGATGCGGCGGAATTTCGGCCGCGATTTTGGCCTTGGGGGCAGATTTTTTGCGAATGCCCTTTTCTTTCAGCGCCTTGGCGCGGCGTTCACGCATTTTCAGAAGCCGCCGGAACACCGTTCGGTCATCCTGAACCAGAAGCTGCAACAGCCGTTGCGCCAGGGGGCGGATCAGCGGGTCTTGCTCGGACAATTGCCAAAGAGCGCCCAGCATGTTCACGTCCAACCCGCCCGAGGTCAGCGAAAACGGATCCATCTGCATCGCCAGTTTTTCATTTGACCGGGTCTTCAGATCGAAGGTCTGATCGGGATGCCTGCCGGAATACAGCCGCTCGGTTTCATAAAGCTTCATCATCCCGAACAGCACCGACAAAGAGTGCCCCAACTGCCGCCGAAGCGCCGTTTGCCCGTGATCGCCAAAGGTCGTCACCGCCGAGACCAGCCAGCGCGTATCCAGATTTTCCAGCAGGAATTCGGATTCCTGCGCCCACAGGCGTTCAAACAGCGCGGCGGTCTGCGGCGGCTGGTCCTGACGGCGCATGTTGGCAATCAGCAAACCGTGCAGATGCAGCAGCGCGGGGCGGGCGTCGAACTCTTTGGCCAGATCCCGGTATTTGCTGGCATAGCTGCTGCGCGAGCTGCCCAGCTCGGGCGCGTGCCGCAGCATTGTCCGGGTTTTCAGCGGATCAAGCTCTATATCCAGGGGCGGCAGGGACTCTCCTTCGTGGTAGACCAGCGCGTCCTGACGTTGCTGCATATGCGTGACAATCGCCGGGAACCCCTTCTTATAGGTCTGTTTTTTCTGCTCACTCATGGCGGCAGCATGGCGCGGACCACGTGTCTGAGCAAGAGCCAATCCACGCCCTACGGCAGAGGGACGGGCGCCGTTGGATGCAGCCGGGGCGCATAGCCCGCGCGCAGCACCGCGATCATGGGCGCCGGGGTCAGCACCGTGACGGGCCCCTCCGGACGTCGGACAGGCGCGGCATAGCCCTGCGGGCTATAGGGCAGGGCCGCATCGCCCCACAGCAGCAGCGGCCTCTGACCCAATACAAAGCACCCGTCCGGCAGGGTCCGGGCCTCGGCCTGGTGGCGGATTTGCTGACGATCACGGGAGACACGGGCGGGATGCAGGATCCGGTCAATCTGTTTGGTGGTGGCAGCCGGCCCCAGCGCCCGATCCCAGGCGGCCCGAAACCGTCCGGCATCCGCGTGGCGGCATTGGTGACAGGGGCGATGGCCCGCTGTCAGGGCGACGGCCTCGTCCAGGAAAAACAAAGCCGTCCAGCCGCGATCGGGCATCGGCCCGTGATAGCGCCCGCGAAATTCCAGCGCGCAGCAGACCCAATTGGGGTGCCGCCAGCGGGCGCGGCCCAGACGGCCCTGACGATCGTGCAGAATGCCGCGATTGCCGGTCAGCGTGCCGCGCGCGGGGATGGCAACGATCTCGCCGGTAGGAAGCACCCGGTTTTGCAGCGGCCCTGCCGGCATCAGGGGGCCCACAGCCCGGCCTCGGCCAGGAACGCATCCAGCGCGGCGGTATAGACCGGGTGCAGCCCGATTGCGGCATTGATCGACCGATGCGACAGATCGACAGGCAGCGTGCGCGCCTGACCGCCAAGCGCGCGCATCTGCCCGGCAAACCGTTCGGCCTGCGGGCAGGGCAGCGTTCTGCGCGACGAACACACCAGCAGCATCGGCCGCGCGGTGGGCTGCAATTGCGCCAGAGGCGAGGCTTGTTCCCAATATGACGGGTCTGTCCCGAAGGCATGGGCATACAGCGGCGAGGGGCTCTGGCGCATGATTTCAGCCGGGTCCAGCGCCGCCGAATCCAGCGCCACGGTGGCCAGCCAGTCCTGCGCGCCCTCTTGCCAGGCCATGGCCGGATCGGCGCTCAGCAAGGACACCAGATGCCCGCCCGCCGAATGCCCCATCAGCACCAGCCGCTGCGCCGAGGCCCCCCATTGCGCCGCGCGTCTTTGCACATAGGCCAGCGCTCGGGCGACGTCGCGCGCCTGTTCCAGCGGATGGGCCTGCGGCAGCAGCCGATAGTTCACCGTCACCACCACGATGCCCTGGCCGGTCCAGTGTTCCACCTTGTTGCGCCAGGCGGGGATTTGCGATTTGTCGCCAAAGCGCCAACCGCCGCCATGCACCATCACGATGACCGGCGCATCCTGTCTGTGCGCGGGCAGGTAGACGTCCAGACGCTGCTTGGGATCGCTGCCATAGGGCAAATCCATCAGGCTGGGCTGCGCGGCGCGGGCGGGCGCGGACAGGCCGGCCGCCATCAGCAGCAGGGCCGCAATCGCTACAAGTCTGATAAGCGCAGAGGTCAAGAATCGGGCCCCGTTCTGGTGATCCGTGTGGTCGAGTTTAGGCCGGAACTTGTGGCGGAACTAGGGCGGCAGGGCGTATTGGGCGGGCCCTGCCTGCGCCTGGCTTAGTCGCCATGCATTTCCTTGGTGGCGGTCAGCTTGATTTCGGGATTGTCGCGCTCCACCCGGTCGATATCCCATTGCAGGCGGGTCAGGTACACGATGTCTCCGTCGTGGTCATGGGCGATGTGCTGCTTGTTGGCCTGCACGAATTTGTCCACGTCGCCCTTGTCGCCGCTGACCCAGCGGGCGCTGGTGAATTGTGATTGCTCAAACCGCACGGGCAAGCCGTATTCCAGTTCAATCCGGCTGGCCAGAACCTCGAATTGCAGCGCGCCCACGACCCCGACGATAAAGCCCGAGCCGATATTGGGTTTGAACACTTTGGCCGCGCCTTCCTCGGCGAATTGCATCAGCGCCTTTTCCAGGTGCTTGGCCTTCATCGGATCGCCCGGCCGCACGGTTTGCAGCAATTCGGGCGCAAACGAGGGAATGCCGGTGGCGCGGATCATCTCGCCCTCGGTCAGCGTGTCACCGATGCGCAGCTGGCCGTGGTTGGGGATGCCGATGATGTCACCGCCCCAGGCCTCTTCGGCCAGTTCACGGTCAGACGCCAGGAACAGCACGGGGTTGGAAATCGCCATGGGTTTTTTCGTGCGCACATGGGTCAGTTTCATGCCGCGTTTGAAATGCCCCGAGGCCAGACGCACAAAGGCCACCCGGTCGCGGTGCTTGGGGTCCATGTTGGCCTGCACCTTGAAAACAAAGCCGGCGACTTTCTTTTCCTCGGGGGCGATGGCGCGGGGGTCGGCCTGTTGCGGCTGCGGCTGGGGGCCGTATTCGGCGATGCCGTCCATCAGTTCCTTGACGCCGAACGAGTTGATCGCCGAGCCGAACCAGATCGGGGTCATGTGGCCTTCGAGAACCGCTTGCGGGTCCAAAGCGGGCAGCAACTCGCGCGCCATCTCGACCTCTTCGCGCAGCTGGTCGATCAGCTCGGCAGGCACGTGGTTTTCCAGCTCGGGGTCGTCCAAACCTTCGATCTTGATCGACTCGGCCACCTTGTTACGGTCGGCGCGGTCCATCAGCTCCAGCCGGTCGTGCAGCATGTCATAGCAGCCGATGAAATCGCGCCCCACCCCGATGGGCCAGCTGGCGGGCGTGACGTCGATGGCCAGGTTTTCCTGAATTTCGTCAATAATTTCAAAAGTGTCGCGGGATTCGCGGTCCATCTTGTTACAGAAGGTCAGGATCGGCAGGTCGCGCAGGCGGCAGACCTCGAACAGTTTTTGGGTCTGGCTTTCCACACCCTTGGCGCCGTCGATCACCATCACGGCCGCGTCTACCGCCGTCAGCGTCCGGTAGGTATCTTCGGAAAAATCGCTGTGGCCGGGCGTGTCCACCAGATTGAAGCGGAACGTTCCGAAATCGAACGACATGGCCGAGGCGGACACGGAAATGCCGCGATCCTTTTCCATCTGCATGAAGTCCGAGCGCGTGCGCCGTGCCTCGCCCTTGGCGCGCACCTGTCCGGCCATCTGGATCGCGCCACCATACAGCAGGAATTTTTCCGTCAACGTCGTTTTACCGGCGTCCGGGTGCGAGATGATCGCAAAGGTACGGCGCCGCGCGATCTCGGGCGGCAATTCGGGGCGGTTCGAGGCGGTATCCAACATGTCCGCGCATATATTGGCGCGCGCGGGGCTTGGCAATGATTTGCTGCGATTATCCGGTGGTGGCACGCCGCAAAAGAGACACGACATTGGATCGGTCGATCTGTGCCTCGTCTACCTCGATGTCGCTGTGCTGGCGCGGGTCGTGATCCAGATCTTGGGCCCCAAGCCCGTCCAGCAGATCGGCGGGCAGGGCAGGGCGCGTGCGGTCGTCCAGCAGCAGGGTTTCGGCGGCGATGCCCTCGGCATAGATGATCTGGTGACTGTCGAACAGCAGCTGGAAATAATCCACAAAGCCGCCATCCTGCCGGGTGATCGTGGTGCCGTTAACCAGATGCCGCGCGCGGATCAGCAGCTCGGACCGGCCCAGGTTCAGCTGATCGCTGCGCTGATAGATGAACAGGCGGTGTTCGGGGCTGACCAGCAGATCGTGGGTGTTGTGCAAAACGCCTGCCGCAATGCGGATGGGGGCGAAATCGCCCACCGCGCGGGTGGTGGACTGGCCGATCCAGCGGATTTCCTGAGGCCCGTCATCGCGGGTCAGCACGCGGTCGCCGATTTGCAGGGCCTCGATCGGGCGCTGCTCGCCTGTGGCCAGGGTGATATGGGTGCCGCGGGTGAAGGCCACGCAGGCCACCTGCGCCAGTTTCGCCCGTGCGTTCTGCGTGTCGATCCCAACCAGGCTGTAATCGGTTTTCGAGCTAAGCGGCGCCAGCGGCAGCGCATAGAGCCGCGCGATGTGATCGCTCTCCAGCTCGACCAGCACCAGCAGCTCCGAGGTCTTTCCATCCGGCGACATCAGCGTCAGGCAGGCATCCAGCGCCAGCATCGCGCCGGGTGTGCCCTGGGGGCTGTCTTGGGAAATGCTGAAATGCCCGTGATCTTGCGGCACCAGCAGCAGCGGGGCGGGGGTGGCGGCAAACTGCAACTGATACACATCGTCCAGCATCAGATCGTCGGCCACGGACAGCGCATCGCCCATATTGGCCCCGTTCTCGACCCGCAGGGCCGTGGCGGGCAGAACGCTGAGAGTCAGAACAGAGGGCGCATGACGGGTCATTCCGGCGGGGTTCCTGAATAGCAGATCAGCCTTTGACCTACCCTAGGATTGTGGCGGCTTATGGTCAACGCGGCGGAGTTTTCCGGGCCAATTCAATTGCCAAGGCGCAGGGTGCGCCCTAGACCTAAGGGCCAAAGCATAGCAGGAGCAAAACACATGGATCTGGGGATCAAGGGAAAACGCGCGCTGGTTTGTGCCTCCAGCAAGGGGCTGGGCCGGGGCTGCGCCGAGGCGCTGGCCGGGGCCGGTGTGGATCTGGTAATGAACGCCCGCGGGGCCGAGACGCTGGAGGCCACCGCCGCCGAAATTCGCGCCGCATATGGTGTGGACGTGGTGACCGTGGCCGCCGACATCACCACCCCCGAAGGCCGCGCCGCCGTGCTGCAAAAGGCGCAGGACGTGGATATTCTGGTCAATAACGCGGGCGGGCCGCCCCCCGGCATGTGGACAGATTGGGACCGCGAGGACTTCATCAAGGCGCTGGATGCCAACATGCTGGCCCCCATCGCGCTGATCAAGGCGCTGGTGCCGGGCATGATGGACCGGGGCTGGGGCCGGGTGGTCAATATCACCTCGGTTTCGGTCAAGGCACCGATTGCGGTGCTGGGGCTGTCGAACTCGGCGCGGGCGGGGCTGACGGGCTATGTGGCCGGCACCGCGCGTCAGGTGGCGGGCCAAGGCGTGACGATCAACAACCTGCTGCCCGGCCTGCACGCCACCGACCGGATGGTTTCGCTGGATGCCAACACCGCCGCCGCGCAGGGCATCACCCCCGATGAGGCCCGCGCCGCAAAAGAGGCCGCAATCCCCGCCGGCCGCTATGGCACGGCCCAGGAATTCGGCGCGACTTGTGCCTTTATGTGCTCGGTTCATGCCGGGTTCATGGTGGGGCAGAACGTGCTGCTGGATGGCGGTGCCACGAACACGGTGATGTAAGCCATCCTCACAACTGCGTCAGCCGGGGCGATCATGGATTGTCCCGGTTTTCTTTTGCGCTCTATCGTCTGCGGGGAAAGCACAGGTCAGAAAAACATAGGCCAGCAAAGACGGAGAGACCGGGGATGAAACACGAAAACGTACAAGAATATTACGGCAAGGTTCTGCAAGGCAGCGACGATTTGCAGACAAACGCCTGCTGCACCCCCGATGAGATGCCGGACTATGTGAAATCTGTGCTGTCCAATATCCACGATGAGGTGCTGACCCGCTATTACGGCTGCGGGTTGGTGATGCCTCTGGGGCTTCAGGGCGCGCGGGTGCTGGATCTGGGCTGCGGGGCCGGGCGCGATGTCTATGCGCTGGCGCAATTGGTGGGGCCCAAGGGCCGCGTGGTGGGCGTGGACATGACCCCAGAACAGCTAGAAATCGCCCGCAGTCATCAGGCCTGGCACGCGGATCGCTTTGGCTTTGACAATGTAGAGTTCCACCAGGGCTATATCGAAACGCTGGATCAACTGGGGCTGGAGCCGGGCAGCTTTGACGTGATCGTGTCCAATTGCGTGATCAACCTGGCCACCGACAAAGAGGCCGTTCTGCGCGGCGCGCACCATCTGCTCAAACCGGGGGGCGAGATGTATTTCTCGGATGTTTACGCCGACCGCCGGGTGCCTCTGGCCATGGCGCAAGATGAGGTGCTGTATGGCGAATGCCTGTCCGGGGCGCTTTATTGGAACGATTTTCTGACCTTCGCCAAACGCGCCGGGTTTGACGATCCGCGCCTGGTGACGCACCGCCCGCTGACCATCGAAAACCCCGAGCTGGAAAAACGTGTGGCGCCGTTGAAATTCACCTCGGCCACCTATCGGCTGTTCAAACTGGACGGTCTGGAAACCGCCTGCGAGGACTACGGCCAGGCGGTGATCTACAAGGGCACCGTGGAACATGCCCCCCATGCCTTTGCGCTGGACGATCACCACATTATCGAAACCGGCAAGGTGTTCCCCGTCTGCGGTAATACCTGGAAAATGCTGGCGGACACGCGATTTGCCGATCATTTCGCCTTTATCGGGGATTTTTCCACGCATTACGGCATTTTTGACGGCTGCGGCGGCGAAAGCCCGTTCGAGCGCGCCACCGACGGCGATGCTGCGCCCTGTTGCTAAGACTTGTGTCGCACGGCGCGGCTTGGTATCTGCCTGCAAAGCCCGATAAAATCCATCGGAATAACGCAAGAGGCCAAGCGTCGTGCAACCCGCCCCCAGATTGGAGATTCGCAATCTTGTCCGCAGTTTCGGCGGGCAACGGGTGGTGGATGATGTCTCGCTCAGTGTGATGCCGGGGCAGGTGACCTGCCTGCTGGGCCCCTCGGGCTGCGGTAAATCCACCACGCTGCGGATGATTGCGGGCGTGGAAATGCAGGATACCGGGCAGATTTATGTGGATGGCAGCCTGATCTGCGACACCGTGTTCCGAATCCCGCCCGAGCGCCGCAATATCGGGCTGATGTTTCAGGATTTCGCCCTCTTTCCGCATCTGAGCGTCGGCGATAACGTCGCCTTTGGCCTGCGCGGCCCCAAAGAGGCCAAACGCGCCCGCGTCGAGGAATTGCTCGATAAGGTCGGGCTGAAACGGTTTATCGACAGCTTCCCTTATCTGCTGTCAGGGGGGGAGCAGCAGCGCGTGGCGCTGGCTCGTGCCTTGGCTCCGCGCCCCAAGATCATGCTGATGGACGAGCCCTTCTCGGGTCTCGATAACCGTCTGCGCGACGACATCCGCGATCAGACGCTTGAGCTGCTCAAAGAAGAGGACGCCGCCGTCCTGCTGGTGACGCACGAACCCGAAGAGGCCATGCGCATGGCCGATGAGATTGCCCTGATGCGCAAGGGGCGGATCGTTCAGCAAGGCGCGCCCTACAATATCTACAACGCGCCCGTGGACAAACAGGCCGTGGCATTTTTCAGCGATATCAATGTGATACGCAGCACGGTGCAGGGCGCGCTGACGAATACGCCCTTTGGCCAGTTCCTGGCGCCCGGCGTCGCGGATGGCGGGCAGGTGGATATTGTGATCCGTCCGCAGCACCTGAAGATAGACTTTGATCGCGGGGGTAAGGGCCCTCTGCCGACGCCTCAGGATGGGGTGGCCGCGCGCGGCGAAGTGGTGCGCGCACGCTTTATGGGCTCGGAAAGCCTGGTCGAGATTCGCATGGATTTCGACGGCTCGGTGCTGAAGGCAACGGTGCCGAATGTGTTTTTGCCCAAACCCGGCAAACCGCTGTGGCTGATGTTCCGGCGCGATCGCTGTTTCGTCTTTCCCGTGGCCTGATCGGCCGATTTCCCTGTCGCCCGATTTCAGGGCCTGAGGGGCAGGTTTCTGACACCTATACGAAAAATCCACCGTTGCGGCGCTTTGGTTCTTCCAACGCGGGCCAATCGTTATTAGATACGTAACGTGATTTTCGCAGGGCTTCGCAACGAAAGCCCAACCAAGGGAGAGACAACATGCTTAACAATATCGGCCTGCCCGGCCTTCTGCTGATCGCCGTCGTTGTGCTGGTGCTGTTCGGCCGTGGCAAAATCAGCTCGTTGATGGGCGAAGTGGGCAAGGGCATTACCTCGTTCAAGAAGGGCGTGAACGAAGGCACCAAGGAACTGGAAGAGCAGGCCGCCGCCGAGGCCAAGGACGTGACCCCCGAGTCCGAAAAAGACAAGGTCTAATCCATGTTCGATCTTGGCTGGACCGAGCTGATGGTCATCGGGATCGTCGCTCTGATCGTGGTGGGGCCCAAGGATCTGCCCGGTCTGTTCCGCACGGTTGGACGTTTTGTCGGCAAGGCCAAGGGCATGGCGCGTGAATTCAGTCGCGCCATGGATCAGGCCGCCGATGATGCCGGGGTCAAGGACATCTCGACCACGATCAAGGCCGCCGCCGACCCCAAACAGTTCGGCATGGACAAGGTCAAAGAGGCCACCGACAGCTTCAAGAACTGGGATCCGACCAAAGACACCGATCTGGACGAGGATCGCGCCGCCGTCGCCAAGAAAATCCACGACGCGACCGCCAAGCGCGAGGCCGAACGCCAGGCTGCCGACGCGGCCGAGGCCGAAAACGCCGCCGCCCAGGTCGGAGACAAGGCCGAAGAACCGGCCCCTCAGAAGGCATCCGAACAGGCCAAGGAATAAGGCATGACCGACAGCAACGAGATCGAAGAGAGCAGCGCCCCGCTGATCGAACACCTGGCCGAATTGCGCACGCGTCTGATCCGCTCGGTCATTGCGTTTGTGATCGGGATGGTGATCTGTTTCTCGTTCGGGCGGCACATTCTGGATTTCCTGCTGGGCCCGATCGAGGACACGATGCGCGCGCTGGGCAATCCCAATCCGGTGATGCAATACACCGCGCCGCAGGAATATTTCTTTACCCTGATCCGCATCTCGATGGTGGGCGGGCTGGCGCTGTCCTTTCCGGTGATCGCCAACCAGCTGTGGCGCTTTGTGGCGCCGGGACTGTATAAAAACGAAAAGAACGCCTTTCTGCCCTTTCTGATTGCCTCGCCCGTGCTGTTCCTGATGGGCGGTGCCTTTGCGCATTACGTGGTGATCCCGCTGGCCATGGCGTTTTTCCTGGGGTTTGCGGATTTCCCGTCCTTCGTTTCGGCCATGCTGGTGGGGCAGGATGTGGATGCCTCTTTGACTGCCGCTCAGGAAGGGATCGACATTGTTTTCAACGGTAAGGTCAACGAAAGCCTTGATATTACGCTGAAAATGATCGTGGCCTTTGGCCTGTGTTTCCAACTGCCCGTGCTGCTGACGCTGATGGGCAAGGCCGGGCTGGCCTCGGCCAAGGGGCTGCGCAACACCCGCAAATACGCCGTGGTGGGCATCCTGACGGTGGCCGCTTTGGTGACGCCGCCGGATGTGACGACGCAGCTGATCCTGTTTGTGGTGGTTTACGGGCTCTATGAAATCTCGATCTTCCTGGTGGCCCGCGTGGAAACCAAACGCGAGGCCCGCCTGCGCGCCGAAGGTTATTACGACGACGAAGAAGAGCCCGAAGAAGAGTTCGACGACCCGTTGATGAAAGAATTCGACGAAGAAGAGGACGACCCCGGCATGGTGGATAACAGCGGGTCGAAACCGTGAAAAAGACCATGAAACGTATCGCGGCGGCGCTGGAGCGGATGTCTCCGGCGCCTTTGGCGGCCCCCGATTTCGACGCGGCCGACGCCTTTGTCTGGCATGTAGAGCCCGACCGGCTGGAGCCCGTCCCCAAGGTAAACCGCGTGGATCTGTCGCTGCTGGTGGGGGTGGATCGCAGCCGCGACACGCTGCTGACCAACACGGTGCAATTTGCGCGCGGCCTGCCGGCGAATAACGCCCTGCTGTGGGGTGCGCGCGGGATGGGGAAATCCTCGCTTGTGAAGGCGGTGCACGCGCAGGTTCTGGCGCAGGGGCACGCGCTGAAAATCGTGGAACTGCAACGCGAGGATCTGCCCTCGGTGGCGCGGCTGCTGAACTTGCTGCGCGCCAGCGACGCGCGGTTCGTGCTGTTTTGCGACGATCTGTCCTTCAGCCATGATGATCAGCATTACAAATCGCTCAAGGCCGTGCTGGATGGCGGGATTGAGGGACGCCCCGACAATGTGGTGTTCTATGCCACTTCGAACCGGCGCCACCTGATGCCGCGCGACATGATCGAGAATGAACGCTCTAGCGCGATCAACCCCTCTGAGGCGGTCGAGGAAAAGGTGTCCCTGTCCGATCGCTTCGGGCTGTGGCTGGGCTTTCATCCGTGCACGCAGGATGACTATCTGGCGATGATCCGGGGCTATTGCGATGCCCATGGCGTGCAGATCGAGGACAGCACCCTGCGCGCCGAAGCCATCGAATGGCAGGCCACGCGCGGCGGGCGGTCGGGCCGGGTGGCCTGGCAGTTCTTTACCGATCTGGCCGGGCGCAAGGGCGTTCGGGTCTAAGCTAACCTCTTGAAATAAAAGGCCCGCCAGATCAGCGGGCCTTTGGCATTCTTTCAGGCGGGTTATTTCAGATAGGGCGTCGGATCCACCGCATCAAAGCCCTTGCGGACCTCGAAATGCACGTAGTTCGATTTACCCGAGCGGATTTTCCCGATGCTCTGGCCGCGTTTCACACCATCGCCCTTCTTGACCGAGATCGCATCCACATTGGCATAGACCGTCAGCAGATTATCGGGGTGTTTGATCAGCAGAATCGGGATCTGATCGGCATCGGTGGTGATCGCCGCGACGGTGCCATTGGCCGCCGCGCGGACCGGCGTGCCGGGGGCTGCGGCGATGTCGATCCCGTCGTTTTTACCCTTCTTGTAGTCTCGGACGATGCTGCCGTTCACGGGCATGTCCATCTGGGCCTTGCGGGTCTGGGATTTGCTCAGATCCGGCGCGCCGGTGGGCTGTGTGGCCTGGGCCGCAGGGGTGGTTTTCTGCGCGGGCAGCGCCTGGCTGGCGCTTGGCGGGGTGGGCGTGCTGCTGCCCTGGCCGGGTTTGCTGGTGGTGAAAGGCTGCGCTTTGCGTTGCGGCGCGCTGGTGTCGGGCACGGGGATCAGCAGATACTGGCCCTCGCGGATGGTGAAATCGGGGCCCAGGCCGTTCCATTCGGCCAGCGCCCGAACCGAGACATCATACATCCGCGAAATCGTATAGGCGGTCTCGCCGCGCACCACCTTGTGGCGGATGGGTTCGATGCCCACCTGGACCTTCTCGGCCTTTTGGGCGGGTTTCGCGGTCTCGGTTTTGGGCAGTTCGGTGGTTTCCACCTTCGCGGCCGAGGCCCGGTCAATCGCGCCCCCGGCGATGCTCTCGATGTCCACGGACGAGGGCGGCTGGATCGGGCCGGTGGCCTCGGCGCCAGTGGCGGGCGAGGGTTCGGCGACGCGGCGGGGCAGGGCCAGCACCTCGTCCTTGCGCAGCACATCATCGGGGCGCACGCCGTTGTATTTGGCCAGCTCCTCGGCATCCAGGCCGATCCGGTTGGCCACATCGGCCACCGTATCGCCGCCGCGCGCCACCACGACCTGATAGCCGGGATAGGAAATGATACCGCGATTGTCCGGCGCAGGGCGTTCAGCGGTAGCCTGACGCGCCGCATCCGCAGTGCTAAGCGCATTGCCGAAATTGCCACGCAGATCGAAATCAAATGGTTCGTCACAGGCCGCCAGTAGCGCCAGCGCCGAACCGGCAAGCATCACACGGGCCGAATGGAAACGGCAGGTCTGGGTCATCTCGATGTCCTCTGTCTGCCCCTTGTTGGCCGGGGCTTGATCAACTGATTAACGGGTGTTTGCCCGATTTACTCGTCCCGCGCCAGCCCCTCGACCAAGGGTACAAAGCGGACTGGGCGCAATTCATCATAGTCAAATCCGCCTTCAAGCCGCCGCACGCGGATCAGGCTTTGCACCGTATCCGACTGGCCCACAGGCAGAACCATAATACCCCCGATTTTCAATTGCGCCAAGAGAGGGCCGGGCGGATCCTCGGCCGCAGCGGTCACAAGAATGCGGTCAAAGGGCGCCTGATCGGGCAAACCAAAGCTGCCATCGGCGGTAAAGGCGGTGATATTGGCAAGATCCAGCGCATCGAACACCTCGCGCGCTTCGCGCACCAGGCGGCGGTGACGGTCCACGGTATAGACGCGCCGGGCCAGCTGGCTCAGCACAGCCGCCTGATAGCCCGATCCGGTGCCCACCTCCATGACCTTATCGCGCGGGCTGACCTGCAAGGCCTGCGTCATCAGCCCCACCACCGAAGGCTGGCTGATCGTCTGGCCGCAGGCGATGGGCAGGGGCATATCCTCGTAGGCGCGTTCGGCAAACAGGCCGCGCACGAACAGGCCGCGGTCGATCTTCTCCATCGCGGACAGCACAGCAGCATCCGTCACCCCGCGCGAGCGTAGGGCAAACAGGAATTGCATCTTGCGTGTGGCGTCTGCGGTTTCGTCGATCATTCCAGCTCTTTCAGCTTGGCCAGCAGGGCGTGATCCGTCAGATCGGCGCGCATCGGCGTGACCGAGATATAGCCATCCAGATTGACCGCCGCATCGGTTTCGGGCGCGGTGGGTTTGTGCTGATCGCCGCCCTTGATCCACAGGAATTGCCGCCCCGAGGGCGACAGATGCGGCTGACAGGAAAACCGGGTGTGTTCGCGAAACCCCTGCGGCACGATCTTCACCCCGCGCACCCCCCGCGCGTCAAAGGGCGGAAAGTTGATGTTGTAAAACAGCCGATACCCCGCGGTGTCCTCGGGCCAGCTGGCCAGTAATTTGCGGATCAAAGCCGGGGCATGAACCCGCGCTGCCTCGAACGGATCGTCGGCATGAAAAATCGACGGCCCCATATATTGCGACATCGCGATCGAGGGAATGCGCTGCAACGCCCCCTCCATCGCCCCGCCCAGCGTTCCGGAATACAGCGCATTTTCGGCCGAGTTATTGCCCCGGTTCACCCCCGACAGGATCAGATCGGGCAGGTTTTCCTTCAGAACGTGGTGCAGACCGGCCAGCACACAATCGGCCGGGCTGCCCTCGGCCGCATAGCGCCGCTCGGCCATCTTGGACAGCATCATCGGATGGGTATAGCTGATACAATGGCCCACGCCCGATTGCTCAAAGGCCGGCGCCACAGTCCAGACCTCCCCCTCCGGCCCGGCCAGCTCACTGGCAATCTCATGCATGGCCTCCAGGCCCGGCGCATTGATGCCGTCATCATTGGTGATCAAAATACGCATGATAAACCCGCCCTTACCGCTCTTTCTCCCTTACTAGCCGCCCCCCGAAACCAGAGCAAGCATCATACCCGCCCCAGGGCAAACGCCGCGCGCGCCCTGCTTCTTTGCTCAGCCAATACTCCGGGGGAGACGCCCAAAGGGCGGCGGGGGCAGCGCCCCTTTGCGGCTACGCAACCGCCTCCAGCAACCGTTTCGCCTCATCCTGAGGCCGCGCCAACACGCCCGTGTCCTCTCCCGGGAAAAACCGCGCGCGGGTGGCCGTGGCCATGGGCTCGGGGGTCAGGATATGCACCCTGGGGCCGGTCCGGGCGGTCTCGGCGGCCCAGCTGCGGGCCATGGCGATCTGCGCGGCCTTCGTGGCCCCATAGGCACCAAAGAACTTCTGCCCGGCGCGCGCGTCCTCAAAAAACAGCGCGGTGCCGCTCTCGCCCAGCAAGGGGGCGATATAGGGGATCAGCACCCCGGTCGCCGACACATTGCAGGCCACCGATTTTTCCCAATCCTTCTGATCGACGAAATTCGCGGGTGCCAGCGGGGCCACATGCACCGCCGTATGCGCCCAGACATCCACAGCCCCCCAACGGTCATAGATCGAGCGGCACAGCTGCGCCATCGCGTCCTTGTTGGTGATGTCCATCGGGGCCAGCGTGGCCTGCCCGCCCTTGGCCTGGATTCGGTCGTCCAGTTCCTCCAGCGCGCCGGTGGTCCGGGCGACGGCAACGATATGGTGGGTCTGGCAAAGCGCCTCGGCCAGGCCTGCGCCCAGGCCGCGCGACGCTCCGGTGATCAGGGCGATTTTCTGTGTCATGGTGCCGGGTTTGGGCCGAAATCCGCAGCGGGTCAAGCGGATTCGGGCCGCCGCCCGCGCGCATTCAGTCGCGCATCAGATGCGGGCGAATGTCATCCCCGCAAGCGGCATAGAGATCCAGCAGTTGATCGAAGCTGATCCCGTTTGCCTGCGCCAAGGCCAGCGTGCCGCCCATCGCCACGGCCTGAGGGCGCTGATCGGGGCGGGGAAAGCGCAGGCGCAGCACCTCGGCCTCCAGATCGGGCAGGGGATTGGCCAGCAGCACCTCGGCCTCGGCGGGCAGAGGCGCGGCCGGATCGTCCCAGCTGTTCAAATAGGCATAGAACATGTCGGGCGGAACCTGCGCCCAGGGGGTGATATGCACGGTCTCATCCGCGCCCTGCACAGGCAGGCTGAGCACCACCCGCAGGTATCGCGCCTCTCCGGTGCGGCACAGATCGGGCGACAGCTGATCGGCCCCTTCCTTGACAAAGGGCGCATCCGCGCGCGCGCCATGCGGCCAGTCCGAGGGATGATCGAACCCGATGTCGTAAATCCCCGAAAACCGCCGTCCGCAACAGGGGCAGGCGCGGGTTTCATCGTTAAAACGGCGCCAGCGGGCATCCAGAGACAACAGAGACATATCAGGGCCTTCTTGCAGGGTGGGGGCACAGTAGGGGCGCAGATGCAGAGGCGCAAGCGGCGCTATTCGGGCAGGCTGAGCGTTTTCTGCGCGCCTTTGCGCGTCAGAATGACCCGGCCCTCGGTGATCGCGACCACCTGATGCCCCTGAATACGATCCCCTGTTGAAACCTGCCGGGTGCGTCGGCCCTGGCGCAGCAGCGCGCGGCTGCTTTGCGGGGTGATCAGGGTGCCCAGCAAAGTCAGCCCGCTGGGCAAAGGCATATCGGTTTGGGTCGCGGCCTGCGCGACCTGCGGCGGAGTGGGCGTTGTCATAAGATCCATGTGGCTACGCAGCGCATTGTTGCTGCGTTGCGGCATATGACGAGGGCGGACCCCGGAAAAAAGGCCCATATGCGAAAGAACAGGGCCGATCAGCGGCCAATCGCTGGCCCGTGCCGCCCGTGGGCGCGAAAAATTGCCTGCCTGAAGCGCGCCTGTCTTAAGCGCGCCTGTGCTCAACGCGCCGCTGCCACACGAAAAAGGGGCATCGCGCGCGGCAATGCCCTCGGTCCGGCGGATCAATCGCGGCCTATTCGGCGGCTTTCAGCACAAAGCCCTTCTGGATCATATCCGAGGGTTCAACCGGATATTCCCCCGAGAAACACGCATC
Organism: Youngimonas ophiurae (nom. illeg.); assembly: GCF_049803795.1. Taxonomy (NCBI): domain Bacteria; kingdom Pseudomonadati; phylum Pseudomonadota; class Alphaproteobacteria; order Rhodobacterales; family Roseobacteraceae; genus Thalassovita; species Youngimonas ophiurae (nom. illeg.). The sequence goes on from NZ_JBNAGJ010000003.1 coordinate 418,428, forward strand.
GCAATATTGCGGGCAGTCGTTCTTGCGGCCCTCGGCCTCGCCCACGGCGCGGTACAGCCCGTCCAGCGAGATGAACTTCAGACTGTCCACATTCAGATGCTGGCGCATTTCTTCCTCGGTCATGGTGGCGGCCAGCAGCTTTTCGCGCTGGGGCGTGTCCACGCCATAGAAACAGGGCCAGGCCGTGGGGGGCGAGGCAATGCGGAAATGCACCTCGGCGGCGCCAGCGTCCAGGATCATTTCCTTGATCTTGCGGCTGGTCGTGCCGCGCACCACCGAATCGTCCACCAGAATGACCCGCTTGCCCTTGATCAGGGCGCGGTTGACGTTCAGTTTCAGCCGGACGCCCATGTTGCGGATCTGCTCGGTCGGCTCGATGAAAGTCCGGCCCATGTACTGGTTGCGGATGATGCCCTGCCCGAAGGGAATGCCGCTTTCGTGGGCAAAACCGATGGCCGCAGGGGTGCCGCTGTCGGGCACGGGGCAGACCAGATCGGCCTCGACCGGGGCCTCGCGGGCCAGTTCCACACCGATCTGGCGGCGGGTTTCATAGACGGAGCGCCCGTCGATGATGCTGTCGGGGCGCGAGAAATACACATGTTCGAAGATGCAGAATTTCGAGGGGCGCGGGCGGAAGGGGCGGATGCTCTCGATCCCGTGCTTTTCGCTGATCACGACCATCTCGCCCGGCTCGATCTCGCGCACGTATTCGGCACCGATGATGTCCAGCGCGCAGGTTTCCGAGCTGAGCGCCCAGCCATCGCCGATCTTGCCCAGCACCAGCGGGCGCACGCCCAGCGGATCGCGCACGCCGATCAGCTTGGTGCGGGTCATGGCGACCACGGAAAACGCGCCTTCGACGCGGCGCAGGGCGTCCTCCATCCGTTCGGGAATGGTGCGTTGCAGCGACCGGGCCATCAGATGGATGATACATTCCGAATCCGAAGAAGACTGGAAGATCGAGCCACGCTCGATCAGCTCGCGGCGCAGGGCGTCGGCATTGGTGATATTGCCGTTATGCGCAATCGCGGCCCCGCCCATGGAGAATTCCCCAAAGAACGGCTGCACATCGCGGATCGCCGCGCCCTTGGAGCCGGCGGTGGAATAGCGCACATGCCCGATGGCCAGCGGCCCAGGCAGCGTTTTCATCAGCGATTGCGAGGTAAAGTTATCGCGCACATAGCCGAAACGGCGGGCGCTGTTGAACCCTTCGATGGGATCGTGGCTGACGATCCCGCCGGCCTCTTGGCCGCGGTGTTGCAGCGCATGAAGGCCCAGGGCCACGAAGTTGGCCGCATCGGCAACGCCGACGACGCCGAACACGCCGCACTCCTCTTTCAGCTTGTCATCGTCGAAGGGGTGAGCGGGTGGCATAAGCTTGGACAAGGCTGTGCTCCGAATCCGTTGGCTGGCAGTTTGGCCCCTACATAGGGGTAGAATGCGTGACTGTCACGAAAGGATCATAAAAGAACCGCCCGGCAATTGCACGGGCGGTCTTGGATTTCTTGGGGCGATGCGAATGCGGCGCTTTCACGCAGATCATTTTTCGCAGGCGTTGGTCAGCTGTTCGTATTGGGCGGTGATCCAGCCCAGGGCCTCTTCGGGGTCGCTGCCTTCGATTTTGCCGGTCATTTTGGCGAAGACCCGCGCCGAGCGGCTGTCATCCACCATCGGAATCTGCTGCGAGGTGATCACGGTCTCATAGACAAAGAAGGCAATCGCCACCAGCAAGATACCGCGCAGCACGCCGAACAGGAACCCGATGCCCTGATCCAGCCCCCCCAGAACCGAGCGTTGCACCAGCGAGGAAAACAGCGGCGTAAAGAAGGAGGCAATCACCAGCGCCAGCGCGAACACGGCGGCAAAGGCGGCGATGATGCTTAGCTCGCAACTGTCGGCAATGAAGTCGCCCAGCACCGGGATTTCCTTGACCAGCGGCTGCACCTGCGGCGCAAAGAGATAGGCCAGAATGGCCGCAGCCACCCAGCCGGCGATGGCCAGCGCCTCGCGCACAACCCCGCGCGAATAGGCCAGCAGGGCCGAAAGGATGATGACGACCGCAACAACGCCGTCGATAATGGTGAACCCGTCCATAAGTCCGTCCTTGTTTATCAGCGCTTAGCCCGCGCCGAAGATGTCTCCTACAAAGGCGGTCAGGTCCCCGAATTGCCGAAGTGCCATGCCACCCGTGCCGCCCGCTTTGCCTCCGGACGGCGCGATTGCTGTGGTGAAACCAAGTTTTTGCGCTTCTTTCAACCTGTTTTCGGTCTGACCGACCGGGCGCAGGGCCCCCGACAGGCTGATTTCGCCAAATAAAACCGTGTCTTTGGGCAGGGCGGCGTCCTCGCGGGCAGACAGCAGCGCGGCGGCCACGGCCAGATCGGCGGCCGGTTCGGACACTTTCAGCCCGCCCGCGACGTTCAGATAGACATCGAGGCCCGCAAAGGGGATGCCGCAGCGTGCCTCTAGAACCGCAAGGATCATCGCCAGGCGCGAGCCGTCCCAGCCCACCACCGTGCGGCGGGCCTGGCTGTGCGGCGAGGGCGCGACCAGCGCTTGGAACTCCACCAGAACGGGGCGCGTGCCCTCGACCCCGGCGAAGACCACGGACCCCGGCGAGGGCTCGCCCCGTTCAGACAAAAACAGCGCCGAGGGGTTCAGCACCTCGGACAGACCGCTGCCGGTCATTTCAAAGACGCCGATCTCGTCCGCGGGGCCGAAACGGTTTTTCACCGCGCGCAGGATGCGGAATTGATGGCCGCGCTCGCCCTCGAAATAGAGCACCGTATCCACCATGTGTTCCACCACGCGCGGGCCGGCGATCTGGCCCTCTTTGGTGACGTGGCCCACCAGGATCACCGACATGCCCTTGCGTTTGGCAAAAGTGGTTAGTTCATGCGCGGCGGCGCGGACCTGGCTGACCGATCCCGGCGCGCTTTCGACGTTATCGGCCCACATGGTCTGGATCGAATCGATGATGGCCAGCTGCGGCTTTTCCGTGTCCAGAGTGGTCAGAATATCGCGCAGGTTGGTTTCCGCGCCCAGTTGCACGGGGGCATCTGTCAGCCCCAGCCGCTGCGCGCGCATCCGCACCTGAGCGCTGGCTTCCTCGCCCGAGATATAGATGGTCTTCAGCCCGGCCCCGGCAAAACGCGCGGCGGCCTGTAACAAAAGCGTGGATTTGCCGATCCCAGGATCGCCGCCCACCAGAATGGCGCTGGCCGGAACCAGACCGCCGCCCAATACGCGGTCCAGCTCTTCCAGCCCCGATTGTGTGCGCGGCGGAGGCGTTTCCTGCGTCGCCAGATCGGTCAGCTGGATCGCCGCCCCGCGTTTGTTGCCCAGCGATTTCTTGGATGGGCCGGCGGACAGGGGCGCGTCCTCGATGATGGTGTTCCATTCGCCGCAGGCATCGCAGCGCCCGGACCATTTGTTCGTGCGCGCGCCGCAGGCGGTACAAGAGAAGGATGTCGTTTTAGCCATGGGCGCAGTGATGCCCTAGCGGGCGGTCTCGGTCAAACCCGTTCCTTGCGGGCAGCGATGGAAATCCCCAAAGAGGCCAGGATGCAGCCTGTGAACAGATACAGGCCCCAGGCGGTCTCGATCGTGCCCAGGCCGATGCCCTTAGCGATGGTGATGTAGAGCGCGATCAAAAAGATGTCCGCCATGGCCAGTTTGCCCAGGATATTGAGCGCGGGCAGGGTGCGCCTGTCCAGCAGGTCAAAGTGGATCAGCGCCAGGCCGATGGTTTTGATATAGGGCGCGAAGAGGGCAAATACTGTCACGATGAGCGCCAGGAAGACGTCGCTGCTCCACAGGCTTTGCAGGCCCGAGATGACGCTGATTTCCGACAGGCCGAAGAGCGGCAAAAGCCCGGCGCGCAACAGCGGCGCGAACCAGGCGATGGGAAAGAGGATCAGGAGGGCGAGGTTGAGGTATTTCATGCGGGGGCGTCTCCTTTGGCTATGCAGCTAGGGGGCGCGGGCGGTGTGCGCAAGGGCGGCGGCGGCACCTTGGGTGGGGCAGGGACGCCTTCGGCGAGAGTATTTCTTTCAGAAAGAAGGCGTTAGCGGACGGATTCTATTGGCCCGTCGGCGCGGCCGTGGATGAATTGATCGAGGTAGGGATCGCCCGAGGTGTCCATCTGGCTGACCGGGCCGGTCCATTTGATCACCCCTTCGTGCAGCATGGCGACGTTATCGGCGATGGCGCGCACGCTGCTCATGTCATGGGTGATGGTCATTGCCGTGGCGCCCATTTCGACGACGATTTCACGGATGAGTTCGTTGATGACGCCGGACATGATCGGATCGAGCCCGGTGGTGGGTTCGTCGAAGAAGATGATTTCGGGATTGGCGGCGATGGCGCGGGCCAGGCCCACGCGTTTTTGCATCCCGCCCGACAGTTCCGCCGGGAATTTGTCGGCGACATCGGGTTTCAGGCCGACGCGGCGCAGTTTTTCGATGGCGATTTCGCGGGCTTCGTGTTTGGGGCGTTTCAGCGAGCCGCGCAGCAGGCGGAAGGCGACGTTTTGCCAGACGGGCAGCGAGTCAAACAGCGCGCCGCCCTGAAACAGCATCCCGAAACGGGCGAGAAAGGCGTCTCGGTCGGCTTTGGTGACGTCCTGGCCGTCCAGCGTGATGGTGCCGCTATCGGGGGCGATCAGCCCCAGCACGCATTTCAGCGCCACCGATTTGCCAGTGCCCGAGCCGCCGATGATCACCATGGAGGTGCCCTTGGGGATTGTCAGATCGACCCCGCGCAGCACCTGATGGTTACCGAACCCTTTGTGGACGTTTGTCAGTTCGATCATGCGGAGAAAAACACCTCGGTCAGCAGGTAATTGGCCGCCAGGATCAGGATCGAGGCCGCGACGACCGCCGATTTCGTTGCCCGGCCCACGCCCTGCGCGCCGCGGCCCGAATGCATCCCGTAAAAGCAGCCCATCAGCGCCACGATAAAGCCAAAGGCCGCGCCCTTGATCAGGCCGGACACGATGTCAAATGTTTCAAGGAAATCAACGGTGTTGCTTAGGTAGGCCGCGCCGTTGAACCCCAGTCGGCTGATCCCGACGAAATAGCCGCCCATGATGCCGATCACATCGCCGATGCCAACCAGCACGGGCACGGCAATCGTCGCGGCCAGCACGCGCGGCAGGGTCAGATATTTCATCGGATGGGTGGAGAGCGTGACCAGAGCGTCGATCTGCTCGGTCACTTTCATCGTGCCGATTTCGGCCGCGATCGAGCTGGCCACCCGCGCGGCCACCATCAGCCCGGCCAGCACCGGGCCCAGCTCGCGTACCATGCCGATGGCCACGATCGAGGGCACCACGGCCTCGGCGTTGAAGCGGCTGCCGCCCGCGTAGATCTGTAGCGCCAGCGCGCCCCCGGTAAACAGCGTGGTCAGCCCCACAACGGGCAGGGACAGCCAGCCGATCTGCACCAGAGCGTGCAGAAACTCGCGCCCATAAAACGGCGGCCGGAACAGATGCGAAACGGTCTGAGCCGCAAACAGAGTCACCCGCCCCACCAGCGCCAAAGCCGCCAGAACCTGCTGCCCCAGGGCCGCCAAAGGCGCAGCCGGGCTCATGCGCTGGTATAGCGCCGGCGGTACCGCGCGCCCAAAGAAGTCAGGATTTCATACCCAATCGTACCGGCATTCCCGGCCAGCATGTCCACGGTCTGGCTTGCGTTCAGCAGATCCAGCGTCTTGGGCGCTTCGGGCAGATGGGTCACATCGACGCCGATCAGATCCATCGAAATCCGGCCCCGCACCGGACAGGCCACATCGCCCGCATAAAGAGCCGTCCGCGCCCCCATGCTGCGGTGAATCCCGTCGGCATAGCCCGCCGCCACAGTCGCAATCCGAGAGGCCCCCCCAGCGACCCAGCTATTGCCATAGCCCACGCTCTCGCCCGCCTCCACATCGCGGATCTGGATCACCGGCAGGCTGATATGCGCCACCGGGCGCGCCGCCTGAAACGGCAAACCGCCATACATCCCGATCCCCGGCCGCGTCACATCGAAATGATAGTCCGGCCCCAGCAAAATCCCCCCCGTCGCCGACAAGGACCGAGGCACGCCGCACCCATCCGTCATCTGGCGAAACACCTGCAATTGCTGGGCATTCATCGGATGCTCTGGCGCATCCGCGCAGGCCAGATGCGACATGATCAGCTGGATATTCTGCGCCAGGGCAATCTCGCGCAGGGCGGCCCATTCGGCGGGCTCCATCCCCAGACGGTTCATGCCGGTGTCCAGCTGCACGCCAAAGGGATGCCCCGGCAAAGCCTCTACATGGCGCAGCATCTGATCAATCGAGTTCAGCATCGGCACCAGCTGCAAATCATGGATCATATCGGTATCACCCGACATATGCCCCGAGAAAACACAAATCTCAGGCCCAGGCCCCAACGCCTCGCGCACCGCCGCGGCCTCTTCGGCCACCGCCACGAAAAACCGCCGCGCGCCCGCATGAGCCAGGCTGCGCGCCACGCGCCCCGCACCCAACCCATAGCCATTGGCCTTGACCACAGCCGCCGTCTCCACGCCGCTGCCGGTTAAACCATCCAAAGCCCGCCAGTTCGCCACCAGCGCCGCCAAATCAATTGTCAATGTTGCCGTCGTCATAGGGCTGTTTTGACAGAGTGCCCAAAATGGTCAAGCGCAAACGCCCCCCACCGCTCAGGGCCGCTCAAAACGCGCAACCTCCCGCCGCTTTCTTTGCTCTGCCAATACTCCGGGGGGCCACCCGCAGGGGGGCGGGGGCAGAGCCCCCAAAACCCCGGCTTAATATCCCTCGTCCGGCCCCTGCTGCCAGGCCTTGGCCAGGTTGCCAAACCGCGTGAACTGCGCCTCGAACGCCAGCTCGACCGTGCCGATGGGGCCGTGGCGCTGCTTGCCGACAATGACCTCGGCCTTGCCATGCAGACGCTCCATCGCGGCGATCCACTCTTCCATCTTTTCCAGCTCGTGCTCGCCCGGTTTTTCGCGTTCCTTATAATACTCCTCGCGGAACACGAACATCACCACGTCCGCATCCTGTTCGATCGAGCCACTCTCGCGCAGGTCCGACAGCTGCGGGCGTTTGTCGTCCCGGCTTTCCACCTGACGGCTTAGCTGCGACAGCGCGATCACCGGAATGTTCAGCTCTTTCGCAATGGCCTTCATCCCCATCGAGATCTCGGCAATCTCGTTCACCCGGTTATCCGACATGCCGCGGCACAGCTGCAGATAGTCGATGATCAGCAGGTCCAGCCCATGCGTCCGTTTCAGGCGCCGGGCCCGTGCGGCCAGTTGGCTGATCGGCAGGGCCGGGGTGTCGTCGATGAACAGGGGGCAGGCCTCCAGTTCCTTGGCGGCTTCCACGAAGCGGCGGAATTCGCCCTCGGTCATGTCACCCTGACGGATCTTATGCGAGGAAATCTCGGACGCTTCGGCCAGAACCCGACCCGCCAGCTGCTCGGCGCTCATTTCAAGGCTGAAAAAGCCCACCACGCCGCCATCCACGGCGCCCTCGGTCCCGTCCGGTTTCAGCCCGCGTTTATAGGCCTTGGCCACGTTGAACGCGATGTTGGTCGCCAGCGAGGTTTTCCCCATCGACGGACGCCCCGCAAGGATCAGCAGGTCCGAGGGGTGCAGCCCCCCCAGCTGTTTGTCCAGATCGGCCAACCCGGTGGAAATCCCGGCCATGCCGCCGCCACGCTGATAGGCCTCGTTGGTGACGTTCACCGCCTCGGTCACGGCCTTCAGGAAGGACACGAACCCGCTGTCGGTCTGGCCCTGTTCGGACAGTTTATAGAGCGCCTGTTCGGCGTCGACGATCTGTTCCTTGGGCTCCGAGGCCACGTCCACGCGCTGCGCCTTGGTGGCGATGTTGTTGCCCAGGCCAATCAGCTCGCGGCGGATCGCCATGTCATAGATCATCTGCGCGTAATCGCGCGCCGCATAGGCCGAGATCGCCGCCCCCGCCAGACGCGCCAGATAGGCCGGCCCGCCCAGTTCCTGAAGGCCCGCGTCATCCTCAAGGAAGGCTTTCAACGTCACCGGGCTGGCCAGCGCGTTCTTGGCGATACGCGCGGCGGCCACCTCGTAGATGCGGGCGTGGACCGGGTCATAGAAATGCCCCGCCCCGATGATCGAGGCCACGCGGTCATAGATGTCATTATTGGTCAGGATCGCGCCCAGAAGCTGTTGCTCAGCCTCGATGGAATGCGGCATCGGATCGGTGCCGTCGGTTTGTTCAGCGCTGTCGATCTTGGCGATTTCGTTCATCTGTCCCTGTCTCCCGATGGGAGGAGTTCATACAGAATCCGCCTGCGGGCAGGCAAATTGTATGTTTTTGGGGATAAGCTGTTGGCAACTTATCCCCATACCGCATCATGTGGCAAAAAGGCTTGGCGGGTCAATATCTGGGGTGCTCTTAGCCCTTTTTGCGGGCCTCTTGCCAGGGGCGGGGGCTGGTCAGGAAGGCTTCGACCTCTTTGAGGGTGTTCTCATCAAAGGCCTTGGCGGCGCGGGCCTCGGCCAGCACATCCCACCAGGTGCACAGGTGGTGCAGTTTAACGCCATGATCGCCCAAGGTTTTCTCGGTCTCGGGGAAAATGCCGTAGTAGAAGATCACCGCCGTGTGCCCACAGGAGGCCCCGGTTTCGCGAATCGCGTCCACGAAAGACAGTTTGCTGCCGCCATCGGTGGTCAGATCCTCGACCAGCAGCACGCGTTCGCCTTCGGACATGGCGCCCTCGATGCGGGCGTTGCGGCCGTAGCCTTTGGGTTTCTTGCGCACATAGGTCATGGGCAGAGCCATGCGCTCGGCGACCATCGCGGCAAAGGGAATGCCCGCTGTTTCGCCGCCGGCGATGTTATCGAAGGCTTCGAAACCGGCCTCGCGCATGACGGTGACGGTCAGGAAATCCATCAGGGTGCTACGGATGCGCGGGTAAGAGATCAGTTTGCGGCAGTCGATATAGGTGGGGCTGGGCAGGCCCGAGGCCAGGGTAAAGGGTTCGTCCGCGTTGAAATGCACGGCCTTGATTTCCAGCAACATCCGGGCGGTCAGGCGGGCGATTTCCTCTTTGGTGGGGTAGGCGGCGGGGATCATCTGCGGTGTCCTTTTGTTGGAACCGGGGGCGCGCTGGGTGGGTGCGGGCGCCTCCGGCGGGAGTATTTGGCGAGCAAAGAAGGGCTTAGGCGGTGACGTGCCAGTGCACGGGGAAGCCCGGATCAAAGACCGTGACGGGACCGTCATCGGAGTGGATTTTGGCGGGCCACTGGGCGGGGGCGCCTTTGGTGAGGGTGAGGGTGCCGCTATTGGTGGGTTTGCGGTAGAAGGCGGGGCCGTTGAGCGCGGTGAAGGCTTCGAGGGTGTCCAGTGCGTTTTCTTCTTCGAAGACATGGGCCAGCAGGGCCATGGTGTTGGTGGCGGTAAAGCAGCCGGCGCAGCCGCAGCCGGTTTCCTTGGCCGCGTCCACATGCGGGGCGCTGTCGGTGCCCAGGAAGAAGCGTTTGTCGCCCGAGGTGGCGGCGGCGCGCAGGGCCAGGCGGTGGGATTCGCGTTTGGCGACGGGCAGGCAGTAGTAATGCGGTTTGATCCCGCCCACCAGGATGTGGTTGCGGTTGATGATCAGGTGATGGGTGGTGATTGTGGCGCCCAGATCGGTGTCGTTGGCTTTGACATAGTCTACGCCGTCGCTGGTGGTGATATGTTCCATCACCACGCGCAGGCCGGGGGTGGCGCGGCGGATCGGGTCCAGCACGCGGTCGATGAAGACGGCCTCGCGGTCGAAGATGTCGATGTCTGTGTCGGTGACCTCGCCGTGGACGCAGAGGGGCATGCCGATTTCGGCCATTTTTTCCAGCACGGGGCGGACTTTGTCGAAGTTACGCACGCCCGAGGCGGAATTGGTGGTGGCCCCAGCGGGATAGAGTTTCACCGACGCGCACAGCCCGGTTTCGAACGCATGGGCGACGTCGGCGGGATCTGTGTCCTCGGTCAGGTAGAGCGTCATCAGCGGCTCGAATGTCATATCGACGGGCAGCGCGGCCAGGATCCGGTCGCGATAGCTGGCGGCATCGGCGCTGGTGACCACGGGCGGGACCAGGTTCGGCATGATGATGGCGCGGCCAAAATGGCGGGCGGTTTCGGGCAGGACAGCCCGCAGCATTGCGCCATCGCGCAGGTGCAGGTGCCAGTCATCGGGGCGTGTGATGGTGATCGAGGTGCTCATGCCTTTGCGATTACACCGATCCGGGCGCGTGGACCAGTGGGTAGGCGCGCGAAATCGGTGTCAGGCGGCGGGAATCTCGATCTTGCCCTCGGCGGCGGCCTTCTCTAGCGCGTCCAGTCGGCGGCGAATGCGCGGAGCGTGCATCCGCGCCACCACGTTGCGGCACAAGATGGTGGCCAGATAGGGGCGGTCCTGCACATCCAGACGGGTCAGCAGGCCGCGCAGATACGAGGGGTGATTGCGCCGGGCGCGGTAGAGTTCGGCAAAGGCAGCCGCCGAGAAACTGCCGCGTCCGGCCTGGCTGAGAACGGTGAAGAGCAGGTCCATCGTCAACAGCTCGGTTTGTAGCGCGTCGCCCATGTTGGGCATCCGCAGCTTTGTCACATTGGGGCGCGTGAACAGCGCCGCGTGCATGGCGTCCAGATCCTCGTGCGGGTCGTAGAACACATAGGTCTGATCAGCCGCGTCGATCATATCGGGCGCATAGCCATAGCGATCCGAGAAAGAGGTGCGGCGCATTTCGATGAAACGGTCATCCCATTCGGTGATGCGCGGGTCCAGCGTGGCCTGGGGCTGGACGGCCAGCACCGTGGCCCCCGGCGCGGCGACGGAAAAGGCTGCGGCCGCATAGCCGCACGGGCCCGCGCCATAGAACACCACGCGGTCGAATTCCTCGAAGAAACCATCGTCGATCAGCTGATCGAACATGGCATAGACGGCCTCGTCCCGAAACCAGGTGTCCCCATCCGAAATCAGCGCCAGATGCGACCAGCCGTGTTCGCGCGCGACTTCCCATCCCAGGGGCTGCGCGGTTTCCGACAGGGCCTGAATGCCTTGCAGGGATTCGAAGGTGACGATCAGGGTTTCGTCCAGATCCGCGAAGGCCGCGAAATGACGCTTGCCCAGGGGTTCGAAAAAGCCTGTTTCCTCGGAAATTTCCTGCAACTTGCCCAGCCAGGCGGGCTTCTTCAGCCCAGCCAGAGGGGTTTGCAGCAGTTTCTTCAGGTCCGTCATACCACTCATCCTTAACGCCCGCTTTAACGCAGACCATTATCATGGATTTTTTTCTACGGGTCCAATGGGGCGAAAATGCGGAGATTCCTAGGGCTTTCTGCGGGCGCCATCGTGCCGGGCCATTGCGCGCCGGGCGTGATGTGACAGAACGCGCGCCGCCTGCGGCGGAAGCGGCCGCGAGGGGGGCGTCATCATCAGCCGTCCCATCAGGGCGCGGTAGGGTTCGCGTTGCAGCAGCTCATGCAGCCGCGCTTTGCGCCAGGCCACCGCCTGGTCGTGCAGACGCGCCAGTTCGGGATCGGATTTCAGCGCCGCCAGTTCGGCCTGCATCCGCGGGGCGAGGGCCTGAATGGACAGATCCTGCGCCTCGCACCAGTTGCGTTCCACCCAGTAATCCATGCCCAGCATATGATCGGAATGCACAGCGCGGCCGCGATCGGCCTTCAGCAGGTAGCTCTCCATCGCGCCCAGCGGATAGTGATTGAGCTGCGCCAGCGCGTAATTGGCCTGCCCATAGGTGGAAAATATCCGGGTAGAGCGGAATTTGCGATCCAGCTCGCGCCCCTCGCCATCGAACCAGCGGGCATCGGGCAGGCGGTCTGCATCCGGGCGGCGGGGGCGGTGAACCCCCAGCCGCGCATAGGTGCCATCATTGCGATAAAGCGTCTTGAACATGGTGCTGCGCCAGGGCCAGTGCATGATTTCCGGCGCAGCGCGGGTGAACTGGGCGGTGATGGGGCGGTCCTCATAGGCGACCTGACCGCCATTGCCGAACAAGCGCCAGGTCAGCGTGATCGCGGTGGCCTGCGGCAGGGCCGCGGTCAGCGCCTGCACTGTGCGGTCTCCGGTATGGATGTTCACGAACTCATCCACGTCCAGCGGCAGCAGCCAGTCGGCGCGCCGCACGATGGGCAGATCCGAGGCCCGGTTGAGCGCGGTAAACTGGATGCCGCGCGTATCATACGGGCCATTATTGCGTTTATGCACCACCAGCCCCATGTCCTGAAGCCGGTCCAGCATCGCATCCGTCCCGTCTTGGCAATCGTTCGAGAACACCAGAAATTCGCCAAACCCGCAGGCGCGGTGGTGGGCCAGCCATTCCAGCAGGAAAGCCGCCTCGTTGCGCAGGCACGCGATGGCCAGGAACCGCTGGGCCATCTAGCTCTCCATATCCAGGGCCAGGGCCCAGGCGACGCGCTCGGTCTGGTTCAGCTTCAAGGCGCGGGCCTGATCGTAGAGTTCCTGAAATTCGGGCATGGCGTGCAGCTCATCGGCCTTGGCGCGGTGCCAGGCCAGCCCCTTTCGGTGCAGCGCGCTGAGGGTGTCATCGGCCATCAGCCGGTCATATTCGGCCCGCAATCGCAGGATATTGCGCTGAATGGTCAGATCGCGGTGATCGTTCCAGTCCATGCGGATCCAATAATTCAGCCCGATCGAGCGATCCACATGCAGCGCCCGCCCACGCTGGCGCTTGATCAGGAAGCTCTCGGCCGAGCGCAGCGCGTAATGGTTCAGCTGGATCAGGTCATAGCCGATGGATTTTTTGGAACTGCGCCAACCGTTCTTGAGCGCCTCCTGGGTCATGTCCTGCCCCGAGCCGTTCACCCATTTGACCTGCCCGGCCGCGCTTTCGTCCAGCTTGTTGGGGCGGTGGCAGCTTAGCTTTCCATAGGCGCCGGTATTGCGGAACAGCGTTTTGAACCCCCAGACAGTGTGCGGCTTGGGGCAGAATTTCGGGGCGCAGCGGTCGAACTGTTCAATCACGAACCGATCCGCCAGATCGTGCACGCCTGAATGGCCGAACAGCCGCCAGGTCATGGCCACATTGGTGGCATCGGGCACGGCCTTGAAAAACGCGCGCAGCGTGCCATCCCCGCAGCGGATGTTGATAAACTCGTCCACGTCGATATGCGCGATCCAGTCGGCCTGTTGCAGGGCCGGTTCCTTCAGCGCGTTGTCCAGGGCGAATTGCTGAGGCGAATTGCCCGACCAGTCATCGTTATTGCGATGTTGCAGGACGCCCATTTCCTGAAGCCGGTGCAGGATCTGATCGGTCCCGTCGGAACAATCATTGGTGTAGATCAGGAAATTCTTTACCCCGATGGCCCGGTGATACGCGACCCATTCGACGATATAGGGGGCCTCGTTTTTCATGCAGCCCACGATCAGCGTGTTGGTCCCGTCGGGCGCGGGGGGATAGGCGGGGCCGGGGACGTCCTCGTTGATTTTGCCCAGGCGGTTATGCGGCTTGAACGAGGATTTCTGCAATTTGGCAAAGTTCTGCGCGGCCAGCGGCGGCATAATTGCCTGCGTTTCGGGGCTAAGACCGGGGATCGTCCCCTGTGAGGCGCCGGTTTCCTGCACGGCCTCGCGCCGGGCGCGTTTTTCAGACCGGGTGGTGCGGTCGATCCGCCCCATGAAGGCCAGCAGATATTGCGACGCGCGATAGCCCAGCTGCGTGGGGCTTTCCACCCACGGGGCGCTGGGCGTGTCGGGGGTGAAATTCGCAGGCGACAGCGCCGGGTGATCCCGGCACAGCTGCGCATTCGCGGCGGCAAACCCGTCCGAAACGGCGCTTAGGCTGCCGGCGGGAATGGGCGGGGCCTCAAAGGTGACTTCCTCCAGCAGGGATTTCCACAGTTTGCGCGGGATCAGCCGATCCGAGCGCGCCAGCAGCCGCAGCAGCAGCGCATTCATCTGCCGTGCCCGCGCCACCGTGACGGCCGAGGGCTGCGCCGGGGGGCGGGCGCTGTCAGCCCGGCCAATCTGAACGTCCAGATCAAACGATTCGCAGATTTCCCGCGTGACGGTTTCCCCGTAAAACAGCGCCGCGTCATAGGGGCGCAATGTCACCGAATCCGCGCCGAAGACGGTCTCCCATTCGTGCACCAGGCGCGGATAATCCAGCCAGAAGGCGGGGCATTGGGTTTCCTGATACTGGCCTTTGTCGGGGTCAATCACATGCCCGTCCAGCAGCGCATCGTCCCACCAGTCCGCCGATCCGGCCATGTCCAGCTCCAGCTCCAGCGAGGCAGCCCGCCCCTCCATCACCTGAGCGCCGTAATGCCGGGCCAGCAGGCGGGCCTGCTCGTCCACATGGGCGAGAATGCGGATGTCCTGGGACAGGGGTGACAGCAGATCGTGCAGGCGCGCGATTTCGGACGGGCGCGCCAGCGAGGCCCCCAGCTGGCTGGCCGACAGGATCATCGTATGCGGCCGATGGGTGGCGATTTCCTGCGCCAGCCCGCGCGCGACGCTTTCATACAGTCGCTGCTGGTCCTCTGTCTGCGTATAGCCGCGATTGTGGCGCAAAGGATCCACATGATCGGCATCGGTGACGGCCATGAACAGGCGGGTGTGGTTCTTGTTCCCGGCCGAGCGCGGATACAGAATGCCCTTGGTCAGCAATTGTTCGCGCTTGGCGGCCAGCACGTCCTGTAGGCGGCTGGCCCCGACATGTTCCAGACCGATATGAACAAACAGGCGCATCAGACGGTTTCCTTGGGCTTGCGGCGCGGGGCGGTACGGTTTCGGTTGGCCTTGCCCCACCAGGTGATTTCATGTTGCAAAAAGCGCGACAGCTGCGCCCTGGCGTCCCCGGCCTGCACGTCCAGAATCAGAAAGTCCGGGTCATCGGCGAACAGCCGTTCCAGATGGGCATAATGCGCGCAGATCCATTGCACACGCTGAGCCGGATCGTCGCCATAGCCCTGCGGCAGACCGGGGATATGGCCGGCGGGCAGGCGCTCGGTGCCCAGGTTGGACCAGCGCATGATGGAATTCGACAGCGCCTCGGGGGGGCGCCAGGTGGCGACAAAGCGCGTTTGCGGATGATGTGTGCGGATCGCGTCAATCAGCCCCCAGTCCATCTGCGGCCACAGCGAATGCCCCTCGCGCAGGGTGCTGATTTCCGAAAGCGCATCGAAATGATCCAGGGCCTCTAGCGGGTCGCCGGTGCTGAAATAGCTGCGATACATCAGTTCCCCGACAAAGGCATTGTGCAGGCTGCTGTCCGGTGTCTGCCGCTTGCGGATGCGGTAATCGGCCGTCCGCAGCCCCGACACCCGCAGCGCATGGGCCAGGGTGGTCGTGCCCGACTTGGGCAGCCCCAGATTGACGATGCGCAGCCGCTCGCTCATACCGGGATCCCCAGCCTGCTCAGCAGCTCTTGCTCTTCTTGCGGCAGGGCGGGGGCGTTTTGCAAGGCCGCCCGCATATGCGTGAACTCTTCGGTTTGCAGCAGTTGCGCGCAACGGTCCCGGTGCAGGCGGACGCAATCTGCGTGCAGAGCGGCAAGCTCGGGGTCGGATTTCAGCTCGGTCAGCGCGTCCTGCAAATCCGGCAGATAGCGCTGAATCGAAAGCTCCTCATATCCTGCGTCGTTGCGCTCGCGCCAATAGGTGTCATCAAAGGCGCGGTGTTCGCGGTTCACATCGCCCCGGTCGTTTTTCACCAGATAGCTGTCCATAGACCGCAGGGCATAGTGGTTCAGAGTCGCGAAATCGCGCGCCCCGCGGGCGGGGAATTTGCGGATGCGGCGCGGGTTGGCGGCCACCAGAAAACGGTGCGGCACATCGCGGCCCGATCCGTCCGTCCAGCGCGGCCGTTTGCGCGGCGGCAGCTTCTCGCGGAAAAACGGGCGATGCGCCCCGAAATAACGCAAGGGAAAATCGGCCCGCATCAGGGTTTTCACCTCGATCGCCAGCTCACCGCACCAGATGTCCGGGTTATGGGTACGAGGAAATTGCGCGATGACGGGGCGGTCCTGAAAGGTTTCGACGCCGCCATTGGCAAAGAACTGAAACGTGACCGAGATCGCCTGAGGATCGCCGCAGGCCCTGATCAGGGCCGGGATCGTGTGATCGCCCACATGGATGTTCAGAAATTCGTCCACATCGGCCACCCAGACCCAATCGGCATCGCGCACGACATCCTGTTTAGCGGCGTGGCGCAGGGCCTCCATCTGGTAATTGCGCCCCTGAGCGGGGTTCGGCAGATGCCGGACCATCCCGCGCCGGGCCAAAGCATCCAGCAACAGATCCGTCCCATCCGTGCAATCGTTGGAATAAAACAGGAAATCGGTGACACCGATCAGCCGGTTGAAGGCGATCCATTCCAACAGGAACGGCCCCTCGTCTTTCACACAAGTTACGGCGGTTATCCGCATCGCTGCGCCCCCGTGATGTCTGATTTGATCACACTCATGACTGTACTGCCCATGGTCCGGCTGCGGGTTTGTCCCGTTTTACCCCGGAATTCGTTACCGAAATCATGACAGGTGTCCTGCGGGGCGTCAACATTCGCGGGGGATTTGCGCCTTTGGTGCCACTTGACGGCTGCAATGCGGCCTGCATGGTAAAAAGAGGGAGGACAGGTATGAGCGATATTTCTTCGATTGACGACGTGCAGACGGCGCTGGCAGGGCAGGATTACATATGCGGGCGGGCGCTGGCCACGGTGGCCTTTCTGTCGCTGAAACTGGGCCGTCCGCTGTTTCTGGAGGGCGAGGCCGGCACCGGCAAAACCGAGATCGCCAAGGCCATCGCCGCCGCCCTGGGCCGCCGCCTGATCCGCCTGCAATGCTACGAAGGGCTGGATGCGGCCAGCGCCGTCTACGAATGGAACTTCGCCGCGCAGATGATCGCCATCCGCACCGCCGAGGCCGCAGGCTCCGCCAATTGCGACGCCCTGCAAACCGAGCTTTTCACCCAAGACTACCTGATCGAGCGCCCCCTGCTGCAAGCCATGCGCCCGCAACCCGGCGGTGCTCCCGTCCTGCTCATCGACGAGCTGGACCGCACCGATGAACCCTTCGAGGCCTTCCTGCTCGAAGCCCTCTCCGACTTTCAGGTCACCATCCCCGAGCTGGGCACCATCCACGCGCCCGAACCGCCCATCGTCATCCTCACCTCCAACCGCACGCGCGAGGTTCACGACGCGCTCAAACGCCGCTGCCTCTATCACTGGGTCGATTACCCCGATTTCGACCGCGAACTGGAAATCCTCCAGGCCCGCGCGCCCCAGGCCGCTGCATCCCTCTCGCGCGAGGTCGTCGCCTTCATCCAACGCCTGCGCACCGAGGATCTCTTTAAAAAACCCGGCGTCGCCGAAACCATCGACTGGGCCAAATGCCTGCTCGCCCTCGACGTGCTCTCCCTCTCGCCCGAGGTCATCTCCGACACGATCGGCGCCATCCTCAAATACCAGGACGACATCCAGCGCCTCCAGGGCTCCGAGGCCAAACGCCTGCTGGACGACTCCCGCGCCGCCCTCGCCCCGGCCTGATGTTTCATCTTGCCGCAAATACTCTCGGGGGGTGTGGGGGGCAGACTGCCCCCCACCTGGGCTGCGGGTGTGGGGAGCTATCTGCCCCCCACCGCAACAGGTGACGCCATGGCCCAGCTCCCCGATCTCGACCTGCCGGAAAACCCCAGGCTGACCCATAACATCACCCACTTTGCCCGCGCCCTGCGCCGGGCGGGGTTGCCGGTTGGGCCGGGGCGGGTGATGGATGCGATCCGGGCGGTGCAGGCGGCGGGCTTTACCGATAAACGCGATTTTTACTGGACATTGCACGCCTGTTTCGTGAACCGCCCCGAGCATCGCGCGGTCTTCTCGCAGATATTCCGGCTCTATTGGCGCGATCCGCGCTACCTGGAGCATATGATGGCGATGATGCTGCCGGCCATTCGCGGCGTACAAGAGGAAAAGCCCGCCCAATCGGCCGAAAAACGCGCAGCCCAGGCCCTGCTGGACGGGCAATTGCCGGACCTCCCGCAGCCCGAATCCGATGAGCAGGACACAAAGATCGAGGTGGACGCCTCGCAAACCATGTCGTCCGAGGAACGCCTGAAAACCCTCGATTTCGAACAGATGAGCGCCGAGGAAACCGCCCAGGCCCGCCGGATGCTGGCGCGGCTGAAACTGCCGGTCAAGCCGCTGAAATCGCGCCGCACCCAGACCAGCCTGCGCGGCCACCGGGTGGATTGGCGCGGCACGATGCGCGCCTCTTTGCGGCGGGGGGGCGAGACCTGCGATCTGGTGCTCAAATCCCACAAAACCCGCTATCCGAACCTTGTGGTGCTGTGCGATATTTCCGGCTCCATGAGCCAATACAGCCGGATGGTGCTGCATTTTCTGCACGCGGTGGCAAATGAAAAAGGTGCCGGATGGGCGCAGGTTCATGCCTTCACCTTCGGCACGCGGCTGACCAATATCACCCGGCATCTGGCCACGCGCGACGTGGATCAGGCCCTGAAATCAGCGGGGGCCGAGGCTCAGGATTGGGAAGGAGGAACCAGAATAGGTGAATGTTTACATGCGTTTAACCGCGACTGGTCGCGCCGGGTGATGGGGCAGGGGGCGGTTGTTTTGCTGATCACCGACGGGCTGGACCGGGGCGATGTAGCCGCGCTGGAAAAAGAGACAGAGCGCCTGCACCTGTCCGCGCGCCGCCTGATCTGGCTCAATCCGCTGCTGCGCTGGGATGGGTTCGCGCCCAAAGCCTCGGGGATCAAGGCGATGCTGCCGCATGTGGATGCCTTCCGCGCCGGGCACTCGATTGCCACGCTGGAGCAACTGGCCGCCGCGATCTCGCGCCCTGGCGATGGCGGTGAAAAAGACCGGCTGATGGCCCTGTTGCGCGCGGGCTGAGCCGGTTTGATCTAAATCATTCTGCAAATGGAATGTGAGTACATATAATGATTTCCTGATGTGAAAAATCGAGGGGAAGAAAATGGTACTCAATTGGAAAACGGGGGGGCTCTTGCTGGGGTTCGTCTTCTTTCTGGCGGTGCTGCTGGTCAAACCGATCGGGGTGAGCACGCAATTCGTGATTTTGGATGGAATCATCGGCGATGCGGTGAATACGCAATTGGTGACCCAAACCGAGGACGGCTACACCTCGACCAATGCCTATCTGGCGAAATCGAACGGGAAATACGCCAAATCGGTGTCTAACCCGTTGAACTATAGCTTTGTTTTCGTGCTGGCGATGATGGCGGGGGCCTTTCTGTCCACGCTGCTGAAGGGCGGGCTGAGCCGCGAAGAGCGCACCATGCCCGGCATCTGGCGCGCCAATTTCGGAGACAGCGCGGTCAAGCGTTTCGCCGTGGCCTTTGTCGGTGGGTTTATCGTGCTCTATGGCGCGCGCTTGGCGGGGGGCTGTACCTCGGGGCATATGATGAGCGGGATGATGCAGACTTCGCTGTCGGGCTATATTTTCGCCGCCGGAGCCTTTGCCGCCGCGATCCCTGTGTCGCTGATGATGTATAAGAAAGGGGCCTGAGCCATGACCATTCTGCTTGCAATCGTGATCGGAGCCCTGTTCGGCTTCACTCTGGACCGGATCGGCGCCACCAATCCGGGTTATATCGGCAAGATGCTGAACCTGACCAACCTGCATCTGATGAAAACCATTCTGCTGGCAATCGGCACCGGGTCTATCCTGATGTTCGGCGGGCAGATGCTGGGGCTGGTGGATGTGGGGCATATGTCCGTGAAATCCGCCTATATCGGCGTGTTTATCGGCGGTCTGCTGCTGGGCACCGGCTGGGCGATGTCGGGGTTCTGCCCCGGTACAGGGGTCTGCGCGGCGGCCACCGGGCGCAAGGACGGGCTGGCCTTTATCGCGGGCGGCCTGCTGGGCGCGGCGGCCTATATGGTGACTTATCCGGCGTGGAAATCCAGCGGCCTGCTGGACGCAATCGCCGGGGGTAAGGTGACGCTGGGCACCGTTCCGGGGGCCAAATACGAAGGCCTGACAGCCCTGCCGGGTGACATTCTGGGCATCGTTCTGGGGCTGGCCTTTATCGTCATCGCCTTTGTGCTGCCCGACAGCCTGAATGGCAAAACAGCCGAGCCCGTCCCGGCGCAATAGCCCGTTTGCCAGATTGGCTATGCGATGCGGCTGCCCTTTGGGGCGGCCGTTTTGCGATCTTTTCCTCTAAGACTTTCGTCGTAGGTTGCGGGGGGCAGACAGAGCACTACCCTGTGTTAGAGTGATCGTCACAGGGAGGCTCATCACGTATGGATCGGTTTGACAACATCCCCGAGGTTGCTCTGCGATGGTATCGCGGTGGCAAGGGGGCTGTTCTGGCCACGGTGGTGGAAACCTGGGGCAGCGCGCCGCGCCGGGTGGGCAGTCAGCTGGCCGTGTCGGGCGCGGGCGAGATCCAGGGCTCGGTATCTGGCGGATGCGTCGAAGGCGCGGTGGTCGTCGAAGCGCTGGAGGCATTGGAGGACGGCCAGCCCCGCCTGTTGGAATTCGGGATCAGCGATGGGGATGCCTTTGCTGTCGGGCTGGCCTGCGGCGGGACAATCCGCGTGCTGGTCGAACCCGTGGGCGCGGTGTTGCCTGCCGATTTGCTGGAACAATTGGTGGCGGCCCGCACCGCCCGCCGCGCGGTGGCCGTCGTGGCCGATCTGGTTGAGGGCGACCGCTGGCTGACGCAGCATGGCCATGCGGATCGGTTTCGGCTGGACCGCTCGGGCTTTGAAGAGGACGGGCGCTTTTTCGTCACCATTCACAACCCGCCTTTGCGGATGATCATCGTGGGCGCCGTGCATATCGCTCAGGCGCTGGTGCCGATGGCGCGGCTGGCGGGCTATGATCCGGTGCTGGTGGACCCGCGCGAGGCATTTGGCTCGGACGCACGTTTCCCCGGAGAGCGAATCCTGAACGACTGGCCCGATGACGCGATCAAGACGCTGGGTCTGGACCCGCGTACCGCGCTTGTGCTGCTCTCGCATGATCCGAAAATCGACGATCCCGCGCTGGAACAGGCGCTGACGGCGGATGTGTTCTATATCGGGGCTCTGGGCTCGAAACGGACCCATGCCAAACGCGTGGACCGCCTGACAGAGGCAGGGTTTCCCCCCGATCAGATTGCCCGCATTCACGGCCCTGTGGGTCTGGATATCGGTGCGGCCAGCCCGGCTGAAATCGCCGTCTCCATCCTGGCCGAATGCACTCGGGTGCTGAGGCAGGGATGAAGTTCGGTCCCGTTCCTCCGGCCCGGATCGCGGGCGCCATTCTGGCCCACTCGCTGACGGTGAACGGGCAGAAGCTGCGCAAGGGGATCAGACTGACCGAGCAGCACGCCCGCCTGCTAAGCGATGCCGGGCTGAAGCAGGTGATCGTCGCGCAGCTGGACCCCGAGGACCTGCACGAAGACGCCGCCGCGCAGCAACTGGCTGCCGCGCTGGCCCCCGATCTTCGGGGCCTGCGCCTGACCGCGCCTTTCACCGGGCGGGTGAACATCCTGGCCCGCGGGCCGGGGCTGGCCCTGCTGGACGAGGCCCGCCTGATCGCCGCCAACGAGGTTCACCCGATGATCACCGTCGCCACGGTGCCGCCCCATCAGCAGATGGCCGCGCGCGGGATGGTGGCCACGGTCAAGATCATCTCTTACGGTGTCCCGCGCGCCGATCTGGAGCGCGCCTGTCACCTGGCGCACGGGGCGATCCGCTTTGCGCCGCCGCAATTGCGCACGGCCTCTTTGCTGATCACGCAAATCCCCGGTGGGGCGGGCGAAAAAGGCCTGCCCGCGATCGAGGCCCGCCTGAACGCGCTGAACATCGCCCTGACCGAGGTGATCACCGTTCCGCATCAAGAGCAGCCGCTGAGCGCCGCTCTGGCCGGGGTCTCCAGCGATCTGACGCTGATCCTGACCGGCTCGGCCACCTCAGATCCGCTGGATGTGGCCCCTCAGGCGGTGCGGCTGGCCGGCGGGCGGGTCGAGCGGTTCGGTATGCCCGTGGACCCCGGCAACCTGCTGTTTCTGGCCGACATCTCCGGGCGTCCCGTGATCGGCCTGCCCGGCTGT
This sequence comes from Youngimonas ophiurae (nom. illeg.), assembly GCF_049803795.1. Taxonomy (NCBI): domain Bacteria; kingdom Pseudomonadati; phylum Pseudomonadota; class Alphaproteobacteria; order Rhodobacterales; family Roseobacteraceae; genus Thalassovita; species Youngimonas ophiurae (nom. illeg.). The sequence continues at coordinate 440,499 of NZ_JBNAGJ010000003.1, forward strand.
GCCCGCTCGCCCGCGCTGAATGGGGCCGATTGGGTGCTGGGCCGTGTGGCCTGCGCCCTGCCTGTCACGGGGCGGGATATCGCGCGTATGGGCGTGGGCGGGCTGCTAAAGGAAATCCCGACCCGGCCCATGCCGCGTCAGGGGCACAAACCAGCGCCCGCGCAAGCGCCTGATCGGAAAGATACATCTATTGAAGTCCCCGGATAATGGCCCGCGCGGCCCGTCCGGTATGAATTTGTACACTGATGTCGCAGGGAGGAAATGAGATGCGGATAGGTATGACAGTAAACGGAATATTTCATAGTTCTGATGTTGAGAGTCGGACGTTATTGGTTGATTTTTTGCGTTTTGGTTTGGGTTTGAGTGGGACGCATGTTGGGTGTGACACGTCGCAATGTGGGGCCTGTGTTGTGCATGTTGACGGTGTTGCGATCAAAAGCTGCACGATGCTTGCGGTTGAGGCGGATGGGTCAGAAGTTTCGACGATTGAGGGCCAGGCGTCTGCGGACGGAACGCTGAGCGTTTTGCAGCAGGCGTTTCAGGATCATCACGGTTTGCAATGCGGGTTCTGCACGCCTGGGATGGTGATGTCTGCGGCGGCGTTGCTGAAGGACAACCCCAAGCCCACTGAGGCCGAGATCCGGCATCATCTGGAGGGCAACATCTGCCGCTGCACGGGCTATCACAACATCGTCAAGGCGATCATGGCGGCGTCCGGTCAGGACGTGGGTGCCGTGGCGGCAGAATGAAGAGCGCAGCATAAATCACTGATTACAGGACGATTTTCTCAGGGAGGAGAGATCATGCCCAAAGACATGCCCAAGGACATGCCCAAGGCGGGCGGCATCGGCGACAGCACGAAACGGCGCGAGGACGTCCGTTTCCTGACGGGGGCCGGCAATTACACCGATGACATCAACATTCACGGCCAGACCCACGCGTATTTCCTGCGCTCGGATGTGGCGCATGGGCGGATCGCGCGGCTGGACACGGCCGCGGCGTCGGCGCTGGAGGGGGTGGTGAAGATCTTTACCGCTGCCGATTTTGCGGCGGCGGGCGGCATCCCGTGCGGCTGGCAGGTGACGGACCGCCATGGCCAGCCGATGCAGGAACCCAAACACCCGATTCTGGCCGAGGGCAAGGTGCGCCATGTGGGCGATCCCATCGCGGTTGTGGTGGCCGAAACCCTGGAACAGGCGCGCGACGCGGCCGAGGCGATCGAGCTGGAGATCGAAGAGCTGGAGCCGGTGCTGAACATGAAGGAGGCGCTGAAGGACGGGGCCACCAAGGTGCATGAGGATCTGAGCTCAAACCTTTGTTATGACTGGGGATTTGTCGAAGAAAACCGCGAGGCCGTGGACGCGGCCATCAAGTCGGCCCATCACGTCACCACGCTGGAGCTGGTCAACAACCGCCTGGTTCCCAACCCGATGGAGCCGCGCGTGGCCGTGGGCCATTATGCGCGCGCCAATGACGAATATACGCTCTACACCACCAGCCAGAATCCGCATGTGATCCGGCTGCTGATGGGGGCCTTTGTGCTGTCCATTCCGGAACATAAACTGCGGGTCGTGGCGCCCGATGTGGGCGGGGGGTTTGGCTCGAAGATTTACCACTATGCCGAAGAGGCCTTTGTGACCTACGCGTCCAAAGTGGTGAACCGGCCGGTCAAATGGACCTGCTCGCGCTCCGAGGCGTTCATCTCGGATGCGCATGGGCGCGATCACGTCACCAAGATCGAACTGGCGATGGATGAGAACCACAAGTTCACCGCCGTGCGCACCGATACCTATGCCAATATGGGCGCGTATCTAAGCACCTTTGCGCCGTCGATTCCCACCTGGCTGCATGGCACGCTGATGGCGGGCAATTACACCACGCCGCTGATCTATGTGAACGTAAAGGCGGTGTTCACCAACACGGTGCCGGTGGATGCCTATCGCGGGGCCGGGCGCCCCGAGGCGACCTATCAGCTGGAACGCGTCATCGACAAGGCCGCGCGCGAGATCGGCATGGACCCGGCCGAGCTGCGCCGTCTGAACTTCATCAAGCCCGAGCAGTTCCCCTATGACACGCCCGTGGCGGTGACCTATGACACCGGCAATTACCACGCGACCTTGGATAAGGCGCTGGAGATGACGGATTATGCGGGGTTTGACGCGCGCGCAGCCGAATCCAAAGCGCGCGGTAAGCTGCGCGGTTACGGCCTGGCGCATTTTATCGAGGCTTGCGGGATTGCGCCGTCCAATCTGGTGGGCCAGCTGGGCGCGCGGGCGGGGCTGTATGAATCCGCCACCGTGCGGGTGAATGCGACCGGCTCCATCAGCGTCTTTACCGGGTCCCACAGCCACGGGCAGGGGCACGAGACGACCTTTGCGCAGGTCGTGTCGGAAATGATCGGGATTGATGTCAGCCAGATCGACATCGTGCATGGCGATACCTCGAAAACGCCAATGGGTATGGGGACTTACGGGTCTCGTTCCATCGCGGTGGGGGGCTCGGCCATGGTGCGCGCGACCGAGAAGATCATCAACAAGGCCAAGACCATCGCCGCGCATCTGCTGGAGGCCTCGGAGGCGGATATCGAGCTGAAAGACGGCCAGTTCAGCGTGGCGGGCACGGATAAATCCGTGGCCTGGGGCGATGTGACCCTGGCGGCCTATGTGCCGCATAACTACCCGCTGGAGAACCTGGAACCGGGGCTGGAGGAGACCGCGTTTTATGACCCCAGCAACTTCACCTATCCCTCGGGCGCCTATGTCTGCGAGGTCGAGGTGGACCCCGAGACCGGCAAGGTGGACATCCTGGCCTTCACCGCGGCGGATGATTTTGGCAATGTGATCAACCCGATGATCGTGGCCGGTCAGGTGCATGGCGGCGTGGCGCAGGGCATCGGCCAGGCGCTGCTGGAAAACACCGTCTATGATGAGAACGGCCAGCTGCTGACCGGATCCTTCATGGATTACGCGATGCCGCGGGCCTCGGATGTGCCGTTTTACGATGTGGATCATTCGTGCCAGACGCCGTGCACGCATAACCCGCTGGGGGTGAAGGGCTGCGGCGAGGCCGGGGCGATCGGCAGCCCGCCGGCGGTGGTGAATGCGGTGATCGATGCGTTGCAGCGCGGGGGGTACCGGGTGGATCACATCGACATGCCGGTCAGCCCGTCGCGGGTCTGGGAAGCGATGCAGGGGGGCTGAGGCTTTGTTTTGGGGCGGCGCGGCGGGTGCGGCGCCGCCGCAATGAGTATTTATGGAACAAAGAAGCGGGTTGGGCTGTGGCTCTGGGCGCTTTGGGAGGAGAAACGAGATGTATAATTTTGACTTTGTGGCGCCCGGATCGGTGGCCGAGGCTGTGGAGGCTTTGAAGGATGAGGAGGCGCTGGCGCTGGGGGGTGGACAGACCCTGCTGCCGACGATGAAGCAGCGGCTGGCGATGCCTTCGGCGCTGGTGCGTCTGGCGGGGATTGCCGAGATGCAGGGGGTGACCTCTGCGGACGGTGTGCTGCGCGTGGGGGGCGCGAGCACTCATGCGACTGTGGCGGCCGAGGCGGGGGCCTATCCGGCGCTGGCCGCGCTGGCGGGGGGGATCGGCGATCCGGCGGTGCGCAATCGCGGTACGATTGGCGGGTCTGTGGCGAATAACGATCCGGCGGCGTGTTATCCTTCGGCGGTTCTGGCCTCGGGGGCGGTGGTGGTGACCTCTGCGCGTGAGATCGCTGCGGATGCGTATTTTGACGGGCTGTTCGGCACCGTGCTGGAGGAGGGCGAGATCATCACCGCGGTGCGCTTTCCGATCCCGCAGGCGGCCAGCTATCAGAAGTTCGAGCAGCCGGCCTCGCGGTTTGCGCTATGCGGTGTCTTCGTGGCGAAGTTTGCCGATGGCGTGCGCGTGGCGGTGACCGGGGCGGGCAATGACGGCGTGTTCCGCTGGACCGAGGCCGAAGCGGCGCTGAGCGCCGACTTCAGCGCAGGCGCAATCGACCCGCTGAACCTGCCCGGAGAAGAGATGATCGCAGATCTGCACGGATCGGGAAAATACCGCGCCCATCTGGCAAAAATACTCACAATACGCGCCGTAAAAGCATGCTGAAGGAAAATGAAAAGGGTCCATTGGGGCCCTTTT